>NZ_JBWKPU010000020.1:0-111790 GCF_059418405.1 Pseudomonas sp. GW821-FHT09A09
CCCCCCCCCCCCCCCCCCCCCCCCCCCCCCCCCCCCCCCCCCCCCCCCCCCCCCCCCCCCCCCCCCCCCCCTGCTCCCACATTGTTTGGGGTATAGGTTACATACCGAGCCAGTGCGGAAGCGCCAGCGAGATGAACGGCAGGTAGGTCACCATGATCAGGAACACCAGCAAGATCATCAGCCACGGCAGCGCCGCACGGATGGTCTGCCCCAGGCTCAGCCCGGTCACGGCGGATGTCACGAACAGGTTCAACCCCACCGGTGGGTGCACCAGCCCAATCTCCATGTTCACCACCATCACGATGCCCAGGTGAATCGGGTCGATGCCCAGCTTCATGGCAATCGGGAAGAAGATAGGTGCCAGGATCAGCACAATCGCCGAGGGCTCCATGAAGCTGCCCGCCACCAGCAACACGATGTTGACCATGATCAAGAAGCCGATCGGCGTCAGCCCTTCGGAGATCACCCACGCGGTGATTTCCTGGGGTATCTGCTCGGTGGTCAGCACATGGGCGAACAACATGGCGTTGGCGATGATGAACATCAGCATGATCGCCAGGCGCCCGGACTCCAGCAGCACCTTGGGGCAATCACGGAACTTCATGTCCTTGTAGATGAACAAGGCCACGAACGCCGAGTACACCGCTGCCACGGCCGCCGCTTCGGTCGGGGTGAACATGCCGCTGTAGATACCGCCAAGGATGATCACCAACAGCAACAAGCCCCAGAATGCGCGGCGTGCGCAGGTCAGCCACTCGCGCAAGGTCGCCCGTGGCTGGGCCGGCAGTTTCTTGATGCGCGCGACAATGTAGATCGCCACCATCAGCATCAAGCCCAGCAACAGCCCCGGGATGACGCCCGCCATAAACAGCTTGCCCACCGAGGTCTCGGTGGCCGCCGAGTACACCACCATCACGATCGACGGCGGAATCAGGATGCCTAAAGTACCGGCGTTACAGATGATCCCCGCGCCGAACTCCTTCGGGTAACCGGAACGCACCATGCCCGCCACCGCAATCGAGCCCACGGCTGCCACCGTGGCCGGCGATGAACCGGACAGCGCCGCAAACAGCATGCACGCCAGCACCGCCGCAATCGCCAGGCCACCGCGAATGTGCCCGACACAGGCGTTGGCAAAGTCGATCAGCCGCTGCGCCACGCCGCCGGTGGTCATGAACGCACCGGACAGCAGGAAGAACGGAATCGCCAGGAAGGTATAGGCGTCAGAGGTTTCAAACAGCTTGATCGCCAGGGAACTCACCGAGTCCTGGCTGAACATCAGGATCGACACCGCGCCGGACAACCCGAGGGAAATCGCGATCGGCACGCCAAGGAACATGAACACGAACAACAGCAGAAACAGACAGAGCACGGCCATCAGTGACGCTCCTCATGGCTGCCGGCCAACTTGCTGGCCTCACCGGCTTCATCGGCCAGCCCCAACCCGACCTGACGGTGGGTGAAGATGCGGTAGAAAATTTCCAGGTAGCGGATGAACACCATGGCGAAACCGATGGGCACGATCACCACGATGTCGCCGACGTCGACGCCGTACTGGTCGAGGTCTTCGGCACCGATGTGGGCAGTCATCACCGCGCTCACCCATTTGTAGCTGGCGAGCATGAACAGCCCGGCATAGGCCAGGCAGCACAGGCACGCGAGCATGCCGAGGATGCGTTGCACCGGGCGTTTGGTCAGCTTGACCAGGGCGTCCACCCCCAGGTGGCCGGCGGTGCGCACGCCGTAGGAAATGCCGAAGAAGATCAGCCAGCCGAACATGGCCTTGGTCAGCGCTACGCTCCAGGTCATGTCCTGGGCCCAGGTCATGGTGCCGTCGCCCAGGGCGTTGAAGAAGCCGCTGCTCAAGGCCCACTTGTCAGCCAGGGCGAAAAACAGTGTGTAGATGTTGTTGAGCATGACGTAGACGAACGTCACCAGGGTCATGGCGGCCAGCAGGAAGGCGATAAAGCCTTCCTCCAGGTGCTCCCAGACGCGCCTTAGGGTTTGCATGGCAAAACCTCGCAAAAGGACGGGAATTCGGATGGCTTTTGTAGGAGCCGGCTTGCCGGCGATGAGGCCCTTGAGCCTTGCGGCGACCTTGCGGCTGCCATCGCCGGCAAGCCGGCTCCTACAGGGTTATTGGGGCTGGTTGGAGGCGTCCGCCGCCTTGATCAGGTCAGCGCCGATCTCACCCTCGAACTTCTGCCACACCGGGCGCATGGCTTCGCGCCAGAGCTGGCGTTGCTCGGGGGTCAGTTCGATGATTTCGCTGGTCTTGGCGTCGATGATCTTCTGCTTGGCCGACTGGTTCAGCGCTTCGGCCTGTTTGTTCACCTCGACGGTGACCTCGACCATGATCTGCTCCAGGGTGGTGCGGATATCCGGTGGCAGGCCGTTCCAGAACTTGGCGTTGGTGATCACCATGTAGTCGATCAGGCCATGGTTGGATTCGGTGAAGTACTTCTGTACTTCGTTGACCTTCTGGCTTTCATAGTTCGACCAAGTGTTCTCGGTGCCATTCACGGTGCCGGTCTGCAAGCCTTGGTACACCTCGGCAAAGCTCATCTTGCGCGGGTTGGCGCGGATCGCCTTGAACTGTTCTTCGAGCACGCTGGAGGCCTGAACGCGGAACTTCAGGCCACGGGCATCCTTGGGTTCATGCAGGGCCTTGTTCGACGACAGTTGCTTGAGGCCGTTGTGCCAATAGGCCAGGCCGAGGATGTTCTTGTCCTGCATGGAGGTCAGCAGGGCCTTGCCCTGGGCCGCCTGGAAGCGGTCGACCGCCGCCAGGTCGTTGAACAGGAACGGCAAGTCGTAGATCTGCACTTGCTTGGTGTATTGCTCGAACTTGGCCAGGGACGGCGCCAGCATCTGCACATCCCCGAGCAACAGCGCTTCCATTTCCTTGCCATCGCCGAACAACGACGAGTTGGGGTACACCTCGACCTTCACTCGCCCCGGCAGGCGCTCTTCCGCGAGCTTTTTGAACAGCAGCGCACCTTGACCTTTAGGGGTGTTTTCGGCGACCACGTGGGCAAACTTGATGACAATCGGGTCCGCCGCCTGGGCCAGGCCTGCGGCAAACAAGGTGGCGGCGCACAGCAGCGCCCGGGAAAGCTTGAGCATGGGAAATCACCTTCTTATTGTTGTGTTGTAGGGCAAGGTGCCTGATGTGGCGCGTGTAGTGAATTTCGATTTTTTGATACCTGCGTTCGGCCTGGCCGAACGCAGATCCGAGGCGCAACATCAATCCAATGTGGGAGCTGGCTTGCCTGCGATAGCGGCATGTCAGGCAGAGCAGTTTTTGGCTTATACACCGCTATCGCAGGCAAGCCAGCTCCCACAGTTTGATTCGGTGGTGTCAGCTAGGGTTGGGCGGCCAGCAGTCTCTGGGCACGCAGCAACACCGGGGCATCCACCATTTGCCCATCGATCTGGTAGGCGCCTGCCCCGCTGGCACCGCCCTCTACCACGCGCTTGGCCCAGGCCAAATCCTCGGCACTGGGCGCCAGCGCCTCGTGAATCACCGCCACCTGTTTGGGATGAATACACAGCGCCCCGGCAAAGCCCATTTCATAGGCATGCCGGATCGAGCGGCGCAGGCCCTCGGGGTCGTCGATGGCCGGGTGCACACCGTCCAGCGGTGCCACTAACCCGGCAGCGCGGGAATGTACGATCAGCGCCAGGCGCGCCTGGTTCAGGGCGAACTCGGCGGCCGGTGAATGGCTGCTCAGGTTCAGGTCCAGCGCCAGGTCCAGGCCGCCGAACGACAGGCGTTCCACCTGAGGGGCGCGGGCAATCTCGGCCACGGCCAACAGGCCGCGTGCACTTTCGATGATCGGCCATATCACTTTGCCGGTGGCGGCCACCACGGCCACCTGGGCCGCGCTTTCGACCTTCGGCAACAGCACGCCCGCCACATTCGAGTGGGCTTTACAGAACGCCACGTCCTCGAAGTGCTCGGCATGTTCCGGCGCATTGATGCGCACCCAGACCTGGGCCGCCGGGTTGGCGCTGAGGAAGACGCCGAGGTTGTCCCGCGCCTGGCGCTTGAGGGGCTCTTCCACCGCGTCTTCGAAATCCACGATCACCGCATCGGCACCACTGGCCAAGGCTTTGGAAAATCGCTCCGGGCGGCTGCCGGGTACAAACAGCGCAGAGCGCACTAATGGCTTGGGCATCACACAATTTCCTTGTTATCACACACCTTGTAGGAGCCGGCTTGCCGGCGATGAGGCCCTTGAGCCTTGTGGCGACCTTTTGGCCGACATCGCCGGCAAGCCGGCTCCTACAGGGGGTGGCGGGTCAGATGACGCCGCGGGTTTTCAGGGTTTCGATGGCGTCGGCGCTGTAACCGAGCCTGTCGAGGATGGCCTGGCTGTGCTGCCCCAGTGCCGGTACGGCGTCCATGCGCGGGGTAAAAGCCGCGTTGCGGGCTGGTGGCAGTAGCGAAGGCAACGGCCCGGCCGGGCTGTCAACCTCACGCCAGCTGCCGCGGGCCTTGAGCTGCGGGTGCTCCCACACGCCCTGCATGTCGTTGACCCGCGCACTGGCGATCTGCGCATCCTCCAGGCGCTGGATCACCGCCTCGGCATCCAGTTGCGCAAAGCGGTCGACGATGATCTGGCGCAGCACCTCGCGGTTGGCCGAACGCTTGAAATTCGCCGAGAAACGCTCATCCGTCGCCAGCTCCGGCGTGAGCAGCACCTTGTCGCAGAACGCCGCCCACTCGCGTTCATTCTGCAAACCGAGCATCACAGTGCCGCCGTCACCGGTGGGAAACGGCCCATAGGGGTAGATCGTCGAATGCGCAGCGCCCGCACGCGGTGGCTGCGGCGCGCCGTCGAACGCGTAGTACATCGGGTAGCCCATCCACTCCACCAGGCTTTCCAGCATGCTCACGTCAATGCGGCTGCCCTTGCCGGTTTTGCCGCGCAGCAGCAAGGCCGAGAGGATGCCGCTGTAGGCGTACATGCCCGCCGAGATGTCGGCGATGGAGCAGCCGGCCTTGGCCATCTGCTCTTCACCCGGCCCGCCCGTCACCGACAGAAAGCCGCCTTCGCTCTGGATCAGCAGGTCATAGGCCTTCTTCTTTTCATACGGCCCGCCTTCGCCATAACCGGAAATGTCGCAGACAATCAGCCGCGGAAAACGCTCATGCAGCGCCTCGAACGACAGGCCCATGCGTGCCGCCGCGCCGGGCGCCAGGTTCTGCACCAGCACGTCGGCGTCGCCCAGCAGGGTCTCGAGAATAGCGCCCGCCTCGTCCTGCTTGAGGTCCAGGGTCAGGCTTTCCTTGGAGCGGTTGGTCCACACGAAATGCGAGGCCAGGCCGCGCACGCGTTCGTCGTAGCCCCGGGCAAAGTCGCCGGCGCCCGGGCGCTCGACCTTGATCACCCGCGCCCCCAGGTCCGCCAATTGGCGGGTGCAGAACGGCGCGGCAATCGCATGTTCCAGGCTGACGACGGTGATGCCGTCCAGTGGTCGTTGGTTAGTCATGATGATCCCTCAAAGCCAATCGGCCATGGACGCGGCGTTGCGCAAGTCCCAGACCTTCTCGATCAAGGCGCTGGCCTGGGCCGGCGTGCGGGCCGCGCTGAAGTGGATGAGGCGCTGGAACTTGTCCGCCAGCTCGGCACGGCTCAGGGTGTTGCCCGGGTCGCCCTTGGGTTCGTCGATGGCACCACGCAGCGTGCGGCCATCCGTGGTGGTGACCGTGACGCGGCCGAGCCAGCGCTGGGGGTAGGCGCCGTCGACTTCGGGGTCGAGGGACATGCTGACCTTGTCGCGAAAGGTAGCGACAGCCGGGTCGTTCAACGCCCGTTCATGAAACTCGGTGAGGCCCGCCTTGCCATGCACGGCGATCAGGCCAAGCACGGTGCCCATGGAGAACTTGGCCTGATGCACAGAGGCCGGCACCTTCACCCGGCCGAGCACGTCGATGGCGCCTTGGTGCACGTGGGTTTGCACGCGAACAATCTGCTCGGCGTGCAGGCCTTCGCGCTGCATCAGGTCCAGCAAGGCATCGGCGGCCGGATGGGTGTGGCGGCACGAGGCGTGGAACTTGAACGAGGTTTCCAACAGCGCCCAACGGCTGCCGAGGTTGGCGGACAGCTTGGCGGGTTCGGCATCCGTGGACATGCCTGCGGCCAACCCTTGATCACCTTCAAGAATGTTGCGCGCACCGGTCAGCCCGTCGGCCGTCAGGTAAGCGGCCAGCAGACCATCCGCCGCTGCCTTGGCGGTGTGCAGTTGCTTGGAGTCGGCGGCATCACGCAGGAACTCCCACAGCCCAGCCGCCTGGGTGCCGGCGCTGCCGAGCAGGTTGATGAATTGTTCTTCGTTGAAATCCAGCAGCTTGCCCACCGCCACAGCGGCGGCGAGCGTGCCGACAGTGGCCGTGGTGTGGAAGATGCGGTAGTGGGAACGCCCCATGAATTCGCCGATGCGAATACCCGCCTCATAACCGGCCACCGATGCCAGCAGCAGGTCGCGGCCGGATTTGCCGAGGTCTTGTGCTGCGGCCAACGCCGCCGGAAACACCACGGTGGCCGGGTGCAGCACCGAGCTGTTGTGCAGGTCGTCCTGCTCCACCAGGTGGGATGAGGCACCGTTGACCAGCGCAGCAAAATAGGCGCTGCTGCTGCCGCCACTGACAATCACTTGGGCTGGGCCACTGGCAGGGCCCATCTTCTGCGCATAACGTTCGAACAACGGGATCGGGTGCGCACCTTTACTGGCCAGAGCTGAAGCCAGCCAGTCCAGGTAAAGGTCTTCGGTGCGCGCCAGCACGTTTTCAGGCAGTTGCGCGTAATTGAGCTCCGCGAGGAACCGGCACAGCGCTTGGGTATGGCTCATGGTCGGCCCCTCAGAAGCTGCGTGGCAGTTCGAGCAGGTGCTCGGCCACGTAGGACAGGATCAGGTTGGTGGAGATCGGCGCCACCTGGTACAGGCGGGTCTCGCGGAATTTGCGTTCCACGTCGTACTCGCAGGCAAAGCCGAAACCGCCGTGGGTTTGCAGGCAGGCGTTGGCCGCTTCCCAGGACGCCTTGGCCGCCAGGTACTTGGCCATGTTGGCGCTGGCCCCGGCATTACGGCCGCTGTCGTATTCCTCGCAGGCACGCCAGCGCATCAGGTCGGCCGCTTCGATTTCGATATGGGCTTCGGCAATCGGGAACTGCACGCCCTGGTTCTGCCCGATGGGCCGGCCGAACACCACGCGGTCGCGGGCATAGGCGCTGGCTTTTTCGATGAACCAGCGGCCGTCACCGATGCATTCGGCGGCGATCAGCGTGCGCTCGGCGTTGAGGCCGTCGAGGATGTACTTGAAGCCCTTGCCCTCCTCGCCAATCAGGCTGTCGGCGGACAGCTCCAGGTTGTCGAAGAACAGCTCATTGGTTTCGTGGTTGACCATGTTGGCGATGGGCTGCACGGTGAGGCCGTTGCCGATGGCCTCGCGCAGGTCCACGAGGAAGATCGACATGCCTTCGGATTTTTTCTTCACCTCGGCCAACGGCGTGGTGCGCGCCAACAGGATCATCAGGTCGGAATGCTGGATGCGCGAGATCCACACCTTCTGGCCGTTGATCACGTACTTGTCGCCGCGCTTGATCGCGGTGGTCTTGATCTTGGTGGTGTCGGTGCCGGTGGTGGGCTCGGTTACGCCCATCGACTGCAGGCGCAATTCGCCGCTGGCCAGCTTGGGCAGGTAGAAACTTTTTTGTGCTTCGCTGCCATGACGCAGCAGGGTAAACATGTTGTACATCTGGCCGTGCACGGTGCCGGAGTTGCCGCCGCAACGGTTGACTTCTTCAAGGATCACCGAGGCTTCGGCCAGGCCCAGGCCCGAACCGCCATACGCTTCGGGGATCATCGCCGACAGCCAGCCTGCGTCGGTCAGGGCCTTGACGAAGGCTTCCGGGAAGCCTTTTTCTTCATCGATCTTGCGCCAGTAGGCGGCATCGAATTCGGCGCACAAGGCGCGCACGCCTTCGCGGATGGCATTGAGTTCTTCATTGTCATGGGGGTTCATTTACGGCTCTCCGCCTGTTGTTCTCTGATTATTCGAAATGCACGTGTGCGGTCTGCGCCAAGCCATCGCCGTTACCCGCCCACAGCTCGGCAACGCCGTTTTCAGTGAGGCGTCCGCCCACTTCAAAAGCCTGCGGCGCGATCAACGGGCGCACACCGCGATAGGCGAAACGGCGCAGGGTCTTGTCGGGGTGGGCACGGCAGAAGGCGCGCAGGTTCAAGGTGGCGATCAGTGGCCCGTGCACCACCAGCCCGGCGTAGCCTTCGGTGCCGGTGACGTAGGGGTAGTCGTAGTGAATGCGGTGGCCGTTGAAGGTCACGGCGCTGTAGCGAAACAGCAAGGTAGGGGTGGGTTCGACGCCTTCGCGCCATTCGCCCGCCGCCAGGGCCTCACCATTGCCTTGTTTGGGTGGCGTGGGCTCGCGGTAGACGATGTCCTGTTCTTCGCGGATGGCCAGGCGGCCTTGCTGGGAGTAGTCGTGGCGCACGGTGACGAACAACAGCGAACCGCTGCGACCGGTTTTTTCTTCGACCTGGGTGATGGTGGATACGCGGGTGGCTGCCTCACCGGCACGCAGGGGGTGCAGGAATTCGAGGCGCCCACCGGCCCACATGCGGTTGCGATTGTCGGCCGGCGGCAGGAAGCCGCCTCGGGCCGGATGGCCGTCGCTGCCCAGCGCCGCTTCTGGCACCGGGTCCTGGAAAAAACACCACTGCCACAGCGGGGGCACGGGCGCGCCGTCTTCAGGCACGCGTTCACCGAACGTGGCGGCAATGCGTTTGAGCAGGTTATGGCTCAAATGGTCGTGGGCGGTTTCGCTTCGGCCGATCCAGTCTGTGACGCTCATCGGGTGCAGATCCTCTGGCAGTGGGTGTCTGCCCCGGATCATGCAAGCGCGTGCCCGTTCTGAGAATTTGCATTTCAATAAAGCAGCGTTCGGTTATGCTGAACGCCACCTACCCTGTAGGAGCCGGGGTGGGGGGGGGGGGGGGGGGGGGGGGGGGACGGAACCACCAGGAAGGAAGTGTCAGGGTGGCCGCAATCGCCGGCAAGCCGGCTCCTACAGTTCTGGAATGCCTGGGAGTTTTGCATGCACTTCGATCTTGCCGACCTGCGCCTGTTTATTCATATCGCCGAATCCCCCAGCCTCACCCAGGGCGCCAAGCGGGCGTTCCTCTCACCAGCCGCCGCGAGTGCGCGGATCAAGGCGCTGGAAGGCCAGTTGGACACGCGCCTGCTCTACCGTGACAGCCGGGGCGTGGAAATCACCCCGGCCGGCGAGCGGCTGCTGCACCATGCGCGGTTGATCATGCGCCAGGTGGATTACCTCAAAAGCGAGTTCACCCAATACGGCGTGGATTCGGCCGGGCACATCCGCATCTTCGCCAACACCACGGCCGTCACCGAGTTCCTGCCGGAAGTGCTGGCGGGTTTCCTGTCCAAGCGCCCCGGGGTGACGGTGGACCTGCAGGAGCGCCTGTCCCGCGATATCGTGCGCGGCGTGCTGGACGGTACCAGCGACATGGGCATCATCGCCGGGCCCGTGGAAGCAGCGGGTTTGCAGGTGCTGCATTTCAGCACCGACGAACTGGTGCTGATGGTACCCGTGGACCACCCCTTGGCCGGCCACGCCAAGGTCACCCTGGAACAGACCCTCGCCTTCCAGCACATCGGCCTGCACGAAGGCAGCACGCTGCTGAGCTTTTTGCGCGAACACGTGGAGCGCATCGGCAAGCATTTGTCGCTGCGTATCCAGGTCTCGAGTTTCGAGGCGATCTGCCGGATGGTCGAGGCGGGCGTGGGGATCGGGATTATTCCGGAGTCCGCTGCCGTGCGGCACAGCCGGACCATGCAACTGGTCGCGGTCAAGCTGGACGAGCCCTGGGCGATTCGCGAGCGCAGCATCCTGGTGCGCGAGCTGGAAGCCTTGCCGGGGACGATCCGCGCACTGATCGCCACCTTGATGCCCGAGAGCGCCTAAGCTCAACAGTCACCTTGCCAAAGGAGACAACCATGCATTTAGAAGGATCCTGCCATTGCGGCGCCGTGACGTTCAGCCTAACGAGTGATCACCCCTACCCTTACCAGCGTTGCTACTGCTCGATCTGTCGCAAGACCGGCGGCGGTGGCGGCTACGCGATCAACTTGGGCGGCGACGCTTCAAGCCTGAAAGTACGCGGGCGCAAATACATTTCGATCTACCACGCCAGGCTCAAGCCGGACGGCGCCAGCCGCGCCCATGCGAGCACGGCCGTACGACACTTCTGCTCGCAGTGCGCCAGCGCCTTGTGGGTGTTCAGCCCCGAGTGGCCGGAGCTGATCCACCCGTTTGCCTCGGCCATCGACACGCCGTTGCCGGTGCCGCCGGAGCACACGCACCTGATGCTGGGCTCCAAGGCACCCTGGGTTGAAGTGAGCGTGCGCAAGGGCGACCTGCAGTTCGACGAATACCCCGAAGAGTCCATCGCCCAATGGCATGAGCGATTGGGACTGGCCCGTTAACAGTCTTTGACAGTTTCCCGACAAAGCTCTCAAAGATTGTGGGCAAGCGCGGCCCTAGCATTCGAGCATCCAAACCACCATCCGGGTGCTCTTCATGTTTCGCACATTGCGCGGTATTCCACTGCTGGGTTGCCTGCTGGGCAGTATCGGTTGCCACGGGCAACCGCCTGCCCCGCCGCCGATTCCCAAGGGTGACTACGGCGCGATCATTCGCTACCTGCAGGCGCGCATTCCCCGGGACATGGCCCGGGAGAATGTGCCCGGGCTGTCCATTGCCCTGGTCAATGGCCAGGAACTGATCTGGGCCCGAGGGTTTGGGCTGGCCGACAAAGCCCAAGGCGTGCCGGTCACGCCCAATACGGCGTTTCGCGCCGGGGGTATTTCCAAGCTGCTGACCGCCACGGCGGCCCTGCAACTGGTGGAGCAGCAACGCCTGGCGCTGGATGCGCCGATCCAGCAGACCCTGCGCGAGTTCTATGTGCGTTCGCGCTTTCACACCGATCAGGCCGCCGCTGACCGCGATATCACCCTGCGCCGTTTGCTCAGCCACCAATCCGGCTTGCCCAGCGAACACCTGCGCGACCTGCGCAGCAGCTTTGCCATGGGGCAGATGCCGGCACGCGTGTCGGGCGTGTGGCTGAGCAGCCCGCCCGGCTCTCAGGTGGCCTATTCCAACCTAGGTTACTCGCTGGTCGGCGCCGCCATAGAGCGCAGCAGCGGCAAAAGCTTTGAAACCCAGTTGCAAAACAGTCTGCTCAAGCCGCTGGAGATGAAGCAGTCGAGCTTTGTCGGCACCCGCGCCGAACTCGGCTACCGCGCCCTGGGTTACGAGGATGGCGTCGCGAGTACCGACGCCCAGGTGCGCGACCTCGCTGCGGGCGGTCTGTGGACCAGTCCCAAAGACCTCGCGCATTACGTGCAGATGTTGTTCGCCCAAGGCGTCTACAAAGGCAGCCCGGTGTTGAGCCGTGCTTCGATCGACGACATGTTCACCCAGCAAAACACCGGCAACGCCCTGGACTTCGATTGTCAGGTAGGGCTGGCCTGGTTCCTTGCGCCCTGTGGCGACGAGCCGATTGGCCCAGGCGTGCGCACCTATCAGCACAGCGGTGGTGGCGATGATTTTGCCGCGCAACTGACCCTGCTGCCCGACCAGCAACTGGCCGTGATCATCATGGCCAACGACAGCAACGCCGAGGACATGGTGGTGTCGTTGTCCACTGACACCCTGCGCATGATGCTGCAGGCACAAACCGGCGACCCGGTATGCGCCGACGACTGCCAGGCGCCCACCCACGGCCTCAAGCTGCGCCATGTGCCGGCGGCCGTCGACCGCAAGCGCCTGGCCGGTTTTTACGCGACGGCGTGGGGCGTGTTCCGGATCAAGGATGAACCTGATCGGTTGACCGGTGAGTTGGCCGGGTTTGATTTCGAATTGCTGCGTGACGATCACGGCTGGCTGCGGGCGCAGAAGAAAATCCTCGGTTTCTGGCTAAAAGACCTCGGCGAACTGGGCCGCGTGCAGCTGGACGTGGTGACGGTACAGGGCCGCCAGATGCTCACCGCCCGCAGCCACGGCCAGCGCATTGCGATTGGCGAACGCATCGACCCGCCGCCCCTGCCCCTGGCCTGGGCCGACACCATCGGCACCTATCAAGTGCTCAATACCCATGAACCCGACGCGCCCTTGAGCGGGATCAGCGTGCGCCTGGAAGAAGGTTTCCTGGTGATTCGCGGCCAACTGCATGACGAGCCACTGACCGACTACATCCTGCTCCCCGTCGACAACGCTCACGCAGTACTGGCCGGCAACGGCTATGGCCTGGGCGACACCGTGAGCCGTCAGGTCAACGGTTTGAGCGCTTCGGGCTACTCCTTCAAACGCACGCATTCCCCCAACAACTCTCTGATTTTCTAATACGGAAGACCACCCTGATGCGCTCAAGAAACCTTTGCCTGTCGCTGACCTCGCTGTGCCTGCTCGCGGGGGCCAATACGGCATTTGCCGACGACTGGGAATACAGCCTCAAGGCTGGCGTGGCCAATGCGCCGCGCTACAGCGGCAGCGACGAACGCATGACCGCGCCGCTGCTGGGCGGCAAAGTCGTCAGCCCCTGGGGCATCTTCCTCGACACCGATAAGGGCCTGGGCTGGGGTTATGAAGGTAATGCCTTGAGCTTCAGCGCCTATGTCGGCGCCAGCGGCTCGCGCAAGGATAAAAATGACAGCCTGCACGCAGGCTCCAAGCGCCTCAAAGGCATGGGCGAGATCAAGTCACGCCCGCAGTTGGGTGTGAGCGCCAGCTACAACCTGGGCGGCGTGATCGTGGGGGCGACGCTGGAACATGCGCTCAAGGAAAACGATCGCAAGGACACCGGCAAGGCCTATACCCACCTGGAGTTGAGCCTGGGTACCAACCTGTATGAAGGCCGCTATGGTTCAGTCGATGCCGGCCTGAGCAGCCACTTCGGCGACCGCGAGTACTTGCAGACCTGGTACGGCGTGACCACCGGCCAGGCGGCGCAAAGCCGCTTCAAGGAATACAAGGCTGGCGCGGGCAACATCAGCAATGGTATGAACCTGACCTGGAGCGTGCCGATCAGCGAACACACCCAGTTCTCGACCTTGCTGGACGTGCAGTACCTGGCAGATGAAGCGGGCAAGAGCCCGATTGTGGAGCGACGGTTGCAGACGTCGGTGATGGGAATGGTCGAGTACACCTTCTGACCTGACAGCTGTGAGCTGGCTTGCCGGCGATGGCGGTGTATCAGTGACGAATGATGCTGTCTGAACCACCGCTATCGCAGGCAAGCCAGCTCCCACATTTGATCGCAGCCGCTTCCGAGCCCCCACCTTTCCCTGTAGGAGCCGGCTTGCCGGCGATGGCGGGGCATCAGTGACGAATGAGCTGGCTGAACCGGCGTTATCGCCGGCAAGCCGGCTCCTACAAGGGGGTGGCGTTCACGAGGTCGAGGTTATTCGGCGTACGCCCAGGTCATGCGGAACGATGCCCCGCCCCATTCCGAATCCAGCACTTCCACCTGCCCGCCGTGCCACTGGCTGACGCGCTGCACCAGCGCCAGGCCCAGGCCGAAGCCGCCGGTGCGCCGGTCGCGGCTGGCGTCCAGGCGCATGAAGGGTTCGAAAATCTTGGCCCGGCCGTCCAGCGGTACGCCCGGGCCATCGTCGTTGACCCGCACTTCGTAGCCGCTGCCGAACTTGATCAGCGACACCTCCACGCGTCGCTCGGCATAGCGGATGGCATTGCGCAGCAGGTTGATCACCGCACGCGCCATGAAGCGCGGTTCGATCTGGATGAAATCCACCTCGCAGGTGCGCAACGACAACTGCACACCGGCCGCCTCGGCCTCCAGCGCCACGCTGCCGATCACGCTGTCGAGCCAACTGTGGGCCTCGATGCTTTCCCGGGTGACCTGGGTGGCACCGCGCTCCAGACTGGCGTAGGTCAGCAGTTCCGAGACCATTTCCTCCAGCTCGCCGAGGTCGGCATACATGTCGGAAATCAGCTCGCGGCTCTGGCGCGGATCAGCCTGTTGCTTGAGTTGGTCCAGCTCGAACGACAACCGCGCAATCGGTGTACGCAGCTCGTGGGAGACCGCATTGGTCAGTTCGCGCTGGTTGGCGATCAGGCTTTCGATACGCTCGGCCATCTGGTTGAAGTGCCCGGCCAATTCGCGCACGGTGGAGCGGCGCGGCAGCAGGATGCGTGAACCCAGGTCGTTGTCGCCGAACCGTTGTGCGGCCAGGCGGATATGCTCCAGGTCGCGCCAATGGGGGCGTACCCAGAAATACAACACGATCGCCAGGCTCACGCCGAGGAAACCGTAGGCCCACAGGTACAGCCACTTGGGCTCTTCCGGCAGTTTGATGTCCAGCAGTTGCGGGCCACCGTCGATATTCGTGATGAACTCCATGAAGTCCCCGCGCACCACCAACTGGCCGTCGGCGAGCAGCTTTTGCTCGCGCTCGTTGAGGGCCATGGCATCGCGTTCCACCAGTTTGAGGTGCAAGCCGTAATGGGGTTGCAACTCGGCCAGGCGCGCCTCACGGGCCGCGCCCTGCAACGGGCGCAGTTGCTCCACCACGCCATAGGCCGGGCCGCGCAGCGCTTCGCGGTTATAGACTTCGTTGGCTTCGGGCAGCAGTTCGTCGAAGGTGTAGTTGACCAGCCAGATCGCCCCGGCCAACCCCAGCGCCAGGATCACATACAGGCGCAAAAACAGCCGTAGCATCTAGACCTCCCACGCAAAGGGATTGAACAGGTAGCCCTTGCCCCAGATGGTCTTGATGCACACCGGTTCCCGGGGGTTGTCGTTGAGCTTGCCGCGCAGCTTGCTGATGTACACGTCAACGCTGCGGTTAAGGCCGTCGAAGGCGATGCCACGCATGCGGTTGAGGATGTCATCGCGCGAGAGGATGGTGCCGGAGTGGCTGGCCAGCAACCACAGCAGTTCGAATTCCATAGTGGTGAGGTCGACCTTCTCGTCGCCCAGGCTGACCACCCGGCAGCTGCGGTCGATCGACAACCGGCCGAACTCCAACGAGCCGCGTACCGTGGGTTCGGGCACTTGGCGACGTTGCAAGGCACGCAAACGGGCGAGCAGCACGGGCGGCTTGATGGGTTTGATCACGTAGTCGTCGGCACCAGACTCCAGGCCCAGGATATGGTCCAGGTCATCTTCCTTGGCGGTGAGGATCACGATGGGCGTGTCGGACACGTTGCGGATTTCGCGGCACACGTGCAGGCCGCTCTGGCCCGGCAACATCAAGTCGAGCACGACGATTTTTGGCTTGAAATCGAGAAACGCCGCCAAGGCTTCATCACCCCGGTGCACCACCCGCACCTCAAAACCGTGTTGCGACAGAAAGTGCGCGATCAGCCCCGCCAGCTTTTCATCGTCCTCGACGAGCAGGACCTTGCCCAGACCCAGGTTTTCCATAAATTCTCAGTGTGGATGCGCGAATTGAAGTGTGCGCATTATAGGTGGCAAGCCGATACACAGAAGCGGTTGGCCATTACGCGCCGACGAAGCTTCATGCTTTTAAGAGTTTTTAACAAATACCCCGCACTCTTTAACGCCATTCACAGGGAGTTGTATGCGCAAGGATTACCTGGCGTTCTTCGTTTCGCTGTTTTTGTCGCGGCTGGCAGACCAGATCCTGCTGTTTATCGTGCCGTTGATCGTGTTCCAGAGCACCGGCAGCGTTTCCTGGGCCGGCCTTGCGTTTTTTGTCGAGTCGCTGCCGCGCTACCTGGCTTTTCCGGTGTGCGGGGCATTGTGCGACAAGTACCCGCCTGCGCGCATCCTGCATATCAGCCAGGTATATCGGGCACTGGCCTGTGTGGCGGCGGTGGCGCTGTACGGGGTATTCGACGGTATCTACTGGATCGTACTGCTCTCGGCGTTGTGCGGGGTATTGACCACCCAGGGCATCATGGCCCGCGAAGTGCTCATGCCCCACGTCTTCGCGCAGTACAGCTATGCCAAGACCCTGTCCTATTCACAAATCGCCGACCAGAGCGGGCTGGTGCTGGGCCCGCTGGTGGCGGCGCTGATGCTGGAGGTGTGGGCGTGGCACCTGGTGGTGCTGGGGGTGGCCGGGCTGTTTGTGATGGCCGATGTGGCGATGCGCGTGTGGCAACGCCACAGCACGGTGAACCTGCAAGTCTTTGCCCAGCATCGGGATATCTGGCTGCAACCGTTGCGCACGGCGCTGGGGCATATCCGCAACCTGGCGGAGTTGAAGCGCGTAATCACCCTGGCCGTGGGCGTGAACCTGATCATCGGCGTGACCCTGGCCACTTCGGCGGCGATGGTCACCGGCCAGTTTGGTGCGGGCAAGGACGGCTATGCCGTGCTGCAGGCGGCCGGCGCCGGGGTGACCATCGTCATCCTGTTTTACCTGGCGCGCGCGACATTGCCCCTGAAGGTGCTGGGCGGCCTGTCGTATTCGATGATTGCCGTGGGTGCACTGATCATGGCGATCAGCCCCAACCTGTGGGCCTACGCCCTGGGGTTCCTGCTGGTGACCGGCTTCGACAAGATGTTCAACGTGTACATGCGCAGCACGCGGCAACGGGTGATCCCGGTGCAGGACTTCGGCAAGACGGTGGGCGTGATCACCCTGTTCAACAACTTGGCCCAACCACTGGCCGGTTTGCTGATTGCCGTGTTGGCGGCGCCCCTGGGCACGCAGACGGTGATCCTGCTGCTGACCGGGATCACCGCGCTGATCGGTGTGGCCGTGGCGTCAGGCTGGCACGCCACTGTGAAAGCGGAACTCGACGTCGGGTGACTCGATCAGCTCCTGCTCGGCCGCCCTCACCCGCTCGATCACTTGGGCGACATCCTTGGCGTCACCGTACTGGTAGGCCAGTTTCAGGTACCCCTGGAAGTGCCGGGCTTCGCTTTTCAGCAAACCGAAGTAGAACTTGCCGAGTTCTTCGTCCAAATGCGGCACCAGTGCTTCGAAACGCTCGCAACTGCGCGCTTCGATAAACGCGCCGACCACCAGCGTGTCCACCAACTTGACCGGCTCGTGGGTGCGCACCACTTTGCGCAATCCCGAGGCATAACGCCCGGCATTCAGTTGGCGCAGCTCTATTTTGCGCTTTTTCATCAGGCGCATGACTTGTTCGTGGTGCACCAGTTCTTCCCGGGCCAGGCGCGACATCATGTTGATCAGGTCGACATGGCTGTAGTACTTGGCGATCAGGCTCAGGGCGGTGCTGGCGGCTTTGAATTCGCAGTTCTTGTGGTCGATCAGCAGGGTTTCCTGATCGGCCAGTGCGGCCTGGACCCAGGCGTCGGGGGTGCGGCAGCCGAGGAATTCGTGGATTTCGGGCAGGTTCATCGGGCTCACGGGCAAAAGGATCACAAAAGGCCGGCGATTATACCGACCACGCCGCAGACCACCAGCCACCGCCCTTGATGTGCATCAACATGACGGCGGCGTGGCAGCAACTATAGTTGTTGCACGCCCGCCCTCTTCCTGGAGTCCCCGATCATGCAAGCCATCCGCAGCATCCTGGTGGTCATCGAGCCCGAGCATTCGGAAAGCCTGGCCCTCAAGCGTGCCAAGCTGATCGCCGGGGTGACCGGCGCGCACCTGCATTTGCTGGTGTGCGACAAGAAACACGAGCACTCGGCGCTGCTGAGCCTGCTCAAGGCCGGCTTGCTGGAAGACGGCTACAGCGTGACCACCGAACAGGCGTGGAATACCAGCGTGCATGAAACCATTGTCGATGTGCAGCAGGCCGAAGGCTGCGGGCTGGTGATCAAGCAGCACTTTGCCGACAGCCCGCTGAAAAAGGCCCTGCTGACCCCGGCCGACTGGAAACTGCTGCGCTACTGCCCGACACCGGTGCTGCTGGTCAAGACTGCCACGCCGTGGGCGGGCCGGGTGATCCTGGCGGCGATCGACGTGGGCAACAACGACGGTGAGCACCGTTCGCTGCACAATTCGATCATTGACCATGGCTTTGATATCGCCCACCTGGCCAAGGCGCAACTGCATGTGATCAGTGCCCACCCGTCGCCCATGCTGTCGGCGGCCGACCCTACCTTCCAACTCAAGGAAACCATCGAGGCGCGCTATCGCGAGCAATGCAGGGCGTTTCAAGCGGAGTTCGATGTGGATGACAAACACCTGCACATCATGGAAGGACCTGCGGATGTGCTGATTCCGCATACCGTGCACCAATTGCAGGCGGCAGTGACGATTATCGGCACGGTGGCGCGTACGGGTATTTCGGGGGCGTTGATCGGCAATACGGCCGAGGTGGTGCTGGATGCGGTGGAGAGCGATGTGCTTGTGCTCAAGCCGCAGGCGTTGATGGATCATCTGGAAGAACTGGCGTCTCAGCAATAACGCGTCCTCTGTAGGAGCCGGCTTGCCGGCGATGGGGGCCTTTGTCTTTGCGCAAAACAAACAGGCCCCATCGCCGGCAAGCCGGACTCCTACAAAGAGCTGAGTGCATCCTTGAGAAACCCGGGGGCGATGTAGCGCTGGTAATGCGCCTCGGAGAGGATAAAAAACTCGCGATCAATGGCATCGCGCAAATCCGGCAAAGGCCAATCGCGAAACTCGGGCAACAGCACCATGCCATAGGCCTCCAGATTATTGATCACCCGAGCCCCGCGAGCGATCAACTGGTAGGCCCAGCAGTATTCGGACTGGTGCGGCACGAAGCGGATCTTGCGCTGCTCCAACTGCCCGCGCAGGGTCTTGGGGTCAAAAACCTCCAGTTTTCCGGCCATCACCTGCACCAACAGCTGCTCCAACCGCAGCCAGACCGCACGTTTTTCCTCTTCGCCGTAGCCATTCCACTGGATCACCTCATGGTGGAAGCGCTTGCAGCCTCGGCACACGAGATCGCCGTAGACCGTGGAGCACAGGCCGACGCAGGGGGTCTTGATGGTTTGGTTGGACATGGGCAACAACACGCCGATCAGCGAAACAATGCGCCATGTTAGCCCTTTGTCTAACGGCGATCACCCCGCAAACTTGGTTAGGCAACTTACCTTTAGAAATTTTTTGCCGTAGAATCATCCGGCCTTGTAAGGCGCCAATAATCCATTGGAAGCTGTTTTCAAAGCGTCACGAGCACAGTCGTTCCTTCAGAGCGGTGTTGGCGACGGTTATTTACGCGGTAAATAGCCAGCGCCAACCCTCATCAGCTCCGCTCTGCAGGCGTAAAACTTTGAAAGCAGCTTCTGTGAGGAATGCCGGCAGCGCTGGCTTTGCGGCCCAAAAAGCCCCCGAGCGCATGCGTGCCGTTCATTTCTGGATGAGCGTCCCGTGGGACCACTGATGAGGGTAATAACTGTGCTTGAAGCCTACCGCAAACATATCGAAGAGCGTGCAGCACTGGGTATCGTTCCCCAGCCGCTTAACGCCGAACAAACCGCAGGCCTGGTCGAGCTGCTGAAAAATCCTCCGGCTGGCGAAGAAGAATTCCTCGTTGACCTGATCACCAACCGCATTCCACCAGGTGTTGACGAAGCTGCCTACGTCAAGGCCGGTTTCCTGTCTGCCCTGGCCAAGGGCGAAGCCACTTCCCCCC
This sequence comes from Pseudomonas sp. GW821-FHT09A09, assembly GCF_059418405.1. Classification (NCBI taxonomy): domain Bacteria; kingdom Pseudomonadati; phylum Pseudomonadota; class Gammaproteobacteria; order Pseudomonadales; family Pseudomonadaceae; genus Pseudomonas; species Pseudomonas sp. GW821-FHT09A09. The sequence continues at coordinate 19,623 of NZ_JBWKPU010000020.1, forward strand.
TGATCAGCAAACAGCGCGCCGTTGAACTGCTTGGCACCATGCAAGGCGGCTACAACATCGTGACCCTGGTCGAGCTGCTGGACGACGCCACCCTGGCTCCTGTCGCCGCCGCCCAACTCAAGCACACCCTGCTGATGTTCGATGCGTTCCACGACGTGGCTGAAAAAGCCCGTAACGGCAACGAACACGCCAAAGCCGTGATCCAGTCCTGGGCTGACGGCGAGTGGTTCCGCAACCGCCCTACCCTGGCCGACAAGATCAGCCTGCGCGTCTTCAAGGTCACCGGCGAAACCAACACCGACGACCTGTCCCCTGCGCCTGACGCCTGGTCCCGCCCAGACATCCCGCTGCACGCCCTGGCCATGCTGAAAATGGCTCGCGAAGGCATTGTGCCGGACGAGCAAGGCAAGACCGGCCCGATGAAGCAGATCGAAGAAATGCGCGGCCAAGGCTTCCCGATCGCCTACGTGGGCGACGTGGTCGGCACCGGTTCGTCGCGTAAGTCGGCCACCAACTCCGTGCTGTGGTTCTTCGGCGACGACGTTCCGTACGTGCCGAACAAGCGCGCCGGCGGCTTCTGCTTCGGCAGCAAGATCGCTCCAATCTTCTACAACACCATGGAAGATGCGGGCGCACTGCCAATCGAATTCGACGTTACCAACATGAACATGGGCGACGTGATCGACCTGTACCCGCATGCTGGCAAAGTCTGCAAACACGGCACCGACGAAGTCATCACCACCTTCGAAATGAAGACTCCGGTGCTGTTGGACGAAGTCCGTGCTGGCGGCCGTATCCCGCTGATCATCGGTCGCGGCCTGACCGACAAGGCACGTGCCGAACTGGGCCTGGGCCCAACCGACCTGTTCAAGCTGCCTGAAGCGCCTGTCGATACCGGCAAAGGCTTCACCCTGGCACAGAAAATGGTGGGCAAGGCGTGTGGCCTGCCGGAAGGCAAAGGCGTTCGTCCTGGCACCTACTGCGAGCCGAAGATGACCACCGTGGGCTCTCAGGACACCACTGGTCCCATGACCCGTGACGAGCTGAAAGACCTGGCGTGCCTGGGCTTCTCGACCGACCTGGTGATGCAGTCCTTCTGCCACACCGCGGCCTATCCAAAGCCGATCGACGTGACCACCCACCACACCCTGCCTGACTTCATCATGACCCGTGGCGGTGTATCGCTGCGTCCAGGCGACGGCATCATCCACAGCTGGCTGAACCGCATGCTGCTGCCGGACACCGTGGGTACCGGTGGTGACTCCCACACCCGTTTCCCGATGGGCATCTCGTTCCCGGCCGGTTCTGGCCTGGTCGCGTTCGCCGCAGCCACTGGCGTCATGCCACTGGACATGCCGGAATCGATCCTGGTGCGCTTCAAAGGCAAGATGAAACCTGGCATCACCCTGCGTGACCTGGTTCATGCCATTCCTTACTACGCGATCCAGTCGGGTCTGCTGACCGTAGAGAAGAAAGGCAAGAAAAACGCCTTCTCCGGCCGCATCCTGGAGATCGAAGGCCTGAACGACCTGACGCTGGAACAAGCGTTCGAGCTGTCCGACGCCTCGGCTGAACGTTCGGCTGCCGGTTGCACCATCAAGCTGTCCAAAGAGTCCATCACCGAGTACCTGAACTCCAACATCACCCTGCTGCGCTGGATGATCGGTGAAGGCTACGGCGATGCACGTACCCTGGAACGTCGTGCCCAAGCGATGGAAGCCTGGGTCAAGAACCCTGAGCTGATGGAAGCCGATGCCGACGCCGAATACGCCGAAATCATCGAGATCGACCTGAACGACATCAACGAGCCTATCCTCTGCGCACCGAACGACCCGGACGATGCCCGTCTGCTGTCGAGCGTTGCTGGCGAGAAGATCGACGAAGTGTTCATCGGTTCGTGCATGACCAACATCGGTCACTTCCGCGCTGCCGGTAAGCTGCTGGAACAGGTCAAGGGTCAGCTGCCAACCCGTCTGTGGCTGTCGCCGCCGACCAAGATGGACGCTCACCAACTGACCGAAGAAGGCTACTACGGCATCTACGGCAAGGCTGGCGCGCGCATGGAAATGCCGGGCTGCTCGCTGTGCATGGGTAACCAGGCACGTGTAGAGCCGAACTCGACGGTTGTGTCGACTTCCACCCGTAACTTCCCGAACCGCCTGGGTGACGGCGCGAACGTCTACCTGGCCTCGGCTGAGCTGGCGGCGGTTGCCTCCACCCTGGGTCGCCTGCCGACTGTCGAAGAGTACATGGGCTACGCAGCGAAACTGGACACCATGGCCAGTGACGTCTACCGCTACCTGAACTTCGACCAGATCGCCGAGTTCCGTAAAATCGCAGCAAGCGCCAACATCCCGGTGATTCAAGCCTAAGGTGTGTTGACGTAAAAGGACGCCGCGTATTCCACGATACGCGGCGTTTTTTTAAGGCTGGGATTTGGCCAGTTGCACCGCGCCATCGACACTCAAGGCGCTGAGCTGAACCTGCGGTGCCTGTGCTTCGGGCAAGGCCCGCAACACGTCCATCGCCGGATGCCGCACACGCGCCAGCACCAGGCGCTTGCCCTCCCCGCGCACCTGGGCAAAGAACGCCGCCAGGGCTTCAATACTGGTGCCATCCAGGTCCGGCGACTCTTCCAGGCTCAACACCACGGCGTCCACCGGCGACTGGCGCATCAAGCGCAAGGCGGCGCCGAGGATACGCTCGGCATTGGCGAAGAACAGCGCCTCGCTGGGCCGCACGATCAATACACCGGGCACTGCCACCACATCGGCGTGGTGCTGGCAATCGACAAAGTCATGGCTGTTACCCAGACGCCCGAGCACCTGGATGTCCGCCGACGACATCTGGCGCAGCATCAATACCACGCTGATCGCCACCGCCAGCAGCAAGCCATCCAGCACGCCCAACACCAGCACCGCCGCCACAGCACAGACCACCAGCAAACGGTCGCGCCGCCACAGGAAATAACGCCCCAGGGGTTGCAAACTCAAGCCCCGCGCCAAGGCATACACGACGATAGCTGCCAACACCGGCTCCGGGGTCAGCGCCACATACGGCAGCACGGTCAACACGATCGCCAGCACCACCAAGGCCGCGACAATACCCGACAGGCGCGAGTTGGCCCCCGCCGCTTCATTGGCCGAGGTGGCCGAATACCCGGCACCGGCCGGCATGCCATGGAACAACCCGGACACCAGGTTGGCCGCGCCCAAGGCCAGCAGGTCGCGGTTGGATGACACGCGATCGCCGTGTTTAAGCGCAAACGAGCTGATGGAGCCGTAGGACTCCGCATACAGGATCATCACCAAGGCAAACGCCAGTTCGCCCAACCGCAGCCAGTCGGCGAACGGCAAATCCGGGAAGTGCCCCAACGCCAGGCGCAGGTCGATCAGACCGATCAGTGCAACGCCGTGGGCCTGCAGGTCCAGGTATTGCCCGGCAACGATGCCCAGCACCACCACCAACAGCCCGCCCGGCAAGCGCGGAATCCGCGCGCACACCCACAGCACCAGCAAGGCCACCCCGGCCACCGTCGCGGCCGGCCAGTTCCAGCGGGGCAACTGCTCGAGCAATTGCGGCAGGAAGCGGATCAGGTTGTTGTCGGTCAGGTGCACGCCGACCACGCTGGCCAACTGTTTGAGGATGATGGTCAGCGCCAATCCGAAGGCAAAGCCGCGCAACACCGGTTTGGCGATGAACGACGTCACGCCTCCGAGCTTGAACAACCCCGCCAGCAGGAACAGTAGCGCAGTGATCAGCACCAGGCCGAACGCCAGGGACAACCTCAACGCCGGGTCACCACCGGCCAAGCTGGCCGTAGCCGCCGCCAAGACTGCCGCCGAAGACGAGGTGGCCGAGACAATCGCAAAGCGACTGGTGCCGAACAGGCCGTAACACAGCAGCCCTGCAAACAGGGCAATCACCCCAGCCTGGGGCGGCAATGCGGCGATGCTGGAATACGCCACCGCTTCGGGCAGCAGCAACCCGGCAATGGACAACCCGGCAAGCAGGTCCTGGATACGGTTGGGCGATGCAACAACAGGCGTATTGGTTTCAGTTTTCAATCGGCCCTACCCATCCCGGCAAATAACGTGCTTCCTGGCTGCGCGCCAGGACCATGGCCTTGGCCAACACCTTGGCACTCGGCTGGCTGACCACATCGCTACCGATACGGGTGCGGAAAAAGTCAGCCCAGAGAAACTCGCTGAACGGCGTAGCATCCTTGGCGTAACCACCCGCCGTACGCAACAGGCCGGCCAGACTCCGGTAGGGATCGTCCTGCAAGTCGGTAATCTTTCGGGGGATAGCCTCGTAGGAGCGACGCAGCCCCCGGGCATCGTAGGGGTGCACCCATTGGTTGAAGGCCATGACATTCCAGAACGTGCTGCGCTCGACAAACGACAAGTCCTTGAGCATCAGCAACGACACGCTCTTGACCTCCTCAAGCAGCAGGGCCAGCCCAAAGTGGTGGTGATCGGTAATGTAATAGCGCTCGTCCGGCCCCAGCACGCAGGGAAACCAATGTCTATCCAGCGCAGCGGCGCGCTCCTTGCGCTTGAGCTTGGTCCAGGCTTCGCGCTTGGCAGCGACCTCAGCCAGACCGACGGTGAGTTGCGTGGGGTGCAGCTTTTCCAGCTTGCCGGTGACCAGTTGCGGGCGGGGCCGAGCCATGGACAACTCCAAAAAGGAATCTATAAGCCGACAAGCTTAGCCCTCATTGCAACGCAGGTATCTACAGAAGTTCTGGCTTTGGCTTTGGCTTTGGCTTTTGATCTTGATCTGAGGCGCCCCGTCAACCACGCTGGCCGAACGCAGGCTTGAATCCGTGGGTAACCCGGCAGGACGCCGGGTTAGCCGTCCTGGGCCAAGGATGGCCCATGACGGCGGCCCACGGATTCAAGCCGGAGTGAGGGCATGTCGAGCCTAGGCGAGACACCGAGTGGTGGGGCAAGAGCGCTTTGGTTACTTTCGCGCTTTTCGAAAGTGACCCGCCGTAAGGGCGGAACCCTAAGCCGCCGTTACCGCAGCAACGGATATGTACTCCGGCCAAAAATTTATAGCGCCCAGCCCACAGTCATCGCAGGCAAGCCAGCTCCCACAGTTGGAATGCGGGGGTGTCAGGTAGGGGTGGGTTGGCTGAGTGACCGCCATCGCTGGCAAGCCAGCTCCTACATTAGAGCGCAGTACATCCAATCAAGCTTAGTCGCCTGACAGGCCGCCTTCGCGAGCAAGTCGAATCGTCGCAACGCCGCTCCCACAGTTTGAATCGATTGACACCCATGCCGCACGCACAAAAAAGGCCGATTCGCGGTGCACGCGAATCGGCCTGTGTCGTTGCCGCCTGGAATCAGGACAGCAGCGAGTAAATCAGCGCAGTAATCGCCACCAGGCCCACCGCCGTGACAAACACATTGGACGCCTGCCCACGGTACTTGGCCATGGCCGGCACCTTGCGGATGGCATACATCGGCATCAGGAACAGAATCGACGCGATGACAGGGCCGCCCAGGGTCTCGATCATGCCGAGGATGCTCGGGTTAAGCGTGGCGACGATCCAGCACACCACCAGCATGAAGGCTGCGGTCATGCGGTCCAGGGTCTTGGGTGCCGGACGGCGACCGGTCTTGACCACCAAGCCCTTGAGGCCTTCGCTGGCGCCGATGTAGTGGCCCAGGAACGACTTGGCAATCGCAACGAACGCGATCAGCGGCGCGGCGAAGGCGATGGTCGGGTTGTCGAAGTGGTTAGCCAGGTAGGACAGGATCGACAGGTTCTGCGCTTTCGCCTCGGCCAACTGCGCCGGCGACAGGGTCAGCACGCAGCTGAACACGAAGAACAGCACCATCACCACCATCAACAGGTGGGCGCGGGACAGGATCTGCGAGCTGCGCTCATCGGCGTGGGCACCGTACTGGCGCTTCTGGTCCACCGCAAACGCCGAGATGATCGGCGAGTGGTTGAACGAGAACACCATCACCGGAATGGCCAGCCACAAGGTGTTGAGCAGCGCCGAGGGGGCCGGCACTTCACTTGCCGTGCTGAGGATGCCGCCGGTCCAGTGGGGGATCAGGTACACGGCCAGGAACAGCAAGGCCACGATAAACGGATACACCATCAGGCTCATGGCCTTGACGATCACTTGCTCGCCGCAACGCACTACGGCCAACAGGCCGAGGATCAGCACAAACGCCAGGATCGCCCGGGGCGGCGGCATGATGTGCAGCTGGTGCTCCATGAAGCTGCTGACGGTATTGGTCAGTGCGACGCTGTAGATCAACAGGATCGGGAAGATCGCAAAGAAGTACAGCAAGGTGATCAGCGCGCCGGCCTTGATGCCGAAGTGTTCTTCAACCACGTCAGTGATGTCGGAGCCTTCACGGCCGGACAGGACGAAACGGGTCAGGCCACGGTGGGCAAAGAACGTCATCGGGAACGCCAGCACGGCCAGGATCAGCAGCGGCCAGAAGCCCCCCAGGCCGGCGTTGATGGGCAAGAACAAGGTGCCGGCGCCAATGGCGGTGCCGAACAGGCCAAGCATCCAGGTGGTGTCCTGGCGGCTCCAGCTTGTGAGGGTTGCAGGTGTCGTCTCATAACGTTGGTCGACGCTATTGGCCTGATCATTCATCCGGTCGGATCTCCGCATTTCCATAGCCGGGACGAGTCAGAAAAACCTGACAGGCAGCGCCCCGACCATAACAGGGGCGCGATTGTCCGGGATTCTCCTGAATAAGCAAAGACTTAGCTGAGGAACGGTTGTGCGGTGCAGACGTTCAAGGGTGGCTAAAAGCGCCGGTTTACGCTGGCTCCAGCGCCGCTGCCAGAATACATTCCCCAACAAATCTATTTTAGATTGCCGGGCATTCCTGTACTTTTTAGCGCAGTGCCCGCCTTTCTCCCGAGAACCCCGCCATGCCTCGCGTCTCCCGCAAACAAGCCGAACTCAACCGCGAAATCATCGTCGAGGCCGCCACGCGCCTGTTCCGTGAACGCGGGCTGCATGGCATCAGCCTGTCGGACGTGATGGCCGCCGCCGGCCTGACCCACGGCGGTTTCTACGGGCACTTTGCCTCCAAGGAAGCCCTCGCGACCGAGGCGTGCCAAAAAGCCTTCGAGCAATCGAACCTCGGCTGGCAGGACAAGATCAGCGCCAGCGCTGACGCCCAGGCCGCCCGGGAAGCGATCCTGCGCCCGTACTTCTCGACCCACCACCGCGACAACCCCGGCGACGGCTGCCCGATCTCGGCCTTTACCCCGGACATGTGCCATGAACCGGCCGACACCGCCTTGCAGCACAGTTTCATCAACGGCGTCGAGCAGTCGCTGGAGGTCTTCGACCAACTGCGGGATGACCGCCGTGAGGCCATGCTGGCGGATTACGCAATGATGGTCGGCGCGTTGGTGCTCGCCCGTGCGACTCGAGGCAGTGGCTTGTCAGAAGAATTCCTCAGCGCCGCCCGAAACACGCTTCTGCCCGAGAAGAAAACGGACGCATCCGTTGACAGCCACTGACCCGCCACAGCATGATCGGGCCATGAATCTTATCCAGCTGTTCCTCACCCGCACCACTACCACGACCGCTTCTGGCGGGTCGTGCGGTGACCGTGGGTGCATGAACTAGACACACCCCGGAATCACCCCAAGGCCCCGCCAGCAATGGACGGGGCCTTTTTATTGCTCCGTCACCTGGCACACATAAGGAGCACCCCCATGGCTAACGCCCTGCTGATCATCGACATGCAAGTCGGCCTGTACGACGGCCCGGAAAAACCCTTCGAACGGGAGCGCGTGCTCGATACCATCAACCTGCTGATTCAACGCACCCGCGCCGCCCACGCACCGATCTTCGTCGCTCGCCACACCGGCCCGGCTGGCTCCCCCATCGAAGCGGGCAGCCCGCTCTGGCAACTGTGGCCGGGCCTTGAGGTAGACGAAGCCCGCGACTGTCTGTTCAGCAAAACCCGCCCCAGCTGCTTTTTAGGCACTGACCTGGCCGAGCGCCTGGCGGCAGCAAACGTCGATGAGTTGGTGATCGTCGGGATGAAAACGCAGTTCTGTGTCGACACCACTTGCCGGGTGGCGGTTGAGCTGGGGTTTTCGGTGGTGTTGCCGGAGGATGGCCATACCTGCATGGACACCCCGGCGCTGTCCGCCAGGGCGATCATCGAGCATCACAATGCGACGCTGGCAGGGACATTTGTGAAGCGGGTCAAAGCGGTGGATGTCTGGCGTTAGGCCGTGGCTACCGCCGACTAAAAAGCCGAGGTCTTGCGCAGTTCGCCATTGATGGCGTCCTGCGCAACGTTCAGTTGTTCTACAAGCTCTGTGGTTTCGTGTGCCGTCAATGCCACGACCGGACGATCCCAGTCGAAATTCTTGATGACATTTATCCGGAAACCACCCGAAGCATCAAACTCAGGGTACCAACCCACATCCAGTAGTAGTCCACCGGCAAACTCCACCTGGAGCATATCTTCTTTCAGCAAGTCGGTTTGTTTTGCCACCGCAATGTCCTGCAACAGTGACAGATCGTCATGGGTGACTGTGCCACCGCTAAAGTTGAACGCGATCAATTTGTTAACCTCATGAATTCCTGTTCAGAAATCGGGTGGCCATGTATAGCGCCAGCACTGAGTTCTACTCGCACCCAGCGGCTGAGCTTTCCATGACTGGCTCCGATGCAATGCTGGCATTCCATCACTTTCCAGGGTTTTCCGTTGGTGGTGGGCACTCCATTTTTATAGGCCTCTCGTTCCAGCTTTTCAATAGCGATGCCGGGCCGGTATTTGGCCGGGCCGACCACTGTACTGGCGATGACCGTTCTCCAGGGGACAAGCGTTGAGGGGCAGTGTTTGTAACCGTATGGCGTCCATTCGATCTCTTCAGGTGTGGCAGGAACAAAGCATCCATGTCGTCTCTGCAGGTGGGAAAGTCGACAAAGTCTGGCTCAGTACACCCACCTTGGACGGACGGTTTTGAAATTCAGACAGGCCTTACGAAAGAAGAAAATTTTCTATCCCAACAAAACGCTCCGTCTTACAAATCACGCATACTGCCCCTCTCAAACCCTTCAGGAAGAGCCTTCCGATGTCCACCACCGTTCTGGTCCTGGTTGAAACCATCAACGAATACCTGCAAATCATCGAGAGCAATGACTTTCATGTGATTCTGGCGCCGACGCCTGCCGAACGCGCCCAGGCGATCAAGGCCCATGGTGGGCAGATCAAGGCGGTGCTGACCCGTGGCCCGCTGGGCTTGTATGCCGAAGAAATCGCCGCCTTGCCGCTGCTGGAGATCATCTGCGTGATCGGCGCTGGCTATGAGCACGTGGACCTGCAAGCGGCGAGCAACCGTGGGATTGTCGTGACCAACGGCGCGGGGGTGAACGCGCCGTCGGTGGCCGACCACGCCATGGCGCTGTTGCTGTCGCTGGTGCGCGGCATCCCCCAGACAGACGCCGCCGTGCGCCGCAGCGAATGGCCCAAGGTAATGCGCCCGTCACTGGGCGGCAAGCAACTGGGCATCCTCGGCCTGGGTGCGGTAGGCATGGAGATCGCTAAACGTGCGTCCCTCGGGTTCGGAATGGAGGTGAGTTATCACAACCGCCAGCCCCGCGATGACGTGGACTACACCTATTGCGCAACCGCCGTGGAACTGGCGCGCACCTCGGACTTCCTGATCCTGGCCACGCCCGGCGGGGCCAGCACCCGTCACCTGATCGATCGCCACGCCCTTGACGCACTGGGGCCCAACGGCTACTTGGTGAACATCGGCCGTGGCAGCGTGGTGGTCACCGCCGACCTGGTGACGGCACTGGAGCAGCGCCGGATCGGCGGCGCCGCACTGGACGTGTTCGACGATGAGCCCAAGGTGCCCGACGCGCTCAAGAAGCTGAGCAATACCGTGCTCACCTCCCACGTCGCCGGCCTGTCACCGGAAGCCGCCCATGACACCGTGCAGCGCGTCGCCGACAACCTGGTGGAATACTTCGCCGGCCGCCCGGTGCTCACGCCGGTCGCCCTGCCCCCGCCCACTAAATGACCGATCAGGCACGCTGATCATCATCCAACACGCTAACCTATAAAGCCGCCCCGACCTTGTCGCTGGGCGGCTGCGCGCATTAGATTAGGAAATAGTCCGAGGCCTTTAGAATAAGCAGAAGGGATAAGCATGGCGCTTAACGACCAATCGACCCAGATTCGCCCAGGCGAAGAACTTGATGCCAGCCTGATCGATCCCTACCTCAAGGCCCATATCCCGGGCCTGAGCGGCACGCCCAAAATCAGCCAGTTCCCCGGCGGTGCGTCGAACCTGACCTACCTGCTGGAATACCCGGGCCAGGAATTCGTGCTGCGCCGCCCGCCTTTTGGCCACAAGGCCAAGTCAGCCCACGACATGGGCCGCGAATACCGCATTCTCAATCAGCTCAAGGACGGCTTCCCGTATTGCCCCAAAGCCTACGTGCATTGCACCGATGAGTCGGTGATCGGCGCCGAGTTCTACGTGATGGAACGGGTCAACGGCATCATCCTGCGCTCCGACCTGCCGGCCGAACTGGGCCTGGATGCGGCCAAGACCGAGGCCCTGTGCAAAAGCTTCATCGACAAGTTCGTGGAGTTGCATCAGGTCGACTACACCGCCTGCGGCCTCGCCGACCTGGGCAAGCCGGAAGGCTACGTGGAACGTCAGATCCGTGGCTGGAGCGACCGCTACGAGAAGGCCCTGACTCCCGATGCGCCGCGCTGGGAAGCCGTACGCGCCTGGCTCAACGACAAGATGCCGGCCGACCACCCGACCTCCAGCATCGTACACAACGACTACCGCTTCGATAACGTGATCCTCGACCCGCACAACCCGATGCAGATCATCGGCGTGCTCGACTGGGAGCTGACCACCCTCGGCGATCCGCTGATGGACCTGGGCAACACCCTCGCCTACTGGATCGAAGCGGCGGACCCGGCGCCGGTGCAACTGATGCGCCGCCAACCGAGCAATGCCCCCGGCATGCTCACCCGCCGCCAGTTCGTCGACTATTACGCCGAACGCGCAGGCATTGAGATCGACAATTTCGACTTCTACTACACCTACGGCCTGTTCCGCCTGGCCGGCATCGTGCAGCAGATCTACTACCGCTTCTTCCATGGCCAGACCCAGGACAAACGCTTTGCACAGTTCATTCACATGAACAAGCTGCTGGAGCAGATGAGCCTGAACGTCATCAGCAAATCGTCCCTTTAAGGAACCGCTATGTCCAAGACCCACCTGTTCGACCTCGACGGCAAGATCGCTTTCGTTTCCGGCGCCAGCCGTGGCATCGGCGAAGCCATCGCCAAGTTGCTGGCCCAGCAAGGCGCCCACGTAATCGTGTCCAGCCGCAAGCTGGAAGGCTGCCAGCACGTGGCCGATGCGATCGTTGCCGACGGCGGCAAAGCCACCGCCGTGGCCTGCCACATCGGTGAAATGGAACAGATCACCCAGGTGTTCGCCGGTATCCGCGAGCAGTTCGGGCGCCTGGATATCCTGGTCAACAATGCGGCTACCAACCCGCAGTTCTGCAACGTACTGGACACCGACCTCGGTGCCTTCCAGAAGACCGTTGACGTGAACATTCGCGGCTACTTCTTCATGTCGGTAGAGGCCGGCAAGCTCATGCGTGAGAACGGCGGCGGCAGCATCATCAACGTGGCGTCGATCAACGGGATCTCCCCGGGTGTGTTCCAGGGCATCTACTCGGTGACCAAGGCCGCCGTGATCAACATGACCAAGGTGTTCGCCAAGGAGTGCGCCGCGTTCGGCATTCGTTGCAACGCCCTGCTACCTGGCCTGACCGACACCAAGTTCGCCTCGGCGCTGGTCAAGAACGACTCGATCCTGAAAATGGCCCTGGCGCAGATTCCCCTCAAGCGTGTGGCCGACCCCAGCGAAATGGCCGGCGCGGTGTTGTTCCTGGCCAGTGATGCGTCCAGCTACACCACGGGCGTGTCGCTGAATGTGGACGGTGGTTTCCTGTCCTGATTCCGCGGGCATCACCCACCTCAATGTAGGAGCCGGCTTGCTGGCGATAGCGATCCATCAGTGAACAGCGTTGCAGCTGACCCACCGTCATCGCTGGCAAGCCAGCTCCTACAGTGGATCTTCTTCGTTACGCAGCCTCCCGTGGGAGCTGGCTTGCCTGCGAAAGCGGCGGGCAAGCCCCACATTGTTGATCGGCGGTGTACTCAAGGGTTTGGCGGTTGTTGCCGAAAACTCACCGCGAGGCGGTTCCAGCCGCTGATGCTGGACACCGCCATGGTCAGGTCGACCAGTTCCTGCTCACTGAATTCTGCGCGCACTGCCGTGTAGAGCTCATCTGAAACCCTTGAAGTCGGCAGCGTTGCCACCGACTCGCACCAGGCCAACGCGGCCTTCTCCCGCCCGTTGAAAAACGGCGAATCGCGCCACACGCACAGCGCGAACAGGCGCCGCTCCGTCTCCCCCCGCTGCCGTGCTGCCATCGAGTGCATGTCGGTACAAAACCCGCAGTGGTTGAGCTGCGAGACGCGGATCTTGATCAGTTCCAGCAACGGCTTTTCGATGGACAACCCAAAGGTGGCAGCTTCCAGCATCAACATGCCCTTGAGCGCTTGCGGTGAGGCGGTGTAGTAATCCAGGCGGGGTTCCATGGGCGGTTCTCGTGCGGCCGGTGCGATGACAGCCCAGCCTAACGCCCAGGCGCTGCAAGCCCTATAGCCAATCGGGCGGATTCTGGACAGACCATTTTGAGGGCGCCACGCGAGCGAGTAACCTTGGGGCAGATTTAGCGCCTCAGGATAAAACATGGAACTGCACGTGGTGATCAACGGCCGCAAGGACCTGGCCGAACAGTTGTACCAGCAGCTGCGTGAAGCCATTGGCTCCGGGCGCCTGGCGGCGGGCGCGCAATTACCCCCCAGCCGCCTGCTGGCCGAGCAACTGGGCGTGTCGCGCAAGACCGTCTCCGACACCTATGCCACCCTGACCTACGAGGGCCTGCTGGTGGGCAAGACCGGCCGGGGCACGTTCGTCAATGCCCATGCGCCCCAGGCCGAGCGCGTGCAAACCGCCACCGACCTGGCCTGCGCCGCCAACCTGGGCAAATGGGCGGCGCTGCCCTCACCCATGCGCCACCCCACCCGTGACAGCACGCTGCGCTACGAATTTATCGGCGGCGCCACCAGCCGCAACCAGTTCCCCCAGGATGAATGGCGTCGTTGCACCCAGGACGCCTTGCGCCGTATCGCCCAGAACAGCGGTTTCTACAGTCAGCCCGAAGGTTTGCCAGCGCTGCGCGAGGCGATTGCCGGGCATATCGCGTTTTCTCGCGGGGTCAAATGCCGCGCCGATAACATCGTGGTGACCAACGGCGCCCAGCAAGCCCTGGACCTGATCGCCCGCGTGGTGTTGGAGCCGGGCACCATCGTCGCCATGGAAGATCCCGGCTACAGCCCGGCACGCCAGTTGTTCATGGCGATGGGCGCCCAGGTGGCCAGCGTCCCGGTGGACGAACAGGGCATCGAGGTGGACAAGATTCCCGACGGCACACGGCTGATCTACGTGACACCGTCCCATCAGTTCCCCCTCGGTATGCCCATGAGCCTGGCGCGGCGCGAGGCGCTGCTGGCCCGCGCCTTCGTGCTGGGCGCAATCATCATCGAAGACGACTACGACAGCGAGTTCCGCTACGAAGGCCGTCCCACCGATTCCCTGCAAAGCATAGACACCCGAGGCGTGGTGACCTATGTGGGCACCTTCTCCAAAACCTTGCTGCCGGAACTGCGCCTGGGCTACGCCGTGCTACCTCCGGCGATTTATGGTGCGGTGCTCAAGGCCAAGCAACTGACCGACCAGCACAGTTCCACCCTACCCCAGTGGGCCCTGGCCAAGTTCATCAGCGAAGGCTACCTGCTCAAGCATATCCGCCGCTGTCACACGGTGTACGCCGGACGCCGCGAGCGCATTCTGCAACGTCTGGCGGGTGATCTGTCGCCGTGGTTCGAGGCCGTGCCGACGGTGGCGGGCTTCCACATGGCGGCGCTGTGCAAGGTGCCGGTGAACATCCCGTTGCTGATGGAATTGGCGCGGCAGGTGGAGGTGGGGCTGTACCCGGTGGATGTGTTCTTCCATGACGTGCCGGTGCGATCGGGCCTGGTCATCGGCTTCGGCGCTATTGAGCTGTTGGACATCGACCCGGCGCTGGACCGGGTGCGCGATATCCTGCAGCAGATTGGCTAGGCTGTTTTCCGCAGGATTGGTCATTGGTCGAGCACGGGGTCGGGCGTAGGGTGAAGGGGTCTCGAACTACGCGGAAACCCCCATCATGAAACGACTGCTCGCTGCCACGCTGATGCTCGCCTCCCTCAGCGCCTTTGCCCACGAACCGGTGTACAACCAGGAATCGATCAAGGTCCTGCAAGAACACGCCCTGACCAACGTGCCGGGCAAGAAAACCATCATGCTCACCGTTGACTACGCCCCCGGCCAGGCCACCGTGCCCCATAGCCATACCGGCACCGCCGTGGCGTACGTGCTGCAAGGCGCGATCACTTCACGGGTGAATGATGAGCCGGCAAAAACCTACCAGGTCGGCGAAACCTTCTACGAACCGGCCGGTTCCCGGCACTTTGAATCGAGCAACGCCAGCCAGACACAACCGGCGAAGTTGCTGGTGGTGATGGTGCTGGATGACAAGGCCGAGGTGCTCACTCCATTGAAGCAATGACTCCGACCTGTAGGAGCCGGCTTGCCGGCGATCGGGCCTCAAGTGATGCAGTGATACCCAGGCCGCCATCGCCGGCAAGCCGGGCTCCTACAGGTTTGAGCGTGGGCTGTCAGGGGCGTTTGAATTGATGGCGCAGTGCTTCGATCTGTGGCCGGCAAGCGCAGCCTTCGAGGTGGTCATTGACCATACCCATCGCCTGCATCAGCGCATACATCGTGGTCGGGCCCACATAGGTCCAACCGCGTTTCTTCAAGGCCTTGGAGAGGCGCACCGAGGCCGGTGAGGTTGGGTTCGTCGTCCAATAAGCCATGTCCACCACGGCCGGGCGCTCTTCCTCAGCGGGCTCGAACGCCCACAACCAGCGCGCCAACGAACCCGTCTCGTCCACCAGCTCACACGCCCGCCGCGCATTGTTGATGGTGGACACGATCTTCGCCCGATTGCGCACGATGCCGGGGTCGCTCATCAAGCGTTCGATATCCGCCTCGCCGTACTGCGCCACCCGGCGAAAATCAAAACCGTCGAACGCCGCCCGGAACTGCTCGCGCTTGCGCAGAATGGTGATCCACGCCATGCCCGCCTGGAAACCTTCCAGGCAGATCTTCTCGTACAACAAGGTGTCGTCCCCTACCGGCACGCCCCACTCGTGGTCGTGATACTGCGGGTACTGCGGTGCCGCCGTTCGCCATGTGCAATGGGTGCGCCCGTTTTCGTCCGTTGTCAGCCCTGGTTTGTCCATCCATCACCTCATCTACTCAGCCGTGGATGATAAGCGAAAAAAATTTGAGCCCGCCAACCGCTCAAGCATCGCCCTCACCGACCAACTGGTCAGACCGGGACCGGTCAACCCCTGAATATTTACTTGTGATTTCAAAAAAACCCGGCGTAGACTGGCCCCGCACTGGACTTACCGGTATGACCACAACAATTAAGCCCTGGAACCACCAGGGCACCGAATAGAGATCCCTCCCATGCTCAGATGGTGCTCGCGTTCGATTTTCCTGCAAGTCGTGATTGGCCTGATGCTAGGCATAGTCTGCGGCCTGGCCTTTCCCGAATTCTCCTCGCAACTCAAACCCCTGGGTGACGGCTTCATCAAGCTGATCAAAATGCTGATTGGCCTGATCGTGTTCTGCGTGGTGGTCAGCGGTATTTCCGGCGCGGGCGACTTGAAAAAGGTCGGGCGCATCGGCCTCAAGTCGGTGATCTACTTTGAAGTGCTCACCACCGTCGCCCTGGTGATCGGCCTGGTGATGGCCTTCAGCACCGGTATCGGCCAAGGCGCCAATATCCACCTGGAGCAGCTGTCGTCCGCCGGCCTCAATGAACTGGCCGACAAGGGCCAGCACATCCGCGGCACCAGCCAGTTCCTGATGGACCTGATTCCCAATTCGGTGATCGGCGCCTTCGCCGACAACAACGTGCTGCAAGTGCTGTTGTTCTCGGTGCTGTTCGGCAGCGCGCTGAACCTGGTGGGCGAAGCAGCGTCGGGCATTTCGCGCCTGATCAACGAACTGAGCCACATCATCTTCCGCATCATGGGCATGATCGTGCGCCTGGCGCCGATTGGCGTGTTCGGTGCGATCGCTTTCACCACCAGCACCTACGGCCTGGATTCCCTGCAACACCTGGGCAGCCTGGTAGGCCTGTTCTACCTGACCTGCTTTGCCTTTGTCGGGCTGATCCTGGGCCTGGTGATGCGCCTGTCAGGCCTGCGCATGTTGCCGCTGCTCAAGTACCTGCGCGAAGAACTGCTGATCGTGATGGGCACCGCCTCCTCCGACGCGGTGCTGCCACAGATCATGCGTAAACTGGAGCACCTGGGCATCGGCAGTTCCACCGTGGGCCTGGTGATTCCGACGGGCTACTCGTTCAACCTTGACGGGTTCTCCATCTACCTGACCCTGGCCATTGTGTTCATTGCCAACGCCACCGGCACGCCGCTGTCGATGACCGATTTGCTGACCATCCTGCTGGTGTCGCTGATCACCTCCAAGGGGGCCCACGGCATTCCCGGCTCGGCGCTGGTAATTCTGGCGGCGACGCTCACGGCAATCCCGGCCATTCCAGTGGTGGGCCTGGTGCTGGTGCTGGCGGTGGATTGGTTCATGGGCATCGGCCGTGCGCTGACTAACCTGATCGGTAACTGCGTGGCGACCGTGGCTATCGCGCGCTGGGAAAAAGACATCGATATCCAGCGGGCCAACAAGGTGCTCGACGGCCAGCAAGGCTATGCCTTCCAGGCCAAGAAACCGGTACTGCCGGCCCACCAAGAGTTCTGACCCGCTCTCAACCGCTGCATAAATCTAATGTGGGAGCTGGCTTGTCGGGTCGCCGCATCGCTGCGATAGCGGTGGGTCAGCAACGGAGCTGCTGGCTGACAGTCAGTCATCGCAGGCAAGCCAGCTCCCACATTTTGACCGTCGCCCATTTGACAATCGTATTCGCAACATCAAGGAGAGGTAGACGTGATCAGCACCTCAACCGTCGTCAATTCAGTGGTAGAAAAACTGCGCGCCGCCTTGGCGCGTGGCCAGTGGCGCCGGGGTGAAATGCTGCCCGGCCAGCGCGAACTGGCCGAACAGATGGGCATCAGCCGTCCGAGCCTGCGCGAAGCCGTGATCGTGCTGGAAACCCTCGGCCTGGTGCGCTCCATGCCGGGCAAAGGCGTGGTGGTGCTGGAAACCAGCGTCAACGAGCCGCAATCGAGCGATGCCGTCGCCGACGCGAGCCTCGAAGACATCCTGCAACTGCGCTACACCCTCGAGCCCTTCATCGTCGGCCTGGTGGCCCAGTCCATCAGCAGCAAGGAAGTCGGCCAACTGCGCCTTACCCTCATGGACATGCGCGAAGCCCTTGACGCCGAAGACGCCGAAGCCGGCATGAATGCCTATATCGGCTTTCACGAAGAACTGTTCGCTCTCACCTCCAACCCGATCTTCCAGAACGTGGTGCAACAGACCAGCAACGCGCTCAAGCAAAGCGCCCAAGTGCTGCGTAACTCCCCTGAACATCTGGCGGAACGCTTGCAGGAAAACGAAGCCGTGGTGCGCGCCATTCGTAACAAGAACAGCGCCCTGGCCAGCGCCGAGATGCGTCGGCACATCCTCCAAGAAGGCCTGCGCATGGGCATTCGCTTGAACATCCCGGACGACCACCTGGGCAGCTGACTTTAGGAGACTGGCCATGACCGCTCACGCCTTGCACTACGAACCTACTCTCCCGACCCTGCGCCTGGTCGCGGGTAAAAAACCTTCGGTGGACGACATCTACCCACGCCTGTTCGACGCCATTCTCGAGCAACGTATTGCGCCAGCCAGCCGTTTTACAGAAGAAGGCCTGGGCGAAATCTTCGGAGTGA
Organism: Pseudomonas sp. GW821-FHT09A09; assembly: GCF_059418405.1. Lineage (NCBI taxonomy): Bacteria > Pseudomonadati > Pseudomonadota > Gammaproteobacteria > Pseudomonadales > Pseudomonadaceae > Pseudomonas > Pseudomonas sp. GW821-FHT09A09. The sequence goes on from NZ_JBWKPU010000020.1 coordinate 37,721, forward strand.
GTCGCAGCGTGATTCGCCGCGTGTTGGCCAAGCTTTCCCATCAGCAAGTGATCATCCTGCGCCCCAACCAGCGCGCCCAAGTGGCCGCTCCAGATGCCCAGCAAACGCGGCAGATCCTCGAAGCCCGACGCCTGACCGAAATTACCGTGGTGCAATTGGCTTGCGTGCACGCCACACCGACCCAGGTGCGCCAGCTGCGCGAGCTGATCACCCGTGAGCGCGAGTGTATAGAGCGCGACCAGCGTGGCCCGGCGATTCGTTTGTCCGGCGAATTTCACCTGCAATTGGCGGCGATGGCACGCAATGCCCCCCTTGCGCAGTTTCTCAACAGCCTGGTACCGCTAACCTCGCTGATCATCGCCCAGTACGAAGCGCACGCCTGCACCTACTGCGCATGGCAGGACCATATGGCCATTGTCGACGCCGTGGAACAGCGAGATGTGACGGCCGCCGTGGCCTTGATGACGGAGCACCTGGATCATTTGGAAACCCGGCTACTCAAGCTCAACTGACGGCGGCTGTCACCTGCAGCGCCACCTAAAACGGCCGCGTGACCAACCCGCACGTTGGGTGCGACCTGCACCGGGCGCAATAACAAACCGGCGCCTGGTGCCGCTCACCCTAGTTATGTACCGACTATGGCTCTAACCGCGACCGTAACCTGTTCTGGCACAACTCAAGTGCTCAATGACAGGTAAAAACATGAACATGGATACTCAAACACTGCCAGCGCTGTTCGCACTGCTCACAAAACTGGACAGTGAAGAGAACACACAGACCGCCGCCGCCACCCAAGCAGCACTCGACCACCTGAACACCACGGCCACCAAAACAGGGTTTGAGTTGTTTTCTCTTGAGAATTACGCGCAAGCCGAACTCCCACTGACGGTCGCAGCAGCACAGGGTAACGCAGAGGCGCAGTACGCACTGGCAACCTGTGTGAGCCGTCGCGATGGCGGTTTTCGCAGAGCGTCTGAAGCAACGCGAAAATGGCTCTGGTTGGCAGCCGCTCAAAACCATGTCCCGGCACTGATGAGGCTGGGCGACGCTGCCTCCCTGAAAAAAGCGAATGAACTGCTGACGCCCGCAGCACTTGCTGGCGACGCTGAAGCCATGGTGCTTCTTTTCAAACTCACTGATAACGTGAAATGGTTGAGCATGGCCGTAGCCAAGAACCACCACCACGCCCAATTCCTGCTCGCCGTAGCCTACCGCAAGACGCCGGAACTGGTTCCCAATAGCGTAGAACGTAGCGCGCTCATTGAAGAGCTTTTGCAAAAAGCGGCAGATGGCAACGATATGCTTGCATTGGCTGACCGAGTGTTCCCCTCCGATTCCACTGCTGACGTCAAAGAGAAGCAAGATAGGCTGATCCAGCTAGCGCAGTTGGGTCAGATCGACGCACTCCTGGAGTATGGGTATGCGTTGGCGCACCTGCCACGCAGTGGCAAAGGAACATCTAACTTTCCGCGAAGGCACGCGACAGCCGCACGTACGTACGGGCTTGAAAAGGATCTCGCTCGTGCTTATGCCACTCTGAATTTCGTCATGCCTAAACTGGCTAGTGACGCAGAGGCTGAAGTACTGGCACAAGACCTCGACGCAATCCGGCATCAAATGAACCCAACGCAGTTTGCAGGCGCCGAACGCATTGATCACGACCTGAAAAGAATCATCCCATCGCTATTCAAGTCAATGGAGCGTCTGATCATCGTAGGGGCGCCGTACTGATCACAGTGCGTCGCTTCGACGGATAGGCCGCCCATAAAAAATCCCCGCATCGTTGAATGCGGGGATTTTTTAACGCAGAGCCAGGCTTTAAAGCACTGACTGACCGCTCAACGCCAGGTCCAGCAACTCACGGTTAGCCACCGCGTACATGGCGTAGTCCGTGCCAACCGCAGCACGAATTTCAACCATCATCGCCACCCAACGATCGGCCATGTCTTTGTGCTGCTCAAGCCACAGGGCCACGCGGGCTTCCATGTCTTGTGGCGCGTCGGCCATTTGCAGAACAGAGATAGTGATCGCCCGTTGCTGCCAGTCCACGTCGTCGCGGAAGGCTTCGCGGGCCTGGGCCTGCCAGTTGTTGGCCACTGGCAGATCGCTGATCTGCTGCAGGTACCATGGCAAGTCCAGGGCGCTGCCGACGGCGAAGTAGGCCTTGGCCACTTCGGCGGCGTCATGCCCGGTCACGTCCGCGGCTTCGATGATCGGCAACAAGGTGTACAGGTGAGTCGTACCTGCAACCATGCGCGCCAACAGCTCAGGCACACCGGCTTCGGTGTACTTGCCGTAGCGGTTCTGCCAGCCTTCGCGGGTCGGGCCCTCCAGCAGTTCGTCAAGCTTGAGGCCCAACGCCGCCAGGTGCGGACCGAAGTGCGCGGTGTCACGACCAGCGTCCTGCTCGTTGCGACGGCTGCGCAGGAACCAGCGCGTAGCACGACGGCCCAGGCGCATCAGCTCGTCCATCAGCTCCAGTTGCACGTCAGCGGAAACCTGGTGGTCCAGGGCTTCGATCTGACGGAACCAGTGCGGGAGGTGGAAGATGTCACGCACGATCACATAGGCGCCCGCCACGTTCGCCGGGCTCATGCCGGTCGACTCTTTGAGTCGTTGAACGAAAGTGATGCCCATGTGGTTGACCAGGTCGTTAGCGATCTGGGTGCTGACGATCTCGCGCTTCAGACGGTGACGACGCATGGCCTCGCCGAACTTGGCGACCAGGCTCGGTGGGAACGCGGTCTCCATGTCACGGGTCAGGTAGTCGTCATCCGGCACCAGCGACTTGAGCAGGGCTTCCTTGAGGTCGATCTTGCTGTACGAGATCAGCACCGACAGTTCCGGACGGGTCAGGCCCTTGCCGGTCGCGGCGCGCTCGGTGAGCTGCTCCTCGGTCGGCAGGTACTCGATGGCGCGGTCCAGCTTGCCACGGCCTTCCAGATCGCTCATCAGGCGCTTGTATTCGGCGGCACGTTCGTAGGCACGGCGCGCGGCCAGGGACAGGGCCTGGGTCTGCTTGTAGTTGTTGCCCAACACCAGGCTGCCGACTTCGTCGGTCATGCTCGCCAGCAACTGGTTGCGTTGCTTGTCGGTCATGTCGCCGGCCTGCACCACTTCGTTGAGCAGGATCTTGATGTTCACTTCGTGGTCGGAGCAGTCCACGCCACCGGCGTTGTCGATGAAGTCGGTGTTGGAACCGCCGCCATTGAGGCCGAATTCCACACGACCCAATTGGGTCATGCCGAGGTTACCGCCCTCGCCCACCACCTTGCAGCGCAGCTCGTTGCCGTTGACGCGCAGGGCGTCGTTGGCCTTGTCGCCCACATCGGCGTGGCTTTCGCTGCTGGCCTTGACGTAAGTGCCGATGCCGCCGTTCCACAACAGGTCTACCGGCGCCTTGAGCAAGGCGTTCAGCAGTTCGGTCGGGGTCAGCTTGTCGGCCGAGATGTCGAAGCGCTCTTTCATCTGTGGCGAGATGGCAATGCTCTTCGCGCTGCGCGAGAAGATACCGCCGCCTTCGGACATGATGCTGGTGTCGTAGTCGGTCCAGGCCGAACGCGGCAGCTCGAACATGCGCTGGCGCTCGACGAAGCTGGTGGCCGGGTTCGGGTTCGGGTCGATGAAGATGTGCAGGTGGTTGAAGGCCGCGACCAGTTGCAGCTTGTCGGACATCAACAGGCCGTTACCGAACACGTCACCGGCCATGTCGCCGACGCCCACCACGGTGATGCTGTCTTCCTGCACGTTGATGCCGCGCTCACGGAAGTGACGCTGCACGCCGACCCACGCGCCCTTGGCGGTGATGCCCATTTTCTTGTGGTCGTAACCGGCCGAACCACCGGACGCGAATGCATCGCCCAGCCAGAAGCCGTAGTCGATGGCAATGCCGTTGGCGATGTCGGAGAAGGTCGCGGTGCCCTTGTCCGCCGCGACGACCAGGTACGGGTCATCGTCGTCATGGCGCACGACGTTGGCCGGTGGCACCAGGGCGCCGTCTTTCAGGTTGTCGGTGATGTCCAACAGGCCAGAGATGAAGATGCGGTAGCAGGCGATGCCCTCGGCCGCGATCTCATCCCGGCTGCCGCCCAGTGGCAGGCGACGCGGCAGGAAGCCGCCCTTCGCACCCACTGGCACGATGACCGAGTTCTTCACTTGCTGAGCTTTTACCAGGCCGAGCACTTCGGTACGGAAGTCTTCTTCACGGTCGGACCAGCGCAGGCCGCCACGGGCCACGTTGCCGAAACGCAGGTGCACACCTTCAACGCGCGGCGAGTACACGAAGATTTCAAACTTCGGCACTGGTTTTGGCAGCTCGGGAATGGCACGCGGGTCGAACTTGAAGCTGAAGTACGACTTGTTCTGGCCGTTGGCGTCGGTCTGGTAGAAGTTGGTACGCAGGGTGGCCTTGATCAGGTCCAGGTAGCGACGCAGGATGCGGTCTTCGTTGAGCACCTGAACATCGTCCAGGGCGGTGAGGATCGCTTGCTCCAGGCGCTGCTGCTTGTCTTCCAGGTCTTCGCTGGTGAGCTTGCGCGCCAGGTAGAAACGGGTCTTGAACAACCGGGTCAACTCGCGGGCGATGTCGGTGTGGTTGTTCAAGGTGCTGGCGATGTAACCCAGGTCGAAGCCCAGGCGGATCTGCTTGAGGTAACGGGCGTAGGCACGCAGCAGGGCCACGTCGCGCCACGGCAGGCCAGCGGTGAGTACCAGGCGGTTGAACGCATCGTTCTCGGCGTCGCCATGCACGATGTGCACGAACGCGTCCTGCAGGGTGTCGTTGAGCTGCTGGATATCCAGGTTCACGCCTTCGGCGGCGATGAACGCGAAGTCATGGATCCAGAACTCACGGCCATTGGCGTGACGCAGGCGATACGGGAACTCGCCCAGCACACGCAGGCCGAGGTTTTCCAGGATCGGCAGCACGTCGGACAGCGCCAGCGGGGTGTCGGCGTGGTAGAGCTTGCAATGCAGCTCACGCTGGCCGGAGACCTGGCCCAGCGGCTGGTAGAAGCTCATCACCAGCGGGTTGGCTTCGGTCAGGCTGTTGAGGTGCTGCATGTCGACCACGGCCGAATGCGCGGCGAAACGCTCGCGGTAGCCCGCTGGGAAGCCTTTCGGGAAGTCGGCCAGCACGTTGGTGCCCTGGGCTTCGCCGAAGCTTTCCACCACCAGGCTGGAGTAGTCGTCCTGCCAGCTGCGGCAAGCCTGCACCACTTCTTTTTCCAGTTGCAGCGGGTCGATGTCCAGGCGGTTCTTCGGGTCGACCCGCAGAATCAGTTGCACACGGGCCAGCACGGACTCGGAGAAGAAGGTCCAGAACTCGCAGTCCGAGGCTTTCAGGCGATCCATCAGCACTTGCTGGATCTTCTGGCGCACTTCGGTGGAGTAGATGTCACGCGGCACGTAGGCCAGGCAGTAGCAGAAACGACCGTACGGGTCTTTGCGCAGGAACACGCGGATCTTGTTGCGCTCCTGGATCTGCACGATGGACATCACGGTGCTGAACAGCTCGTCGACCGGGGTCTGGAACAGGTCGTCACGTGGCAGTACTTCAACCACCTGCGCCAGTTCCTTGCCCAGGTGAGCCTTGGCCTGGAAGCCCGAGCGACGCTCGATTTCCGCGACCTTGCGACGGATGTACGGGATCACTCGCACGCTTTCGCCATACACCGAGGAGGTGTACAGGCCCATGAAACGGTGTTCCTTGATGACCTTGCCGTCGGCGCTGATCTCACGGATCGACACGTAGTCCGGATACGCCGGGCGGTGTACGCGGCTTGGGTGTGCAGCCTTGGCGAACGACAGCACGGTCGGTTCACGCAGGTAGGCCACGGCGTAGTCTTCGATGCGGGTGTCTTCGGCGGTGAGGCCGGCACGCAGCAACTTGGTCAGGCCGAGGAACGAACCGGCGTCATATTCGATATGACCGCCATCCGCCTCGTCACGTACCACAAACTCTTCATAGCCGAGGAAGGTGAAGTGGTTGCCCACCAGCCATTCCAGGAAGCTCTTGATCTCGGCTTTTTCTTCGCCGTCGATGGCGAACTGGCTGGCGTCGATACCGGCCAGCAGGTCCTGGACCTTGGCTTTCATCGGTTCGAAATCGGCCACGGCCACGCGCACTTCGCCCAGTACCTGCTCCAGCTCTTTGCTCAGCACGTTCAGTTCGGCGGCGTTGGCGCAGCGGTCGATCTCCAGGTACATCAGCGATTCTTGCTGGATGCCTTCGCCCTGGGTGCCTTTTGGCAGGATTTCCAGCAACTCGCCCTTGGCGCCACGGCGCACGCTGAGCACGGTGGTTTGCAGGGTGTGGATGCTGTAGCCACGGCGGTTCAGCTCGGTGCGTACCGAGTCCACCAAAAATGGCAGGTCATGGTGCAGCACTTCGACCGCGGTGTGGGTCGACTGCCAGCCATGACGTTCGTAATCGGGGTTGTAGACCCGCACTTGCGGTTGGGTGTGATCAAAGCGCTCAAGCAGGCGCCACGCAGAGAGGGTGCAACCGGCCAGGTCGGAAAGGCGACGTTGGGTCAGTTCGTCGAGGGAAATGATGCCGAAGAATTGTTCAGCGAACAGCGCCACTTGTGGCAGTGCCTGTTCACTGATGTGCTGCGCCAGTGCCGCTTGCAGTTGATGCTGGAAGTCGGCCTTGCTGGCTGCGGTGAAGAACGCCATCTGTGGTACTCCGCTTGGGCTTGTTATTGATGGAAGCGTCGCGTGTTATCCCCTTGCGGGGAGACCGTCAGCTCTGTTCGCAGGTTAACCATAGCGAATCGGAGTGACAGGTGGGTGAAGCTGGACAAGACAATGAGGTCACATACAACTTCCATAAGATGCACACCTTTCCGGGTGACGGTACGACGGGCAGGTCAGGCGCCAGGCACGTGCACATCCATTGCGCAGCTTAACGAGTGTAGGAAGACAGCTGCTTGCGACGCTGCGACATATTCGGACATCGGTACGCAGGCTTGGAGTTGCGACTCTTGCAACCCTGACTTTGCGGTGAAAAAACGGGTGTCTTTCACGGCCACGAGTACCGAAAATGACTGATAGCTACCTTAAGGTCATGCCAAAGGTCTGACACAGGATGCAGCACAAAATTCGCGCCAGTGGCACAATTGCCCCTATTACGCCTTATCCCAGACAGGATTGCCCATGCTGCAACTGAAAACCGACGCCCTGATGGCCACCCCGTGCGACGACGAAGAAGACAACATGGCCATGCTCTGCTGCCATGGCAAGAACGGCGAGATGTTCATGCTGAGCCGTTACCCGGACGAAGAGGAAGTGGAGCTGACCTGGGACTACGAGCCGTCGACCCTGGACGGGCTGAAGATCACCCTGAGCGCCACGACCCTGCTGGTAGAACTGGCAGCCGGCGATGCCGACGCACTGGGCGGCAAGGACCAGTTGGAGATCACCCACGCCACCGCTGCCTCGGACCTGGCCGAAGTGGAAGAAACCCTGCAAAACATCCTCAAGGGCACCGGCACCTACATTCGCACCTGACGCGGCCCCATTGCCTGTAGTGAGCGGGCTTGCCCCGCGCCGGGTGGCGAAGCCACCCCGATTGGGGCGTCGGGGGTGTTTCAGGGAGATCGGGGTGAGGGGTTTTGGATCGCGGCGCTGCTGGCGCGGGGCAAGCCCGCTCACTACAACAATTGCGGGCGCCCACACAATATTCCTACAAGTTTTCCTAAAAATACTCCGCGCGCCGTTAGTCGCCACCCCCTTCGATGCATTAAAGTAAGCCTCCCAAGCCCGGTGTTTTTGATCGACACCCGGGCTCATCTCTCCAGGAACCGTCATCGATGGAACATCGTGAAGCGCTGCTTGCGCTGCGAACCTTTCTTTCTACGCAGATTCTCGGCCAGGAAAAACTCATCGATCGCCTGCTGATCGCCCTGCTCGCCGACGGCCACATGCTCGTCGAAGGCGCCCCGGGCCTGGCCAAGACCAAGGCCATCAAAGAGCTGGCCGAAGGCATTGAAGCGCAGTTCCATCGTATCCAGTTCACCCCCGACCTGTTGCCCGCCGACATCACCGGCACCGAGATCTATCGCCCGGAAACCGGCAGCTTCGTGTTCCAGCAAGGGCCGATCTTCCACAACCTGGTGCTGGCGGACGAAATCAACCGCGCCCCGGCCAAGGTGCAATCGGCGCTGCTCGAAGCCATGGCAGAGCGCCAGGTCAGCGTCGGGCGCAGCACTTACGACCTGTCACCGCTGTTCCTGGTGATGGCCACGCAAAACCCGATCGAGCAGGAAGGCACCTACCCGCTGCCCGAAGCTCAGCTCGACCGTTTCCTGATGCACGTGAAAATCGGCTTCCCGGACGCCGCCGTCGAGCGGCGCATCCTGCAACAGGCCCGTGGCGAAGCCCTCAACGGTGAAACCAAGCCCGAGCGCCGCGTCAGCCAGCAAGCCATCTTCGCCGCCCGCAAGGAAATCCTTGGCCTGTACATGGCCGACGCGGTGGAGGAATACCTGGTGCAACTGGTGATGGCCACGCGCACGCCAGCCAAGTTCGACCCGGAAATGGCCGAGTGGATCGCCTACGGTGCCAGCCCCCGGGGCTCCATCGCCCTCGACCGCTGCGCCCGCGCCCATGCGTGGCTGGCCGGTCGCGATTTTGTCAGCCCGGAAGACATCCAGGCGGTGTTGTTCGACGTGCTGCGTCACCGCATCATTCTGTCGTTCGAGGCCGAAGCGGCCGGTGTTGACCAGGACCGTGTGGTGCAACGCATTCTCGACGTCGTTGCCGTCGCTTGAACCCCATGAACGCAAGCGATGGTATCCGCGTCACCCTCAGCGAATTGATCGAGATGCGCCATCGCGTGCGCGAAGTACAGCTGTTTTCCACCCCGAGCCAGCGCAGCCCGTTGATCGGTCTGCACCACTCCAAGCTGCGCGGGCGCGGTGTCGACTTTGACCAGGTGCGGGTCTACCAGGCCGGGGACGACGTGCGCACCATCGACTGGCGCGTCACCGCACGCACCCAGGAGCCGCACACCAAACTGTTCCACGAAGAACGCGAACGACCGATCTTCATCATGGTGGAACAAAGCTGCCGGCTGTTTTTCGGCTCCGGTCAGATGTTCAAATCAGTGCTTGCCGCGCAGGCCGCCAGCCTGATCGGCTGGGCAGCCCTGGGGCACAACGACCGCGTCGGCGGGCTGGTGTTCGGCGACAGCGAGCACTACGAAATCAAACCCCGGCGCAGCAAGCAAAGCCTGCTGCAACTGCTCAACCGCCTGGTGCGTGTCAACCAGAGTTTGAACACCGAGAGCCGTCCCGAAGCCGATGCGCTGGGCATGGCCCTGCGCCGTGGCCGCGAAGTGCTGCGCCCGGGCAGCCTGGTGATTGTGATCTGTGATGAACGCGCTCTCACCGAGGGTGCCGAGCAACAGCTGAGTCTTTTGTCACGGCACTGCGACCTGTTGCTGCTGCCCATCTCCGACCCGCTGGACCACGCCCTCCCCGCTGCCGGGCTGCTGCGTTTCGCAGAAAGAGGCGCACAGCTGGAACTGGACACGCTGAACTTCGATTTGCGCCAGGCCTACAAGGCCCAGGCCGAAGCACGCATTGCCCGCTGGGAACTGCTCGCGCAGAAACTGCGGATCCTGCTGATGCCCTTGAGCACCCAGAGCGAAATGGTCGAGCAACTGCGCGAATACCTCAACCCGCAACGTCCGGTTAAAAAGCAATGAGCAGCCTCGACCAACTGCAACCGCTGATCGCGCCGCCCGCCATCGGCTTCTGGCCGCCTGCGCCGGGCTGGTGGCTGTTGCTGCTGTTGATCCCGCTGTTGGGCTGGGGTGCGTGGTCGCTGCGCCGCTTCCTGCCGTCCCGGCGCCCGGTGGCCCGCGCCGAACAGCCCCTGGACCCGTTGCGCATCGCCGCCCTCGCCGAACTGGCACTGATGCCCAAGCCCTACGACGGCGCCCCTGCCGGCGCCTGGCTGCAGCAACTCAACGGCCTGCTCAAGCGCTTGTGTCGCAATGACTACCCTTACAGCCAGAGCCATACCCTCAACGGGCGCAAATGGCTGGCCTTCCTCGACAACCGCTGCCCGGCGGCGGGCCTGACGCGCTGGATGGTGCTGGTGGAAGGCGCCTACAAACCCGAATGCAAGCTGGACGACAAGGCCATCGCCGGCCTCACCCAGGCGGTCGACACCTGGATTCGCAAACATGTTTGAGTTCGCCTGGCCGTGGATATTCGCCCTGTTGCCCTTGCCGTGGTTGATGCGGCTCGTGCTGCCGGTGGCCGACAGCGGCGAACCGGCGCTGAAAGTCAGCTACCTCAGCGACCTTGAAGGCCTGGCCCGCCGCCGCGCCCGCGTGAACCTGCCGGGCTGGCGCCAACAGGCGCCGTTTGTGGTGCTGTGGCTGCTGCTGTTGACCGCCGCCGCGCGCCCGGAATGGCTCGGTGAACCGCTGCCGATTGCCGCCAGTGGCCGCGATTTGCTGGTGGCGGTGGACGTGTCCGGCTCCATGGACTTCCCCGACATGCACTGGCAGGACGACGATGTGAGCCGCCTGTCGCTGGTCAAGCACTTGCTGGGAGACTTCCTCGAAGAGCGCGAAGGTGACCGCGTAGGCCTGATCCTGTTTGGCAGCCAGGCTTACCTGCAAGCCCCGTTGACCTTCGACCGCCGCACCGTGCGCGCCTGGCTGGACGAAGCGCGCATCGGCATCGCCGGCAAGAACACCGCCATCGGCGATGCTATCGGCCTGGCCCTGAAGCGCCTGCGCCAACGCCCGGCGCAGAGCCGCGTGCTGATCCTGGTCACCGACGGCGCCAACAATGCCGGGCAGATCGACCCGCTGACCGCCGCCCGCCTGGCCGCTGAAGAAGGCGTGAAAATCTACCCGATCGGCATCGGCGCCGACCCCGAGCAAACCGGCTCATTGGGCATCCTCGGTGTGAACCCGAGCCTGGACCTCGACGAACCCGCCTTGAAGGCCATTGCCGAGGCCACGGGCGGGCATTACTTCCGTGCCCGTGACGGCGAAGAACTGCAACAGATCAAGGAAACCCTCGACAAGCTCGAACCCGTCGCCCAGCAACCCACCCAGGCCCGCCCGGCCCAGGCGCTGTACAGCGCACCACTGGCGCTGGCGTTGGTGCTGAGCATGCTGCTGGTGATCCAGGAGCGCTGGCCGAACAACGCGTTGCAACGGCTGTTCAACAAACTCTCGAGCAAGGGCCATTTTCTGCAACAGCACCCGGAATGGCGCCAACGCCTCAAACGCCTGCGCTTGCGGAGGCGTCGATGATCGACCTGTGGCCGCACCTGTTCCGTCCCTGGTGGCTGTTGCTGCTGCCCTTGCTCGGCTGGTTGCTGTGGCAACTGTGGCACCGGCAGAAACGTGCCGGGCGCTGGCAGATGATCCTGCCACCAGCCTTTCACGCGGTATTGCTCAGTGGTGGCAACGGCCGCGAAAGCAAATCGCCGTGGGTGGTGCTGGGCATCGCCTGGTTGCTGGCCGTACTGGCGCTGCTCGGGCCGAGTTGGCAACGGGTGGAGCAATCCAGCCAGAAACCTTCCGATCCGTTGGTGGTGTTGCTGGAACTGACCCCGGAAATGCTCGCCACCGACAGCCCGCCCAACCGCCTGGAACAAGCACGGCGCAAGCTGTATGACTTGCTGCAGGCGCGGGACAACGCCCCCACCGCGATTGTCGTGTACGCCGGCAGTGCCCACACGCTGGTGCCGCTGTCGGACGACCTGGCCACCAGCCGCAACCTGCTCGAAGCCCTGCGCCCCTCGATCATGCCGCAGCCAGGCCATCGCGCCGACCTGGCGGTTGAAAAGGCTTTGGGCCTGCTCAAACAAGGTGGCCTCGGCCAGGGGCGTCTGTTGCTGGTCGGTTCATCACTGTCCAAACAGGAGCGCCAGGGCATTCGCCTGCTGCTGCAAAGCAACCAGTCGCCAAGCCTGTCGATCCTCGGTATCGGCAGCCGCGAAGGCACGCCCGTCACCCAGGAAAGCGGCGAGTTCCTTAAGGACGAACAAGGCGCGATCCTGGTGCCGCGCCTCGACAGCCCGACCCTCAAGGCATTCGCCAGCGAAATGGGCGGCCGCTACCGAGCCGCGCGCCTGGACGACAAAGACCTGCGCCAGCTCGGGATGCTCGACGGCCCGCAAAGCCTGCGCAATGACGGCCAGTTGTTGCACCTGGACACCTGGGCCGACCAAGGCTATTGGTTGCTGCTGCCACTGTTGCTGCTGGCCGCCTGCGCCGGGCGCCGTGGCTGGTTGTTCTGCCTGCCGTTGCTGCTGCTCGGCGCACCGCAACCCAGCTATGCCTTTGAGCTGCAAGACCTGTGGCTGCGCCCGGACCAGCAAGGCCAGTACCTGCTCAAGCAAAAGCGCCCCGCCGAAGCGGCCGAGCACTTCCAGGACCCGCAGTGGCAGGGCGTGGCGCTGTACGAAGCGGGCAACTACGCCGAGGCGATCAAACGCTTTGCCGAGGGCAACGACGCCTATTCCCACTACAATCGGGGTAATGCCCTGGCCAAGGCCGGTGAACTGGAGGCCGCCATCGATGCTTACGAGCAAGCCCTGGAAGCCCAACCCGACCTGCAACCGGCCCTGAAAAACAAGGCACTGGTGGAAACCCTGCTGCAGGAACAGGCGCAACCCGAGCCGCCCCAGCCTGCAAAAAACGAGGATGACGAAACCACGCAACCCGGCCAAACTGCGCAACCGGGCGCAACCGGGCAAAGTGCCACTGGCGCCGAACAGTCGTCACAGGGCCAGGACGAGGCACAGGCCGGCGATACCCAGACCGGCGCCACGCCGCAAGCAGGCGGTAACGAAGTACCCGGCAGCGAGTTGGGCGACGAGCAAACCACCACCCCGCCCCTGCGCCCTGCCGATGCCAGCATCGACGGCGAACACCGCCAGGCCCTGGAACAATGGCTGCGGGAGATCCCGGACAATCCTGGCGAACTGCTGCGCCGCAAATTCTGGTACGAACAGCAACAACATCAGGACAAGACTCGATGATCCGCCGTCCCACCCTTCTGCTTCTGCTCGCGTTAACGGCAGGCCACGCCCAGGCGGCGAACCTGGTTGCCAGCGTCGACCGCAGCCGCCTCAATTCCGGGGAAACGGTGGAACTGACGGTGGAATCCAGCGACGTGACCCAGTTCGGCAAGCCTGACCTGACGCCCCTGGACGCGCAGTTTGAAGTCAGTGGCACGCGCCAGATCAACCAACTCACCACCCTGGGCGGCGACAACCACGCGACCACGCGCTGGATCATCACCCTGCTGCCCAAGGAAAACGGCAGCGTGGTGATCCCGCCGCTGCAAGTCGGTGAACTCAAGACCCAGCCCATCACCCTGCAAGTGGTAGAGACCACCAGCCAGGACACCGCCGCCGAACTGGCCCCGGTGTTCATCGAGGCCAACCTCGACCAGAGCGCGGTGTACGTACAAGCCCAGGCGCTGCTGACCGTGCGCGTGTACCACTCGGTGTCGCTGTATGACGACAGCAGCCTCACGCCGCTGCAGATTCCCGATGCGCGCATCGAGCAGTTGGGTGAGTCGCGCACCTACGAGAAAGTCATCAACAGCATCCGCCACGGCGTGATCGAAACCCGCTACGCGATCTACCCGCAACACAGCGGGGCCCTGGTGATACCGGCGCAGACCTTCAGCGCGACGCTGGTGGAGTCGCGCCCACCCCAGGAGAACACGCTGCAGGGCACCAAGCCGGGCAAGCTGATCCACGTAAGTTCTGCCGAACTGGCGCTGACGGTCAAACCCAAGCCCGCCCTGTACCCGGCCGACGCGCCTTGGCTGCCGGCGCGCAGCTTGAACCTCACCGAAGGCTGGAACCCGGAGCCTGAGCATGTGCAGGTCGGCGACTCGCTGACCCGCAGCCTCACGGTCAAGGCCGAGGGGCTTTCCAGTGCGCAGTTGCCGGCCCTGCCCAGCAGCGATATCAATGGCCTGCGCCGCTACCCGGACCAGCCGGTGCTCGGCAACCAGAACAATGACCGTGGTCTGATCGGCAGCCGCGAAGACCGCGAAGCCCTGGTGCCGACCCGGGCGGGTGCAGTTGAACTGCCGGCCGTGGAGGTGGTGTGGTGGAACACCCACGAAGACCATCTCGAACGCACCACCCTGCCCGCCCGCACGCTGCAAGTGGCCACCAACCCGAGCCTGGTGGTGGACACCCCCGCCACGCCCACCGTGATCACCGCGCCGGACGATGAGCGCCTGTGGCTATGGCAGCTGAGCACGTTGATCCTGGCCTGCACCACGCTGCTGGGTTTCGGCCTGTGGTGGCGCGCGCGTCGGCAACCCGCCGTGCAACGTGCCGCGCAGACCGGCCCGAGCCCACGCACGCTGCTCGACGACCTCAAACGCGCCACCCAGGCCAACGACCCTCAGGCGACACGCCAAGCCCTGGATGCCTGGGCCCGCCAGCAACCGGAAACCCTGGCCGACATGGCCGCGCGGTTTGTGCCGCTGTCGGATGCGCTGGATGGGTTGAACGGCGCGCTGTACAGCGAAAGCGGCCAGTACTGGCTGGGCGAAGAGCTGTGGCGTGCGGTAAAGGCCATCCCTATCGCCGAACGCGAAGCAGACCCGGCCACCGACACCACCAGCTTGCCGCCGCTGTACCCCAAATAATTCGCCGCCCCCCTGTAGGAGCCGGCTTGCCGGCTCCTACAGGGGGTGAGCAGCTGCGGTGCTTTTACGGGTAAACTCCCCCTCCTTTTCATCTATTCCACGGAGTTCGCCTTGCGTCTGTTTCACACCTCCGACTGGCACCTGGGCCAAAATCTTCACGGCCAGGAACGCGACTTCGAACACGCCTGTTTTCTCGAGTGGCTGCTGGGCCAGCTCAAGGCCCAGCTGCCGGATGTGTTGCTGATCGCCGGCGATATTTTCGACACGGTCAACCCGCCGCTCAAAGCCCAGGAGCGGCTGTATGACTTCATCATCAGCGCCCACGAACAGAACCCCAAGCTGACCATCGTGATGATCGCCGGCAACCACGATTCCGGCTCCCGTATTGAACTGCCCGCGCCGCTGATGCGCCGCCTGCGCACCCATGCGCTGGGCCGTGTGTTGTGGCTGGATGACGGCCAGCTGGATGCCGAGCGCCTGCTGATCCCGCTGCCGGATGCCAAGGGCAAGATCGCCGCCTGGTGCCTGGCGCTGCCCTTTTTGCGCCCGGCGGAAGTCACCGGCGCTCACCTGGGTGACGACTACCTGCAGGGTATCGGCCAGGTGCATGAATGGCTGATCGCCGCCGCCAACGCCAAGCGCAAGAAAGGCCAGGCACTGATTGCCATCAGCCATGCGCACATGGCCGGTGGTTCGGTATCGGAAGACTCCGAGCGCAGCCTGATCATCGGTAATGCCGAGGCACTGCCCGCCAAGCTGTTCGACAGAAGCGTGGCGTACGTTGCCCTCGGCCATTTGCACAAGCCGCAAAAGGTCAACGGCGAAGAGCGTATTCGCTACAGTGGCTCGCCAATCCCGCTGTCTTTTTCCGAAATCGGCTACAAGCATCAGATTCTCGACGTGACGTTCCAGGGCCAAGCCCTGGTAGGTGTCGAACCGATCCTGATCCCGCGCTCGGTCGACCTGCAACGCCTGGAAGCCGCGCCCCTGGCGGATATTCTTGCGCAGCTTGCCGAGTTGCCGGACATCGACCTGCTCGCCGAAACCCAGCGTCACCCCTGGCTGGAAGTGCGCGTGCGCCTCGACGAGCCGCAACCCGACCTGCGCCAGCAGATCGAAACCGCCCTGCAAGGCAAGGCAGTGCGCCTGGTGCGCATCGCGGCTGAGTACGCCGGCAAAGGCAGCCGTGAGGAGGAAGGCGAAGATCGCTTGGTCGAACTTGACCAGCTCACGCCCCAGGAACTGTTCAGCCGTGCCTGGCAGGACAGCTATGGCAGCGAAGTGGACGAACAAACCTTGAAGGACTTCGCCGTGCTGCTCCAGGAAGTGCAACAGGAGGGCGAACAGCCATGAAGATCCTCGCCATCCGCCTGAAGAACCTGGCCTCCCTCGCCGGCCCGTTCGAGATCGATTTCACCGCCGAGCCCCTGGCCAGTGCCGGGTTGTTTGCCATTACCGGGCCGACCGGTGCCGGTAAAAGTACTTTGCTGGATGCCCTGTGCCTGGCGTTGTTTGGCGCCGTGCCGCGTCTGGGCGATACCGGCCAGGCGAAAATGCCGGATGCCGACAGCGATATTTCCATCGGCGACCCACGTACGTTGCTGCGTCGCGGCACCGGCGGCGGGTATGCCGAGGTGGATTTTGTCGGCGTCAGCGGCAAGCGTTACCGTGCGCGCTGGGAAGCCAACCGCGCCCGTGACAAGGCCAGCGGCAAGTTGCAGAACAGCCGCCAGAGCCTGATCGACCTGGACAGCGAACAACTGCTGGCCAGCCAGAAAACCGAATACAAGACCCAGCTGGAATTGGCCCTGGGGCTGAATTTCGAGCAATTCACCCGTGCGGTGTTGTTGGCGCAAAGCGAGTTCAGTGCCTTCCTCAAGGCCAACGACAACGAGCGCAGCGAACTGCTGGAGAAGCTCACCGACACCGCCCTTTACACTCAGCTCGGCCGGCGTGCCTTCGACAAGGCTAAAGAGGCCCGTGACGTACACAAGCAGTTGCAGGACCAGGCGGTTGGCGTGGTTCCCCTGGCGCCCGAAGCACGCGCTGAACTGGACCAGCAGTTTGACGCCGCGCAGCAGCAGCTCAAGACCCAGCAAGCCCAGCTCAAACAGCTTGAGCTTCAACACACCTGGCTCAAGGAATTGCGCGATTGGCAGGAGCGCCAGCTGGCTGCCACCGAACAACTGCAGCGCGCGCAAGCCGAATGGGAGAACCAGGGCCAGCAACGCGAAGACCTGAACCGCCTGGAGCAGTTGGCGCCGCAACGTCATCAGTTTGCGCGCCAGGCCGAACTGGGCAGCCTGCTTACGCCGTTGGCCGCGCAGATTCAATCGCATAGCCAGCAACAAGCCGAACTGCACACCCAGCAGGAACAGGCCCGGCAACAGCAAGCGAACGCGCAAAGCGCCTTGACCGACGCCCTGAAACAGCAGACCGATGCCGGGCCTTTGCTGCGCCAGGCCTTTGAAGCGCAAAGCACCCTCACCCGCTTGACCCACGAATTGGCCAAGCGTACCGAGGACAAGCAGCAGCAGGAACACGCCTGCACTGAAGGCCAGACCCAACTCACCGGCCTGCTGGACACACAGAACCAGGTCGCCGAACGCCTGCAACGCCTGGCGACTGAGCTAGAGCGCAGTGCCGAACTCGCCCCCCTGAGCGACGCCTGGACCGCGTACCGCGACCGCCTGCAACAGCTGATGTTGATCGGCAACCGCCTGAACAAAGGCCACGCCGAACTGCCGCAACTGGAAGAACGCGCCACCCGCGCCGCCGAGCAGTTCACCGGGCAACGCAAAGCCCTGGACCTGCTGTACCAGGAAGCCGGCGCTGAACCCCATGCGGTGGCCGAGCAGATCCAATTGCTCGCCAGCCTGCTGCAGGACAATCGCAAACAGCAGCGCGCCTTCGAAGACCTGACGCGTTTGTGGGACAGCCAGCAACAGCTTGACCAGCACGCCGCCACGCTGACGCAAAAACTCACCGATGCCCAACAGCAGCGCGAGCAACTGAACCAGACCGGCCTGCAAACCAAAGCCGAATTGACCGTTGCCGAACAAACGCTGAGCGTGACCAAACAGCTGCTGGAACGCCAGCGCCTGGCGCGCAGCGCCAGTGTCGAAGAATTGCGCGAGCAGTTGCAGGACGACCAGCCGTGCCCGGTGTGCGGCAGCCACGAACACCCGTATCACCAGCCCGAAGCCCTGCTCCAAAGCCTGGATCGGCATGACGAAAACGAAGAGGCCTCGGCACAGAAAGCCGTCGACACCCTCAAGGAAAAACTCACCGAGCTGCGCGGTGAAGTGGGCGGCCTGATCGCCCAGCAAAAGGAATACCTGCAACAACAGGAACAGCTGGCGACGCAACAGCAAGCCCTCAAGCCAAGCCTGGACGCGCACCCGTTGTCCGCGGCCTTGTTCGACCAGGACGCGGCCAAGCGCAGCGCCTGGCTGGACCAGCAACTGGGCCAACTGACCCAGAGCATCACCCAGGACGAACAACGCCAAGGTGCCCTGCTCAACCTGCAACAAAACGCCGGGCGCCTGCAGCAACAAGTGCAAGCCGCCCAGGAAGCCAGCCAACAGGCGCGCCAATTGCTGGTGGACCAGCAACGCGAGTTGGCCAACGACCGCGAACGCCTCGACGAGGAACTGAACGCCTTCGCCAACCTGCTGCCTGCGCACACCCTGGAAGGCTTGCGCACCGAGCCGGCCGCCACCTTCATGCAGCTGGACCAGCAGGTCAGCCAGCGCCTTGAACAGCTGGGCCATCAACGCGATGAGCTGGCTGAGCGGCAAGAGCGCCAGCAGGCCATCGAGAAAGAACAGACCCACCAACAGCATCGCCAGCAACAACTCGATGTGCTAGTTCAACAGGTCAGCGACCTGGCGGCCCAGCAACAGGCAGCCCAGGCCACGCTCGGCGCGTTGCTCGGCGAGCACGCCAGTGCCGAACAGTGGCAACACCAGCTGGATCAGGCTGTCACGGGCTCACGGCAAAGCGAAACCGATGCCAGTAAACAGCTGCAAGAGTTCCACAACGCACTGATCCAACTGGCGGCCGACCTCAAGGCCCAGCAGGAGCGCGAGCAGGCATTGCAAGCCGAACAACAGACCCTCGCCAGCCGCCTCGGCGAGTGGCGTGCCCTGCACCCGGAACTCGACGACGCCGGCCTGGACCGCTTGCTGGCCTACGACGACACCCAGGTGAGCCAGTTGCGCCAGCAACTGCAACACAGCGAAAAAGCCGTCGAGCAGGCCAAGGTCTTGCTGCAAGAACGCGAGCATCTGCTGGCTCAGCATCAGGCCCAGCACAATGGCAACCTCGACGCCGAGGCATTGGACAGCGCCCTGGCCACCCTCAACCAGCAGTTGGCCGACAGCGAAAAACACTGCGCCGAATTGCGCGCGCGCCAATCCGAAGACCAGCGCCGCCAGGATGCCAACCAAGCCTTCGCCGAGCAGATCACCCAGGCCTACGACGAGTGGCAGCGCTGGGCACGCCTGAACGCGTTGATCGGCTCTGCTACCGGCGACACGTTCCGCAAGATTGCCCAGGCCTACAACCTCGACCTGCTGGTGCACCACGCCAACGTACAACTGCGCCAGCTGGTTCGGCGCTACCGCCTCAAGCGCGGCGGCAGCATGCTCGGTTTGTTGGTGATGGACACGGAGATGGGCGATGAACTGCGCTCGGTGCACTCGTTGTCCGGCGGTGAAACCTTCCTGGTGTCCCTGGCGCTGGCTCTGGGCCTGGCGTCGATGGCGTCGAGCACGTTGAAGATCGAGTCGCTGTTTATCGATGAAGGCTTCGGCAGCCTGGATCCGGAATCACTGCAACTGGCGATGGACGCGCTGGACGGCTTGCAGGCCCAGGGCCGCAAGGTGGCCGTGATTTCCCACGTGCAGGAAATGCACGAGCGCATCCCGGTGCAGATCCAGGTCAAGCGCCAAGGCAATGGCTTGAGCACCCTGGAGGTCAAGTGAGCGAGGCGCTGCTGTATTCGTTCCGGCGCTGCCCCTATGCGATGCGCGCGCGGCTGGCGTTGCGTTACTCGGGCGTGCCAGTGCGTATTGTCGAGGTGAGCCTCAAGGCCAAGCCCGCCGAGATGCTGGCGTTGTCGCCCAAGGGCACGGTGCCGGTGTTGAGCGTTGACGGGCGAGTGATCGAAGAAAGCTTGGAGATCATGCAGTGGGCCTTGGCCCAGAACGACCCGGATAACTGGTTGTTGCAAGGCGACCCGGCGATATTGGCGTTGATCGCCGAAAACGACCAGGACTTCAAGTATTACTTGAATCGATACAAGTACGCCGAGCGCTACCCCGAGCAGCCGATGGAACATTATCGGGCCGGGGGCGAGGTGTTTTTGCAGAAGCTGGAGGGCTTGCTGGCTGAGCGGGATTACCTGGTGGCCAACCACCTGACCCTGGCGGATGCTGCACTGGCGCCCTTCGTGCGTCAGTATGCCCATGTGGATCGAGTGTGGTTTGCCGGAACTTCGTATAAGCGGTTACAGGTTTGGCTTGAGCGGTTTCTGGATTCCGCGTTGTTCATTTCGGTAATGGCTAAGCCCTGAACACCGCGCCGCCTGCATCGCCCGCAAGCGGGCTCCTACATCAAGCGGCGTCGCCAAAATTGTAGGAGTCGGCTTGCCGGCGATAGCGCCCCAAAGAACACCATCGCCCTCAGCAGGCTTCTACAGCTCACTGCTGGGTCTTGTGATCCAGGGCAGCGTAGAAGTTGGCGCTCTGTTGCAGGTATTTCTGGGTGTAGGCGCTGGTGCTGGATTTTTTGCCGGAGACTTCCACACTGGCGGCGGCAGGCAGGGCAACAGTGGCGGAAACGGCGGAAGCGGCGATGATCGAGAAGAGATTCAAATTCATGTCGGTAACCCTTGTGTTCGTCTGGTTGAGTGGCCGGTGAAGGCCTTGGAACCAAACTTACGCCCGAGGGTTGAACCTTAGAAATGCTTTGAAACAGTAGCCGCTATTAATGGAATTAATAGAAAGGGTCAGGCCCCGCAATACGGGGCCTGCGGCTTACTGACGCACCAGGAACTTGAGGTCGCTGGGCGCATCGATGGCCAGTTTTTGCACGGTTTTGCCGAGCAGACCGGTCTTGGGATCGCGCTCGACCACCACGATTTCGTTACTTTTCTGGTTGGCGATCAGCAAAAACTTGCCGCTCGGGTCCAGGCTGAATTCGCGCGGGTGGTCGCCTTCCACGGAGCGGCGCTGCAGCTCCTTGAGGTGCGCGGTGGCCGGATCGATGCTGAACACCAGCATCTGGTTGGCGGTGCCACGGTTGCTCACGTAGAGGAACTTGCCGTCACTGGACGCATGCAACGCGGCGCCGGCCTTGTCGGACACTGGTTGGCCAGCGGCGAAGTCCACCAGTTGGGTCTGGCTGAGCTTGCCGTCGGTGTAATCGAACACTGCGACTTGCGCGCTCATCTCGGTGGTCAGCCAGGCATGCTTGCCGTCGGCGCTGAACAACAGGTGCCGAGGGCCACCGCCCGGAGGCAGTTGCACCGACGCCGGATTGGCCGGGGTCAGCGGCAGTTCAGGGTTGGCCTTGGGGTCGTAACGGTAGGCAAACACCTTGTCTGCACCCAGGTCCTGCACAAACACGTACTTGCCGTCTGGCGAAGACACCACCGAATGCACATGGTTGGACGCCTGGCGCTCAGGGTTCACGCGGCTGGCCGGGTGCCCGCTCAACTGCACCGGCGCCGACAGCTTGCCATTGGCGTCCAGCGGCAGGATCGCCAGGCTGCCGCCCGGGTCTTCCAGTACCGAATAGTTGGCGACGAACAGGTAGCGGCCATCGGCGGCTACGCTGGAGTGCGTGGGCTCATTGCCCAGGCTCTGCACCTGGTTGATCAGGGTGAGCTGATGGTTCTGCGGGTCGATGCTGTAGCTGCTGACACGTCCCACCGGGTCTTTCTGGCCCGGGCCGTTCTCGTTGACCACATACAGGTGCTTCTGGTCTTTGGAGATCGTCAGCCACGACGGGTTGGCCGCCTTGGCCGCCAGCACCGGCTTGCCGCTGAACTGTCCGGTACGGCTGTCGAATTGCAGGCGGTAGATCCCTTCGCTGGTACCGGCGGTGTAGCTGCCTACCAGCAATTCGTAGGTATCCGCCGGGGCGGCTTGCACCGACATGGCACCGACACTGCCCGCCATCAGCAGGGGCCAGAATTTACGCATCATCATCCGCTTCGTCCTCGTCGTTGTTATTGTCGCCCTTGATCGCGCTCAAACAGACTAGACGGTGTTCACCGTCTTCGTTGTTCAAAAGCCAGCTCTGCAAGCTGTCGTCAAAGGTGGCGGCATTCAGTTGTTCTGGACTGAACTTCCAACGCTTGAGTTCCCGGCCATCCATGCTTTCGATCAGCAGATGCTGGTCAAACGTGAAGTCGAAGGCGTGCAGCCCGTTGATGATCAGCATGTCGCTGTCGTTGAGGGCTTTGCTCAGGTCTGGTGTTGCGTCGGTCATGATGTGAAGTCACTGCGGGGGAAAAGACACATGATAGGTCAATTCCCCCGCCGTGCCTTGCGGCAATGGTCTAAATCGATCAGTGCGCGAAGAGTGAATTGCCCTTCTGCCCCGCCAACTTCTCCGGCTTGATCAGGAACCGCGCCAGCGCCGGCAGCAGCCACAGCGCACCGAACATGTTCCACAGCAACATGAAGGTCAGCATCAGGCCCATGTCGGCCTGGAACTTGATGGCCGAGAAGATCCAGGTGCATACGCCGATCGCCAGGCACAGGCCGGTGAACAGCACGGCTTTACCGGTGGACTTGAGCGTCTGGTAGTACGCCTCTTGCAGCGGCAGACCGGCACGCAGGAAGCTTTCCAGGCGGCTGTAGATGTAGATGCCGTAGTCCACGCCAATCCCCACGCCCAACGCCACCACCGGCAAGGTTGCGACCTTGACGCCGATGCCCATGAACGCCATCAGCGCGTTGCCCAGCACCGAGGTCAGCACCAGTGGCAGCACGATGCACAGGGTGGCGGCCCAGGAACGGAAAGTGATCATGCACATGGTGGCTACACACAGGTACACCAGGATCAGGATGGTCAGTTCCGATTCCTTGATCACCTCGTTGGTGGCGGCTTCGATCCCGGCGTTACCGGCGGCCAGGATGAATTCCAGGCCGTCCTTGTTGTTTTCCTTGGCGAAGTCCTGCACCGCATGCACCGCGCGGTCGAGGGTTTCGGCCTTGTGGTCGTTGAGGAACACCAGCACCGGCGCCAGCGAACAATTGTTGTTGTACAGGCCGTCAGCCCGGGCGATGGAGTTGTTCAATACATCCGGGTTACGCGACAGGGTTTCCCATTTCAGGTTGCCCTCGTTCATGCCCTTGATCATCTGCTTGGACACAGTGACCAGCGAGATGGCCGACTGCACGCCCTCGGTGTTCTGCATCTTCCACATCAACTGGTCGATGGGTGCCATGGCCTCATAGCGTGAGCAGCCTTCGGCCTTGGTCTTGACCATCACCACCAGTACGTCGGAGCTGGTGGAGTAGTTGCTGATGATGAAGTTGTTGTCCTTGTTGTAGCGCGAGTCCGGGCGCAGTTCCGGCGCGCCTTGGTCGAGGTCGCCGATCTTGAGGTTCTGGCTGTACCAGAGGCCGCCGCCAAAGGCGACCACGGCCAGGGCGATGGAGATTGGCGCGACTTTGGGGCTGGCAAAGTTCGACAGCAGGCGCCAGAACGAGTGTTCGCGGTTGGCGTCCTTTTTGCTCTTGGCGATGGCGCGCTTGCTGATGCCCACGTAGGAAATCGCTACCGGCAGCAGGATCAGGTTGGTGAACACAATCACCGCCACACCGATGGAGGCGCCGATGGCCAGTTCGCGGATCACGCCGATATCGATGATCAGCAGCGTGATGAAGCCCACCGCGTCGGCGAGAATCGCGATCATCCCGGGCAGGAACAGCTGGCGGAATGTGCGTCGCGCCGCTGTCAGCGCGTTGTCGGCTTCACTGGATTGCAAAGCAATGCCGTTGATCTTCTGCACGCCGTGAGAAATACCAATGGCGAAGATCAGGAACGGCACCAGCATCGAATACGGATCAAGGCCGAAACCGAAGAAGTGCATCAACCCCAGTTGCCAGATCACCGCCACCAGCGTGGTGCTCAACACCGCGACGGTGCTGCGCAGGCAGTTGGTAAACCACAGCAGCAGGATCAGGGTGATGACAAACGCGACGCCGAAGAACATCACCACCATCACCAGGCCATCGATCAGGTCGCCGACCTTCTTGGCGAAACCGACGATGTGGATCTTGACGTTGGGGTTCTGCGCTTCGAACTTGTCGCGGATCTTGTCTTCCAGTTCGTGGGAGAACTTGCGGTAGTCCAAAGCGAGCAACTTGCCCTGGTCCTGCGGGTCCGGGTAGGACTCCAGCAGCGGGATATCGACGATGCTCGACTTGAAGTCGTTGGACACCAGGCGCCCGACCTGCCCGGACTTGAGCACGTTGTTGCGCAGTTGATCGAGGCTTTCCGGCGAGCCGTTGTAGCTTTGCGGGATCACTTCGCCGCCGGCAAAGCCTTCTTCGGTCACTTCGGTCCAGCGCACGCTGGGGCTCCACAGCGACTTGAGGCCCGAGCGGTCGACGCCGTTGATGTAGAACACCTCGTCGTTGATCTGACGCAGGGTCTCCATGTATTCCTTGGTGAAGATGTCGCCGTCCTTGGCCTCCACCGAGATGCGCACGGTGTTGCCCAGGTTCGCCAGGTCATTACGGTGCTCCATCATCTTCTCGATGAAGGGGTGCTTGAGGGGGATCATCTTTTCAAAGCTGGTGGACGGGCGAATCAACGTCGCCTGCCAGAACAGAAAAATACTCACCAGCAGGCAGATCACGATCACTGCCGGGCGGTTGTTGAAGATCAGGCGCTCAAGAAAGGTCGCTTTATCGTTGTGATGACTGCTCATTCTTTCCCCGCCTTCTTATTGTTTTGTCGGTTCGGCGCCGGTCGGCGTGACCACGCGAACGCCACCCTGCCCGGCCAGAATCAAGTTGCCATTGCCTGCCGCCGTGACGGACGACAGCGAAATGCGGTCCGGGCGGTTGAACACGCTGAACGTCACCCCGTCGTCATGGCTGACCACCACACTGCCGCCGTTACCGACGACGACGATGGCGCCGTCATCCAACAACGTGGCGCCCGACAGACCAAACTCCAGCGCTCCCCGCGCCGCGTTCAGTTCAACCTGCTCCCAGGTGCTGCCGAAATCCGTGGAACGGTACAAGTTGCCGCGCAAGCCATACGCCAACAGGGTTTGCGCTTGCGCCGTGCCGATCACGCCAAACAACGAGCCCTCGTAGGGGCCTTCGAGTTTTTCCCAGGTCTGGCCGTCGTCGCGGGAGCGGAACATGCTGCCCTGCTCGCCCACGATGAACAGGCCGGCGTCCTTGATGTGAGCGATGGCGTTGAGGTGGAACTGGTCTTCGTTGTTGAGGCGGTCGCTGACGTCTTCCCAGGTTTTGCCGCCGTCGGTGGTTTCGATCAACGCGCCGTAGGCACCGACCGCCAGGCCGTGGCTGGCGTCGTTGAACCAGATATCGAGTAAGGGGGCTTCGCGCTTGAGGTCTTGGTATTGCTGGGTCCAGGTGGCGCCGCCGTCGGTGCTGGCAAGGATTTGCGCATCATGGCCCACCGCCCAGCCTTGTTTGTCATCGACAAAAAACACGGCGGTGAGCAGTTGGCGGGTGGGCACTTTGGCTTGGGTCCAGGTAGCGCCCTGGTCATCGGAATAGAGGATATGCCCGCGATCACCGACCGCCACCAGGCGCTTGCCTGCGTGGACCACGTCGATCATCAGGCCTTTGGCGGCCTTGGGGGATTCAATCGCAAACACAGCTGCGGCGGGGGTATCGCTGGCGGCCTGGACGGCGGTCGGCAACGCGACGGCTCCAAACAGCGAGAGCGCTGTGGCCAGCAACGCAACCCTGCGTGCGGCGCGCGGGCGGCAAACAACCCAACCCATGACAGGCTCACTCATAGACCTTTCTCCCATTTATTATTGTTATTGCCTGCCTTCCTGGGCCGTGAAACCTGCAACCTAGAGCGCCTGGAGGAAGCTGCGGCCATCCTATCGGGCTTTGGAATCGTCTGACAATCGGCGCTACGTTATCTTTTGTTAACTGGTGGCAATTCACCCGCAGCTGAATATAGCGGCATTCGTCAGGCTGATCAGTGCACACAAATGAATTTTTATTCTATCTATTGAATTTCGGGAATTTTTATTCCATTAATAGCATTCTTGAAAACAATAATTCAAAGGACCTCGGCTATGCGTGAACTCGGAATCGGCCTGATCGGTACAGGCTTCATGGGCCGCGCCCATGCGTTGGCGTTCAACAACGCCCGGGCGGTGTTCGAACTGCCGGTAACCCTCAAGCTGGCCGCCCTGGCCGATGCCGACACCGAGCGTGCCCAGCGCTGCGCCACGGCCTGGGGGTTTGCGCAGGCCCATGGCGACTGGCAAGCCCTGGTCAACGACCCCAACGTTGACGTCGTCGCCATCACCACGCCCAACCACTTGCACTACCCCATGGCCATGGCCGCGATTGCGGCGGGCAAGGCGGTGTATTGCGAAAAACCCCTGGCCGTCAGCCTGGAACAGGCCGATGCCATGCGCCGCGCCGCCAGTGCGGCCGGGGTGGTGACGCGGGTGGGTTACAACTATCAGCACAACCCGATGATCCTGCTGGCCAGGCAGATGATTGCCCGAGGCGAACTGGGTGAGATCATCAGCTTCCAGGGCGAGTTCAGCGAAGACTTCATGGCCGACCCCGCGTCACCTTGGTCGTGGCGCTGTGAAGTGGAGCATGCCGGTGGCGCCCTCGCGGATCTGGGCAGCCACTTGCTGTCGATGGCCCGTTATTTGGTCGGGGATGTGGTGAGCGTGTGTGCCGATACCCAGACCGTGCATGCCCGCCGCCCGGCTACCAAAGGCAGCAGCGAACACAAAGCCATCGCCGTGGACGATCACGTGCACGCGCTGCTGCGCTTTGCCAATGGCGCACGTGGCACGGTGAGCAGCAGTTGGCTCAAGCACGGCTACAAGAACCACCTGAGTTTCGAGATCAGCGGCACCCTGGGTACCTTGGCGTTCGACCAGGAACGCTTGAATGAACTGCGCCTGTGCCGCGTCGGCCAAGACGGTTTCCAGCGCCTGCTCGCCGGCCCGGCCCTGCCCGGCTACGCGGCGTTCAGCCCGGCTGCGGGGCATCAGTTGGGGTACAACGAGTTGAAGACGCTGGAGGTGCAGGAGTTGATCATGGCGTTGGCGGGGCAAGGCGCGGATGGCACTGATTTTGAAGCGGCGTGGGCAGTGGAGCGGCTGGCGACGGCGATTCGTGTCGCCGCCAAAGAAGAGCGCTGGGTCAACGTGAACTCACTCTAAAACTCACCACAAAACCTCTGTGGGAGCTGGCTTGCCTGCGATGGCGGTATAACTGTTACACCGCTATCGCAGGCAAGCCAGCTCCCACATTTGGATCACCTACATTTTAAAATCAGCGCAACGCGCGGCGCAGGACTTTGCCCACGGTGGTCTTGGGCAGTTCGGTGGTGCGGAACTCAACGTATTTGGGCATCTTGTACCCCGTCAGGTATTCCCGGCAGTGGGCGAGGATTTGTTCCTGGGTCAGGTTCGGGTCCTTGCGCACCACGATGATCTTGACCTTCTCGCCGGTCACCGCATCTTCCACGCCAATCGCCGCCACTTCACCCACCCCCGGGTGCATCGCGACCACGTCTTCGATTTCATTGGGGTACACGTTGAAACCGGAGACCAGGATCATGTCCTTCTTGCGGTCGACCAGGCGGATGAACCCGCGCTCGTCCATCACCCCGATATCACCCGTGGACAACCAGCCCTCGGCATCCAGCACCTCGGCAGTGGCTTCCGGGCGTTTCCAGTAGCCTTGCATCACCTGCGGGCCACGCACTTGCAACTCGCCCTGCTCGCCAATCTCGGCCAGTTCGCCGTCTTCGCGCACAAAGCGCACCCAGGTCGACGGCAAGGGCACACCGATACTGCCGGTGAATTCCATCTCGCGCATGCGCGCAATGTTGATCGGGCTGATGCTCACCACCGGCGAGCACTCGGTGAGGCCGTAGCCTTCGATGATCGGCAACCCAGTGACTTCCTTCCAGCGCTTGGCCACCGCCGTGTGGGTGGCCATGCCGCCCGCGATCACCATGCGCAGCGCCGAAAAGTCCCGCGCACAAAACTCTTTGTTCTCCAGCAAACCGTTAAACAGCGTGTTGACCCCGGCGATGCCGTTGAAACGTTCCTTGCGCAGGATCATCTGCACGCGCTTCACATCCCGCGGGTTGGCGATGAGGATGTTGCGCCCGCCCAGGCACATGAACATCAGACAGTTCACCGTCAGGGAAAAGATGTGGTACAGCGGCAGCAAGGTGACGTTGGTTTCCTGCTGATCCTGGTCCAGTTGGTCACCGACCCAGGCCTTGGCTTGCAGCAGGTTGGCGATGATGTTGCGGTGGCTGAGCATCACCCCCTTGGCATCGCCGGTGGTGCCACCGGTGTATTGCAAAAAGGCCAGGTCATCCAGGGCCATGGCCACTGGAAAATGGTTGAGCGCCCGCCCTTCTTTCAGCACCTGATTGAAGCGCACCGAACCACGCAGGTTGAACGCCGGCACCTGCTTTTGCACCCGGCGCAGGATGAAGTTCATCGCCGCGCCCTTGAAGGTGCCCAGCAAGTCGCCTATGGCCGCCACCACCACGCGCTTGACGCTGCTGCCGGCCACGACTTTTTCCAGGGTGTGCGCGAAGTTCTCGAAAATCACCACCGTTTCGGCGCCGCTGTCCTTGAGCAAATGCTTGAGCTCATGGGCGGTGTACAACGGGTTGACGTTGACCACCACCGCACCCGCCATGATCGTGCCCAACAAGCAGATCGGGTACTGCAAGCAGTTGGGCATCATCAGTGCCACGCGGTCGCCCCTCTTCACCCCCTGCCCTTGCAGCCAGGCGGCAAAGGCAACGCCCTGCACTTTCCAGTCGGCGTAGGTCATTTCGGTGCCGATGCTGACGTAGGCCACCCGCTCGCGAAACTTCTCCAAGTGCTCCAGAAACACCTCGCGCAACGACGGGTAGTCCTCGATACCGGCATCAATGTCGGCCGGAACGCCCGGCAAGTAAGCGTTCAACCAGATCCGCTCGGTTTGTTCCAGGCTTACAGCGTTCATGGCAGTCTCCTTGTTGTTGTTTTTGATAGAGCTACTTTTCGACGATGGCGGTAATGCCCAACCCGCCGGCCGCGCAAATCGAAATCAGGCCGCGTCCGCCGCCGTTCTCGTGAATGGTCTTGGCCAAGGCGGCCAATTGCCGGCCACCGGTGGCTGCAAAAGGATGGCCGCAACCGAGCGAGCCCCCGTTGACGTTCATCTTGCTGCGCTCGATAGCGCCCAGAGGTGCGTCCAAGCCTAGACGCTCCCGGCAATAATCGGCGTCTTCCCAGGCCTTGAGCGTGCACAGCACCTGCGCGGCAAACGCTTCATGGATCTCGAAGAAATCAAAATCCGCAAAGCTCAGGCCTTCGCGCTTGAGCATGCGCGGCACCGCATAGGCCGGGGCCATCAACAGGCCTTCGGTGCCGTCAACGAAATTCACCGCCGCCGTTTCGCCCGTGCGCAGGTAGGCCAGCACCGGCCAGCCGTTCTCGGCCGCCCATTCTTCACTGGCCAGCAGCACCACCGACGCACCATCGGTCAGCGGCGTGGAGTTGCCCGCGGTGAGCGTGCCGTTCTGCCGGTCATAGGCCGGGGACAAGCCCGCGAGTTTTTCCAGGCTGGCGTCGGCACGCAGGTTGTTGTCACGGGCCAGGCCGCGATGGGGGCTGATCAAATCATCGAAGAAACCCCGAGCATAGGCAGCCGATAGACGTTGGTGGCTGGTGAGGGTCAGTTCGTCCTGGGCCAGCCGCTTGATCTGCCAGCGCTTGGCCATTTCTTCGCAGTGCTCGCCCATGGACAGGCCGGTACGTGGCTCACCGTTGCGCGGCAGCAACGGTTTGAAAAACATCCCCGGACGCACCTTCAGCAGTGCCTTCAACTTGTCGCCCATGCCCTTGGCACGGTTGGCCGACAGCAGCGTATGGCGCAGGGATTCATTGATGCCGATGGGTGCATCGGAGGTGGTGTCGGAACCGCCGGCGATACCCACGTCGATCTGGCCCAGGGCGATTTTATTGGCCACCAGCAACGCGGCTTCCAGGCCCGTGCCGCAAGCTTGCTGCACATCGTAGGCGGGCGTGTCGGGGGATAAGGTGGTCGACAGCAGCGATTCACGCGCCAGGTTGAAATCCCGCGAGTGCTTGATCACCGCACCGGCGGCAAACTCCCCCAGGCGTTGGCCGTGCAGGTTGTAGCGGTCGACCAAGCCCTGCAGGGCCGCCACCAGCAAATCCTGGTTGCTGTCGTTCGCATACACCGTGTTGGAGCGGGCAAAGGGAATACGGTTGCCGCCGATAATCGCGACGCGACGCACCGGGGCCGGGTTGAAGCTGTAGTCACTCATCGACAGGTCTCATTCCAGATAAAGAGGCCGCGCATATGGGGTTTGTCGCCGGCAAAATTGCGCACTTCGAACTCACGGCGCGGGCCCGTCACGGGTCGGCTCCAGAGCGCCACCTGGCCAGGCAGGAAGATCGGCAGCTTGAAATCGCAATGGGCCTCGGCCTGCTCCAGCCCTCCGGGGGGTTGCTGGGCGGCGAGTGCGCGGCCCAGGGTCCACATGCCATGGGCAATGGCGCGGCGAAAACCGAAGATCTTCGCGCCGATCACCGACGTATGGATCGGGTTGAAATCCCCCGACACCTTGGCAAAGCGCCGGCCCAGGTCGGCGGGCAACACCCAGCGCTGGGTGCGCAACAAACCCTCCTCCTGCAACGGCAACACGTCGTCCCACGGCTCGCCAACCGGCGCCTTGACGTCTCGGCGCAGGTACAGGCTGTCGCTTTCCCACACCAGGGCGTCGGCGCCGTAGGCACGGGTGGCGATGCTTAATGCCTGGCCCTTCGGATGGGCAACCCAACGCTCGCAATACACCTCCAGGCGCAGCGCCTGGCCTTCGTGCAGACGCTGATGCTGCCGGATACGATTGGCCAGGTGCACCATGCCGCTGGCCGGGTACGGGAAGCTCGGGCGAGTGAGCAACATCAGGTGCAGCGGGAACGCCAGCACATGGGGATAGGACAGCGGCACGCCCTGCTCGCGGCGAAACCCGCAGGCGCGGCCATAGGCCGCTATCCCGCTGGCCGACAGCTCCACCGCCGAACGCACCAGGCGTTCCCTGGGCAACACCGGTGCGCCGTCGAGTTTGGGCTTGCGCAGCGCACGTACGCCATCAAGCAGCAAGCGTGTACGCGACGGCGGTGGGTCGATGATCTGGGTCACGTAGTCCATGGCTCAGGCTCCCAGCAGGCTTTGGCCACACACGCGTACGACTTGACCATTGACCCCGCCGGACGCCGGGTGCGCCAACCAGGCGATGGTCTCGGCCACGTCGATTGGCTGGCCGCCCTGGGACAGCGAGTTCATGCGCCGCCCCGCTTCGCGGATCATCAGCGGGATCTTCGCGGTCATCTGGGTCTCGATGAACCCGGGCGCCACCGCGTTGACCGTCACCTGCTGCGCGGCCGCCTTTGGCGCCAGGCCTTGCACCAGGCCAATCACGCCGGCCTTGGAGGTGGCGTAGTTGCTTTGCCCCAGGTTGCCGGCGATACCGGAAATCGACGACACGCACACGATGCGCCCACCCGGGTTCAGCCCCTGGCTGTCCAGCAAGGCGTTGCTCAACTGCAGCGGCGCTTCCAGGTTCACCGCCAGCACGCTGCGCCAGGCCGCTTCGGTCATTTTGGCGATGGTCTTGTCACGGGTGATGCCCGCGTTGTGCACCACCACGTCAAACGCGCCGTATTGGCTTACATGGGCTTGCAGCAGCGAAGCCGCGTCGGCGGCGGTGATGTCCAGCGGCAACGCCGAACCGCCGACACTGCTGGCCGCCTGCTGCAAGGCCTCCTGGGCTTGGGGCACGTCCACGCACACGACATGGGCGCCATCACGCGCCAGCACCTGGGCGATGGCCAAACCGATGCCACGGGACGCGCCGGTGACCAAGGCACGGCGACCGACAAAGGGTTTATCCCAGTTGATCGCGCTGTTGCCGTCCACGGCTTTTTCCAGGCGCACCACTTGCCCGGACACGTAGGCCGAGCGGCGCGACAGGAAGAAGCGCAGGCTGCTGTCCAGCGCGGCTTCGGCGCCCGGCGCCACGTAGATCAATTGCACGGTGATCGCCCGGCGCAGTTCCTTGGCCAACGACCGCACCAAGCCTTCCAGGGCGCGCTGTGCGATGGCTTGGGGCAAATCCTTGCACTGCTCCGGCGTCGTGCCGAGCACCACCACACGGCCATGGTGGCCAATGCGCATGGCGTTGGCGTGGAAGAACACGTAGAGCTCGTCGAGTTGCTGCAAATCGGTGACGCCACTGGCATCGAACACCGCGCCCTGCACCTTGACCGTGGACGGCGCCTTCAAAGTCGCCGGGGTAGCGGCCACGGTATCGGTGGCCTTGAACACCTGTTGCACCTGATCCATCAGGCGCCCTGCCCCGGAGATGATCACCGGGTTGACCAGCCCTTGCTGGCCACTGCGATGGCGCTGCAGCGGCAGCGGTTGCGGCAGGCCGACGGCCTTGGCCAGGCGTCGGCCCCAGGGGGAATTGACGAAGGAAAGGTAGCTGTCACTCATAAAGACATTCACTCACAACGCATGCTGACCATGTAAACCCGGTCCCCTGTGGGAGCTGGCTTGCCTGCGAAAGCATCACCTGGGTGTGACTGACACACCGAGTTGTCTGCATCGCAGGCAAGCCAGCTCCCACAGTGACCGTGTTCATTCAGTACCACTCAATTGACCGAGGCATTTTCGCTCTGGCTGTTGCGACGTTTCACCGCCGGCTCCAAGGCTTGCTTGCGCTGCTGCAACGCTTCCAGCAAACCGAAATCCTGCGGGAAGTCGTCGACCTGGATGCCATGGTCGGCGTACTCCACGTAGCGCCCCAGCAAGGCGTCTTCGTCGTCGCTGATCAAGTCCAGCGCCCGCGCCTTGACGCGCCAGGCGGTAAACGCGGTGGTGGAAATCGGCATCGGCTCGATCAAGCCCTGCTTCACGGCAGGCTTGAGGCGCGCGTCGATCAGCTCTACCTGCGGCAACAGGCGGAAACCCAGTTCGCCGTAAGCCAGCTTGTCGATTTCCGGACGCGGGATGTAGGAATTGGCCAGCAGGCGGTCGCGGGTCTCGCCCGGGGTCTGGACCACGTCCGCCACCTGGGCCAGCAAGCGGTCCGACGGTTTGCGCAGTGGAATGCCCAGTGGGAAGCTCAAGCCGCGCACCACCGCTGCTGCGGCTTTCGAAGGGTAGTTGTCGAGCACTTCGGCCAAGGCTTCATGGGCACGCAACAGCGCATCCTGGGCCGACCAGTGCACCAGCGGCAGGTCGGCCTGGGGCCGGCCGTCATCTTCAAAGCGCTTGAGCACGCAGGACACTATGTACAGCTGCGACAGAATATCCCCCAGCCGCCCGGTGATACTTTCCTTGCGCTTGAGGGCACCACCCAGCACGCCCATGGACACGTCCGAGATCAACGCCAGTACCACCGACAGCCGATTGGCCTGACGGTAGTAGGACGCCAGCGCCGGGTCGGTCTTGGCCGGCGCCGAAATCAGCCGCCCACCGGTCAGCGAATGCACCGCAGCGCGGACGGTATTGGCCAGCACAAAGCTCACGTGGCCGAACATCGCGCTGTCGAAGGCTTCCAGCGCCTTGCGCCGATCCGGGTTACGCGCCGCTTCCATTTCGCGGAACACATAGGGATGGCAGCGAATCAGGCCCTGGCCAAAGATGATCAGGCAGCGGGTCATGATGTTTGCGCCCTCCACCGTGATCGCGATGGGGCTTTGCTGATAGGCACGGGCCAGGAAGTTGTTGGGCCCCATGCAAATGCCTTTGCCGGCAACGATGTCCATGCCGTCATTGACGATGATGCGTGCGCGTTCGGTGACGTGGTACTTGGCAATCGCCGAGATCACCGACGGTTTTTCACCGGCATCCAGAGACGCCACCGACACCTTGCGCACCGCATCGCAGGCGTACAAATGCCCGGCCATGCGCGCCAGCGGCGCCTGTACCCCTTCGAACTTGCCGATGGGCAGGCCGAACTGCTTACGCATCGCTGCGTAGGCCGTGGTCCCGCGTACCGCCACCTTG
Organism: Pseudomonas sp. GW821-FHT09A09; assembly: GCF_059418405.1. Taxonomy (NCBI): domain Bacteria; kingdom Pseudomonadati; phylum Pseudomonadota; class Gammaproteobacteria; order Pseudomonadales; family Pseudomonadaceae; genus Pseudomonas; species Pseudomonas sp. GW821-FHT09A09. Next base: position 71,709 of record NZ_JBWKPU010000020.1, read on the forward strand.
CCCAGGCCGACGTTGGCCGATGGCAGGGAAATCGCACGGCCGGCCGCCAGACATTCCATCAGCATGCGCCAGCCATTCCCCACCTGTTCGCGGCCGCCGATCACCCATTCCAACGGAATGAACACATCCTTGCCGGTGGTCGGGCCGTTCTGGAACACCGCGTTGAGTGGCCAATGACGACGGCCGCTGTTGACGCCCGGATGGGACGTTGGAATCAGCGCGCAGGTGATGCCAAGCGAACCGGGTGCGCCAAGCAAACCGTCCGGATCTTCGGCACGGAACGCCAAGCCAAGCACCGTGGCAATCGGGCCGAGGGTGATGTAGCGCTTGTCCCAGGTCACCTTGAAGCCCAGCACTTCTTCGCCTTCGTGGGTACCTTTGCAGACGATGCCCAGGTCCGGGATCGCACCCGCATCGGAGCCGGCATATGGGCTGGTCAACGCAAAGCATGGGATGTCTTCACCCCGGGCCAGGCGCGGCAAGTAATAGTTACGCTGGGCATCGGTGCCGTAGTGCAACAGCAACTCGGCCGGGCCCAGGGAGTTGGGCACCATCACCGAAATCGCCGCCGCCGAGCAGCGCGTCGACAGCTTCATCACCACTTGCGAGTGCGCGTAGTGGGAGAAGCCTTTGCCGCCGTATTGCTTGGGAATGATCATGCCGAGGAAGCCGGCGTCCTTGGTGTATTGCCAGCCTTCGGGCGACATGTCCTGCCAGACTTGGGTGGTTTCCCAGTCGTTGGCGATGTCGCACAGGGTTTCCACTTCATTGTCGAGGAAGGCTTGCTCTTCGGCGCTGAGGCTGGCCGGTGCGGCCTGGAGCAAACGCTGCCAGTCGGGCTTGCCGCTGAACAGCTCGGCGTCCCACCACACGGTGCCGGATTCGATGGCCGCGCGTTCAGTGTCGGACATCGCCGGCATGATGGTGCGAAACAGGCCCAGGGCCCTGCTCGTCAACAACGCACGGCGCAAGGGCTTGATGGCCATCAACAAGGCCGGTGCGATGACCAGCACCGCAGTAACGGTGATGCCGAGGGTGGCGATCACATTGAACAGATAGCCCACCGCCAGCCAGATCAGGCCAGCACCCAGCCACAGGGTGGCGGCAGCTTGTCGATACGCCAGGGCAATCGCGGCTGCGAAACCCACCAATAACCAGATAACCATGGGGATACCTCTACTCGATTCAGGGTACGGCCAATGCGCAGGCAGGTCGAAATGCGCTGCGACGTAAAGCCACACTACAAACTTGGAAAGCTAAATTCAAATTTTGTTTTGAAATTTTTATTTAATGCGCAGACAAAAAATTGGGCCGAACTGGTCAGCCTTGCTCATTACGTTGAAAAGGAGAATGACGGGGCGCGGAGCGCCCCGTCGGCGCAGGTAAACGCGGATAAAAGCGCCAAGATGCGCTTAGCGCTTCATCCTCGATAGTGCGTTATTGGTTCAGAACGCGTAGGTCGCCGAAACAGCCACCACATCCCCCGACGACTCAGCTTTGCCGTTCAGGCTGGCGGCACCGAGCCGATCCACGTTCTTGGTTTTCAGGTTGACCTCCTGCACAAATTGGTGGGAGTACGCGAGATCGAGCGACAAGCCAGGAATGGCCTTGACCTCATAACCTGCACCCAGCGACAGGAAGTAGCGATCACCGTCCGGAATCCGTGGATCCCGGGTGGAGTTACGGGTTGGCGTCTGGTCGGAAGCGACACCGGCTCGCAACGTCAACTCGTCGGTGGCCTTGAAGTCGCCGCCCACCGAATACATCCAGGAATCGCGATAGTTGTAGGGAATGGAGACGATCTGAATATCACCGGACTTGAGCGTCAGGTCTTTGAAGGATGACCATTGAGTCCACACAGCACTGACACCGAGTGTGAAACGGTCATTGAATTGGTGGACCCAGTCAAAGGCCGCAGTGGCCGGGATATCCAATTGGGTGCTGGCATGTGCTCCGTCCGGGAACAGTTTCAGTCCAGGGTAGGCTTCTTCTACAAGGGTCCCGCTGCCACCGAATGGGCTGGGCTGAGTCATCAGGTTGTAGGAGAACTGATCGGCACGGATGTTGTACTTGCCGGTCATTTTGTTTTTGATCTTGGCGTGGTAGTTGAGGCCAAGACTGTCTTGCGCGGTCGGTTTCCAGACGACACCGGTAAACCAGCCCGTGGAGATATTGTCGACCTTGACCCGCATCAGCGCGCCACCCACCCCCGATGGGAAATCGATGCTCCCCAGCAGCGGCGATTGCGAGTTGGACGCGGCAGACAGCAAATCGATGTTCTGGCTGACAAAGCCCTTACTGTGCTGAACGATGATCCCGCCACCAATGGAGAAGTCGTCGCGGACCTTGAACGAAAGCGACCCTGTCAGCCCCACTGTTTCAATTTTGGTATCGACGGCAAAATCCCGCAGCTTGGAATCTTCATTCCAGGTTGAGCGCATGCCCTGCGGTACTACCTGCGACAAGCCGAAAGCAAACCTGTCGCCCAGTGGCATCACCATGAACCCCGTCGGCAACCACGCCGTGAAGCCACCTTGGCCGCCGTCGTTGTTGTTGGCACTGCGGTTACCCGGATCGAAACTCCCATCGGGCGCTACCGGTGTATTGGTAATCGGCTGCCCGAGATAATCGTTCGCCTCGCCTTTGTACTTGATTTTGATACGGGCATAGTCGACCGTAAATTGCGCCACATTGTGCTCTACGAATGCCATCGCTGCCGGGTTGTTGTACGCCGAACTGGGATCATTCTTGAACAGCGAACCACCACCAAAGGCGCGCCCCCAGCCCGGGGCGCCATAGGTCGGCGTGGAAAAACCACCGGCCTGGACCGGCGCGGCAATCATCACCCCCCCCATTAATGCCAAGCCCAGCAGAACCTGTACCTGTTGTTTTTTATTATTCATGCGGCACTCCTTATTGTTATCTCACTGAACCGGCCCCAGCCGGCTCGTCTTGCGACTTGGCTTGCCTTTTAAAAGGCAAAAACACTCCTTACCGTGCGACACGCACCTCAAGGAACAATGATGATGTTGGGAATATGAGCACTCAGCGAAACCACCGTGCAAAAGCCGGAAAGCGGCTGGTTCGCTGCAGAGAGCTCAACGCCGCCTGCGCCATTGGCCAACACACCGACAATCGATGAAGGGCCGCAATTCGTAGCAGGAAGAGAACTGGCCGCAATGGTGTAACCCACGTTAGCCAGGCCTCCGGTGCCACCCGATGAAGCGGGAGGCGTCAGCACCCAAGGCAAGTTATTCAGGGTTGGCAGCCTGCACAAAGCATTGCTGCCCGAAAGGGTTGCGCTGAGAACGTCGGCAGCTGAACCATCACCGCGCACCAGGCCGGACAATTGAATATTGCAGGTAATCGGCGCACCAAACGTACTGGGCGATTTGATCGTAACGGTGCCGCCCGGACTGGAGGTAAATGCCACTCCCCCAGGGCTGAAAACTCCAGCATGGGCCATCGATGCAGTACCGAAGCACAGCGCCAATGAGCCGATAAAAACGAAGGCATTCAAGCGCTTCATTATTCCTTCCTCACATTCATGGCGATTCATTTCGCCAGGAGCCTCAGCTCGTAGGCCCAACCTATCTGCCGTAAACAGGCGCCTCATCAGAGGCGCCTGCCCTGCAACGGGTGATCAGCCCTTTTTACGGAGTACGTCTATCAAGGAACGATGCTGACGCCTGGAGCGGTGACACTCAGGGTCACCACGGTGCAGCTACCCGAGAGCGGTTGGTTGGTAGCGCTCAGTGCTGCGCCACCGGTCACGTTGGACAGCGCCACGGCAATAGTGGATGGACCGCAGTTGGTGGCAGGGATCAGTGGCGGAATGGCTGCAATGGTGTAACCCACATTGGTCACGGTGCCGGCTGGCGACAGCACCCATGGCAGGTTGGTCAGGTGAGGCAGGGAGCAGAGTTGGTTAGAGCCGCTGACAGTAGCAGCAGTAATATCTGCCGCCGAACCATCGGCACGCACTTTACCGGTGAACGAGATATTACAAGTTACCGCTGCACCAAATGAAGAAGGTGACTTGACTGTAATCGTGCCACCCGAGTTAGTCGTGAACGACTGGTTAGCGGGGCTGAAAGTTTGTGCTGAGGCCATGGAAGCAGCGCCCATGCAAACAGCCAAAGCAGTCAACGACACGAGAGTTTTCAAGCTTTTCATTGTTTTTCCTCACATGTTATGGCGAATTCATTTCGCCAGGGGTAATGGCCATGATCGAGAGGTCACGGTGAAACTGCAGAACTTCCCTTTCCAGCCAAATCTCAATTCAATTACCGCTTACAACAGTCGGACAGTCTTATTCGACAACTTTGAAGTTAGGCGGCATCTTGATCGACACCGTCTTGATCTTGCAGTCTTCGCCAATCGGTACATTGGCGGCTTCCAATTTGCCGGTGGCGTTATCCCACGTACCGTCGGCCGTAGAAGGACCGCACTTGCCGCCCAGGCCGAAGGCGTGAACATCTACGCTGATCTTCGACATGGAGCCGCTCTTGGTATCTTTGGCTACTAATATCCACGGCAAGTTGGTGGCTTCGACCCGGCTGCACTTGAGGCCTCCGTCGAATTCAACTTTGTCGACATTGACCGATGAGCCATCGGCCGCCACTTTGCCGGCCACCTTGATGGTGCAGTCGGCGCTGATCAGGGCGCCCTTGGAAAAGCTGATCGGCCCCTGGGCCGTGAAGGCACTGCCGGCCGGTTCGATACGGGCAGCCTGGGCCTGGTGGTAAACGATCAGGCCCAGGGCGGCCAATACAATGTGCGTGGTGAACTTGGCAGGGTTTTGCATGGTGTACGTCCTTCCCTTGAAATTATTGTTGTAGGGTCAAACAACTTTTTGCCACGAAACCGGTAAAGCTTGGGCGTAGAGGACCTGCGCGGTACACAGACCCCGAGTACGCCCACAACATGTCCATTCACATCAAAACGGCCTGGCGCTGTTGCTGTACTTCTCCAGGTACTTCAAACGTTGTGACGGCTGAAGATTGGTCAGGGTGATATCGCCGGCATAGTGATTAAGCACCCGATGGTCCATGCGACGTCGCCACAAGTACGGTACATAGGCCCACACAATCATGCTCGCGTAGCCATACGGCAGTTGCGGCGACTCATCAAAGTGGCGCAGCGACTGATAACTGCGCGTGGGGTTTGCATGGTGATCAGAGTGCCGCTGCAGTTGGAACAAGAAGATATTGGTGACAATACGGTTGCTGTTCCAGGAGTGCCGTGGCGAGCAACGTTCATAACGACCGTTGGGCAACTTCTGACGCTTGAGGCCGTAGTGCTCCACATAGTTGACCACTTCCAGCAGCGAGAAACCGTAGATGCCCTGGATGATCAGGAACGGAATCACCGCCATCCCCAACCACATGATCATCGCGCCCCACAACACCACGCTGTACATCCAGGCGCTGAGCACGGCGTTCTTCCAGTGCAGGGCCGGCAGTCCGAGTTTGCGCAGGCGTTCGCGCTCCAGGTTCCAGGCCGAGCGTGCGCTGAACCATACCGAGCGTGGCAGGAAGGCCCAGAAGCTTTCACCCAGGCGCGAGCTGGCAGGGTCTTCCGGCGTGGCCACACGTACATGGTGACCGCGGTTATGTTCGGTGTAGAAGTGCCCGTAGAACGTAGGCGCCAGGGTGACCTTGGCCAGGAACACTTCCAGGGGATTGGGCTTGTGCCCCAGCTCATGGGCGGTGTTGATGGCAATCCCGGTGGCGGCCCCGGTGGACATGGCCATACCCAGGTAGGTAAACCAGCTGATTTCGCCGTGCAATTCGGTGCGGGCGGTGATGAACGCGGCGGTTTTCGCCAGCCAGCTGGAAGGATCAAGCGCAGCCGTGGCGTGCAGCAGGCCACCGTTGATGATCCAGTCGATGCCCCCTGCCGCCAACCAGCCGGTGATCACTACCGAAGAGATAACGAACAGCACACCGGTGTAGACGATCCAGCGATAGTAGCGTTGGGATTCGAGGTTGCTGACAGCGGACTCGGACGGGTTGCTGACGTCTTCGCCCAGCAGGCCGTCGATCAAGGGGATCAAGCCGAAGATCACCAATACGCCGACCCACCACAATTGCTGTACACCCGTGGTAATCGCCAGGGAGCCGGAAAGTAATGGAGTTGCCAGGGGCATGATGCCAAGCCACCAGAGGTGACGTTTGCCGTCGGTCCAGACGTGCGGTGCAGCCAGGGTCTGGTTCATGGCAGCCACCGTACGCAGCGGGCTGGCAGGGAACGAATGTGAGCGGTAAACAGGTACACGGAGCGCTGACTGCCCCGAGAAATCAACCATGCGATAAAAGACGTTTTTTTCATTATTTTATTCGCTCTTAGGCATTTCAAAAATTGTTTCAAATAAGACATTGAAATAATTTTTTTAAATAAATAGCGCGGAATCGTTAGGTCGTCAACTAGTTTTTCGGAGCCTTTTTTACGTGACCGAGCAGTCTCTTTTTCAGCCGTTTGGTCAGGTGTCTAAAGCAGGCATCGACGCCGTTGAACCGCGAACCGGACAACAAAATTATTTACTCGCCAAGGCAAATGGCGGGTGCAACACCGTGGCGCTTTCAGGCGGTCGAACACGCTTGGCCACCTGCTCCACCAGCGCGGCTACGCGCTCTGTGGCGGTGATCGGCAGCATGTGCCCGCGCCCTTCCACCACCTGCAGCTTCAACCCCGGCACCTTGCTGGCCAGGGCCTGACCGTGCTTCTGGAAGTCCAGCACGCGGTCTTTGGCGCCATAGATCAGCCCGATCGGCAGGGTCAGTTGCGGGTAGCGCTTGACCATGTCGGGCAGGTGGTCGTTGACCTGGTTGATCTCGGTGGAGGCGGCATAGAAGTTGTCAGGCCGCATACCGAGCAGCCCGCCACCACGGGTGGCAAAGTCGGGAGGTGCAGCATCGGGAGCGAACACGCCCTTGACCACTGAGCCTTTGGTCAGCAGACCAACCGGCATGGTCAAGGTGTGGGACATCCAGCGCCGCAACCAGGCCGGGCGTACCGCCAGCGACAGGAACACCAGCGGCAGCATGCGTTGGGGGTGAGTCAGCGGTGCCACCAAAATCAACCCGGACACGGCATGCGGATGATCAAGGGCCAGCGCCAGGGAAATCGCGCCGCCGAGGGAATGCCCGAGTACCAGCGGCTTATCCAGGTCCAGTGTCTTGATAAACGCCGCGATTTGTCGGGCCTGGCCTGGCAAGTCTGACGCCGTGCCAGCGTGCCGGGTGGAATAGCCGGAGCCCGGACGATCCAGCGTGATCACCCGAAAGTGCTCACGCAATTGGCCAGACAAGGCATACGTCAGGTTGCGACTGCTGCCCATCAGCCCGTGAATCATCACCAGCGGTGGGCCCTTGCCCTCTTCTACATAATGAAAGCGCTCGCCATCGACCTCGACGAAACGCCCGTTGATCGCAACAGCCGCTTCGATACGCCGTGTCATCCAGGCACTGAAGCCCCACAACACGGCGCTCGCGCCTATCAACACAGCCGCAGCAATAACCCATTCAACAGCCATAGCTCGGTCCTCTGCTTCCCTGCTGCTGGCGACCTGACCGGAATTGATCAAGGCCTCAGCCATCGTCCACACCCTGGACCTAAACTTCATGCATACCGTGCTCGTCCGTCGGACAAGTCGCACATGCGGAACAAGGTCCTAGCGTAGGCGATATTTTCAGGTAGATTATTTAAAATCTTTTTTAAAATAAATAATTCAATTTTCCTTTGCAATGGTGTTCTATCTAAAAGACAAAACAAAAAACAGGAGCACATCTGATGCCCACGAAGGACAGCCTATGAATGCCCACAGTGATTCAATCGACATCGCTATCATCGGCTCAGGCTTTGCCGGCCTGTGCATGGCGATCAAACTCAAGGAAGCCGGCCTCACCGACTTCTTCATCGCCGAGCAAGCCGACAGCCTCGGCGGCACCTGGCGGGACAACCACTACCCGGGTTGTGCCTGCGACGTGCAATCCCACGTGTATTCGTTTTCGTTTGCGCCCAACCCCAACTGGACGCGGCAATTCGCGCCGCAGGCGGAGATCCGCGCCTACCTTGAGCAATGCGCAGCGCATTTCGGGCTCGCGCCCTTCCTGCGCTTCGGCATGGACTTGCAGCGCGCGGTGTTCGATGAGGTACAACAGCGCTGGCAACTGACCTTCAGCAATGGTCGCCAGGTGAGTGCGCGGGTGTTGGTGTCGGGAATGGGCGGGCTGTCGCGCCCGGCACTGCCGGACATCCCGGGGCTCGACAGCTTCAAGGGCAAGCGCTTCCACTCCCAGCAGTGGGACCATGACTATTCGTTGAAAGGCAAACGCGTGGCGGTGATCGGCACCGGCGCCAGCGCCATTCAATTCGTGCCGCAGATTGCACCGCAGGTGGCCCACCTGGACCTGTTCCAGCGCACGCCGCCGTGGATCATGCCCAAGCCCGACCGGCCGATTTCGCCCTTTGAACGCTGGGCCTTCAAGCACCTGCCCTTCACCCAGCGCCTGGTACGCGGCGCTTTCTATTGGGCGTTGGAAGGCCGTGTGGTGGGCTTTGCCTTGCACCCGCGCCTGATGAAAATGGTGCAGAAGATTGCCCAACGCCATCTGCATAAACAGGTGGCCCGCCCTTCCCTGCGCAAGACCCTGACGCCGGACTACACCATCGGTTGCAAGCGCGTGCTGATCTCCAACGACTATTACCCGGCCCTTTCGCGCAGCAATGTGGAGGTGGTGACCGACAAGGTGCTGCGCATCGAAGCCGACGGCGTGATTACCGCCGATGGCATCAAACATCCGGCCGATTGCCTGATCTTCGGCACCGGCTTCCAGGCCACTGACCCACTGCCCCGGGACTGCATCATCGGGCGCGACGGTATCGACCTGATGGACACCTGGCACGACGGTGCCCATGCCTATAAAGGCACCACGGTGCCGGGGTACCCGAACCTGTTCCTGATCGTCGGCCCCAACACGGGCCTTGGGCACAACTCGATGATCCTGATGATCGAAGCCCAGGTCACCTACATCCTCGATGCACTGCAGCAGATGCAACGGCACCGCATCGCCACCGTGGACGTCAAGCCTGCCGTCGAGCTGGCTTATAACCAGCAACTGCAAGACAAACTCAAGCGCACCATCTGGAACACCGGTGGTTGCCAGAGCTGGTACCTCGACCCGCGCACCGGCAAGAACACCACCTTGTGGCCCGGCTCCACCTGGCGCTTCAAACAGGTCACCCGGCAGTTCGCGCTCAAGGACTATGTGGCAGACCTGCTACCCGCCAGCCCAGCCCCACGTCCTGCCCCTGCGCCCCACTCCACCACAGAAGGCAGCCTGTCATGAAGTCATTCAACGGCCGCGTGGCGGCGATTACCGGTGCGGCGTCCGGCATGGGCCGCGCCTTGGCATTGGCCCTCGCGCGCGAAGGTTGCCACCTGGCCCTGGCCGACAAGAATAGCCAGGGGCTGGAGCAGACACTCGCCTTGATCAAGACCTCGACGCTGTCGCCCGTCTCCATCACCACCCAGGTGCTCGATGTGTCCGACCGCCAGGCCATGGAAGCGTGGGCCGCCCGCTGCGTGGCCGACCACGGCCGCGTCAACCTGATCTTCAACAACGCGGGCGTGGCGCTGTCGAGCACCGTGGAAGGTGTGGACTACGCCGACCTTGAATGGATCGTCGGCATCAACTTCTGGGGCGTGGTGCATGGCACCAAGGCGTTCCTGCCGTACCTTAAAGCCAGTGGCGAAGGCCATGTGGTCAACACCTCCAGCGTGTTCGGTTTGTTCGCCCAACCGGGCATGAGCGGCTACAACGCCACCAAATTTGCGGTGCGCGGCTTCACCGAATCCCTGCGCCAGGAACTCGACCTGCAACGCAGCGGTGTCTCGGCCACCTGCGTACACCCCGGTGGCATCCGCACCGATATCTGTCGCAGCAGCCGTATCGACGCGAACATGACGGGCTTCCTGATCCACAGCGAGCAACAGGCCCGCGCCGACTTCGAAAAGCTGTTCATCACCGATGCCGACAGAGCCGCCAAGGTCATCCTGCAAGGCGTGCGCAAAAACAAGCGCCGCATACTGATCGGCCGCGATGCCTATTTCCTCGACCTGCTCGCCCGTTGCCTGCCCGCTGCGTATCAAGCCCTGGTGGTGTTCGCCAGCAAGCGCATGGCCCCCAAACAACGCACGCCGGTGTTTGAAACCAACGACGAAACCCGTCTCTGAACAGGAGCACGCACCATGCTGCCGATCCGTCGCGATATTCGTTTTGCCTTGCCCGCCGAGCGCATCAAGAACTGGCACGAACAGGGCCCGTTCATCACGCATTTCTTCAACGCCTTGTCACTGTTGTTTCCCCAGGGCGAGCTGTTTTTCATGGACAGCGTGCGCCACTACCGCCAGCGCATCGACGACCCGCAGTTGAAAAAGGAGATTCAGGGTTTCATCGGCCAGGAGGCCATGCACAGCCGCGAACACGTGGCCTATAACGACCTGCTGCAAACGGCGGGCCTGCCGGCGCACACCCTGGACCGGCGCCTCAAGTTCATCCTCGACCTGCAGAAAAAACACTTGCCGCCGTCGTTCAACCTGGCGGTGACCATCGCCCTTGAGCACTACACCGCGATGCTCGCGGAAATCCTGCTCAGCGACCCGTCGCGGTTCGGCGATTCACTCAAGGGTTACCAGCAAATGTGGTACTGGCATGCCCTCGAAGAAACCGAACACAAAGCCGTGGCCTTCGATGTGTGGAACACGGTGATCGCGCCCGGGCCAAAGCGCTATCTGCTGCGCACCGGCACCATGCTGACCACCACGGTGTTCTTCTGGCTGGTGGTGTTCGACTTTCACGTGCGCCTGTTGATTGCCGACCGCAAATCGGTCGGGTTTCTGCAGGGCTTCTGGCGCATGTTCAAGTTCCTGTATGGCCCCAAAGGCGTGTTCCCGCGCATGCTGCGCCCCTGGCTGCACTACTTCAAACCAGGCTTTCACCCTTGGGACCACGACAACCGCGCACGCCTGGCGCGCATCGATGGGCTGGTCGAAGAGATCGAACAAACCCGGCGCGACTACGCGGCGGCTCAGGCTTAGACCTGCGCCGCCGCGCGCGCACGTACGAACCCCTGCAACTGATCGCCGGGCAGTGCCTTGCTGAAATACCAGCCCTGGATAAACAGTTCGGTGCCGGTATTGAGGAACGCCAACTGCTCGGCTGTCTCCACGCCTTCGACCACTACGCCCAGGTTCAGCGCCTCACAGAAGCGCAGCATGCCGGTGAGTACCTGGGCGCCCTTGGGGTCGTGCTGGGCCACCACAAAGCTGCGGTCGATCTTGATGAAGTCCACCGGAAACTGGTGCAAGTAGCTCAAGGCGGAGAACCCGGTGCCAAAGTCGTCGATATACACCTTGGCGCCGATCGCCTGCAGCTTCTGGATAGTCCGGCGCGTGACCTGGATGTCACTGACCAGGGCATCTTCGGTGATTTCCACCGACACCTGACCATGGGCCTGGGTGAGGATTTCCACCAGGCGATCCCCATAGGCGGCGTCCGTCAGGGTGGCGCTGGAAATATTGATGGTCATCGGCAAGGCGAAGCCGATTTTCTGCCACTTCTGGTATTGGCGCACGGCCTGGGACGCTACCCACACATCCACGTCGGGCATCAACCGTGCCTGAGCCAACCATTGCAGGAACTCCCAGGGCGAATGCACCTTGCCCTGGCTGTCACGGGCGCGCATCAATGCTTCGCAGCCGGTGCACAAGCCCGTGCGCGTGGAGACCTGGGGTTGGAATTCGAGATAGAACTCGTAGTCGCTGATCTGCTGGATGCGGCTCAGTTCCACCGCTTGACGGGCCAAGGTCTTGTGGGACGCCAGCACCGGGTCCATTTCCAGCAGGCGACCTTTCTCTTCGAGACCGCGAAAGGTCATGTCCAGGGACTTGAGGTACACCGTGCCGCCCTCGGTGGATTGGCGGTGAATCGCTCTAACGTAGGGGGCGTAAACCAACGTGCCGACGCCCAGGAGCGCCACTTGCAGCACTACCGCTGCCACGTCCCCGTGGGTGCTCAAATACGCGTTGAGCAGTACCGGCGCCGTGAACGGCACACTCGCCACCGCAGGCGACACCCAGCCCAGCTGCACCACCGTCAGCGCCAGCATGGCGTTGATCGCCGGCACCAACAGAAACGGAATGAACAACCGCGGGTTGAGGATGATCGGCAAGCCAAACAGCAGCACCTCGCTGACGTTGAATAACGATAGCGGCAGGCTGGCCATCGCCATCAGTCGCATGGACTGGCTCTTTGAAAACAGCAGGATCGCCAGCAACAGGCACAACGCACCGCCTGAGCCGCCGATAAACGCGAAACACCCGAGCAAGCCACTGTTGAGCAGGTATTTGATCGGTTCGCCCGCCGCCAACGACGCGCCATTGAGCACCACGGCCTGGTCCAGCACATCGAACAACGGCTGCATGGCATACACGCCGTGGATGCCGAAAAACCACAGCAGCGAGTTCATCAGGGTCACGAACAAACCACTGCCATAGGGCGCTTGCAGCGCATCAAGCACCTGCGGCCCCTGCAGTTGTGCCACATACGGAATCTGCAGCAGCAACGACAACACCATCACCAGGCACAGCGCGGTGATCGCACCCGGCACCACCATGTTGATGGTGCCTCGCAAGTTGTGCCCCACCAGGTCCTCGTTGACCAGGCGGGTCCAGCGAAAGTGGTGCAACCAGGCAACCGCCGGCACATTGATCAGCGGCGAGGCAATCGCAATAAACAATACAAAGGTGGCCGAGGCCCGGGGGTATTCACGCAATACAAAGGTGGCGACCACCACATGGGCCAGGCACAGAAAGGCGACCGGTAACTGCGGCAAGCGGTATTGGATCGCGAGCATGTAGCCAATCGAAGCCGCTACCAGCAGCGGAATCACCGAGCTGATCTGGTTGTGCAACCCGGCCAGGAACGCCACCACCTGCGGGTCAAACCCCAGCACCTTGGCGCACTCGGACAGGATCAGAAAACCCGCCGATACCAACAGGCAAGGCAAGATCCACAGCAGCCCTTCACGGATAGCGCGCAGCGACTCCGTGCTGGCCAAGGCCGCCAGGCGCTGAGTCAGGAACAGTTTGAACAGCGTTTTCGCCATGACCCATCCCTCTGCCCATCGCTCTGTGCCTCTTGAGGCATCCCCCCGTAAATCCTGGGTAACGCTACACGTCCTGGCACCGGGAGCGAAAGGCTTTTGCCGCACTGCAGGCATTTTTTCAGTATTCAGTGCTTCTTTTGCTTGCACACGAGGCAGCCGAAGCACTGCCACTCTTTGTATTTCGTGATTCGGGGCTATCCGTGGGCTAGCCTTAATCGGCATCATCCAGCCATTGAATGATGCCCTTCACACAACCTGGAGCATGCCCTTGTCCCAACCCGGCGATAATCACCAACTGGCCCTCGACAGATTCTTGATAGAGCACCCAGACGTTGCCACCGAACTGGATTCACTGAACCCCTTGGCCGCCCAGGCCAAAGGCGAAACCCTGGCGCAGTACCGTGCCGAACGCTTGCATGAAGCCTTTGAAGCTGAAGCCGAGAGCCAGGGGTTGTTCGCTTGGGAACTGACCCTCAAGCTCACCGCAGAATCGCCGCACGCCTTCGAATCCCAGCGCCTTGAAGTGCACAAGGAAGTCGCCCAGATGGCCGGTTTGAGTTGGGCCGAGTACTGCCAATTGCATGACCTGCCCGCTACCTGAACCAGCGTCGCCCCGACCCCGCCATGGCCTCCCCCAGTTCCGCCACACTGAGGGTTCGCCGCTCGGGGTCCAGGGCCAACGCCGAACGCAACGCGGTCCAACAATGCCTGGGTAATTGCCAGGGCCTCGGCAGCCGCTCGGTTGGGCGGCGCCCACCCAGACGTTTGCCATGGGCCAGCTCGAACAGTACACAGGCGACGCCATACAGGTCGGCGCTGGCCGTCAAAGCATTGCCGGCCAGCAACTCCGGGGCGGCGTAGGCCGGGGTACAGGCGTTGATGCGCTCGCGGCTCAAGCACGGCAACCCCGCCTCAATCTGAGCCTGGCAATGGCCGAGGCCAAAGTCGAACAAGCGCACGCCCTGTTCGCCCATCATGATATTTACCGGTTTCACATCGCCATGGAGCACACCTTGTCGATGTACATAGGCCAGCGCCTCAAGCAATTGCACCGCGATCGGTTGCAAGGCTTGCCAGGGCAGGCCGCTTGAGCATTCCTTCAGCAGTTGCTCAAGGGTGATCCCGTGCATCAACTCCATAGTAAAAAACGCCGTGTGATTGTGGGTGTCGACGTCAAACGACAACACCCGTACGACATGGGGGTGCAGCAACCTGCGCGTCAGGGCAAATTCACTGTAGAGCAACGCAGATGCATCAGGCACCTGGGAAAGGTGCTCGCCCAACACCTTGAGCGCCAACGTTGAATCCGGCTCGCCAAACTGTTCATGCAACAGATCGCGCGCACGGTACACCACCCCCATTCCGCCGGAACCCAATAAGCGTTCCAGACGATAACGCCCCGCCAGCAGCTCCGGCCGTTTCATGAGCGTACCACCACGGCAGTCAGGTCATCGCGACAGGTCCCGCGAGAAGCGGCTGAGAACAACTGGTCCACCACCTGCTGCGGCGCGCCTTGCCCTAACGCGCTGCCGAGTTCGGCATGGCTCAGGCCCTGGTAAATCCCATCGCTGCATAACAGAAACACATCACCCGGTCGGGCGCTGAGCTCCAACACTTCCAGATTAAGCAGGTGCCGCGCACCGACAGCGCGGGTCAACGCCCTGGCACCGGGATAGGCCTGGGCCTGCTCTAAGCTCAAGTGTTGCTCATCCATTAACTGCCGAAGCCGTGAGTGGTCCCGCGACAGCTGATACAGGCGCTTTCCCCGCCACAGGTAACAGCGACTGTCCCCCGCCCACAGGCACGCAGCACGGTGGTCATCCAGCAGCAAGACAATCACCGTACTGCCAATGGTTTCATGCGCGCCTTGGGCGCCCAGGCGCCGGCTGAGTTGCTGCAAACACTGGCGAACGGCGTCGATCCGCTGATCAAAACTGTCCTGGCCCGGCAGTGCAGCAAGGCACTCGACCACCGACCGGCTGGCGACATGCCCGGCCCGATGGCCGCCCATTCCATCCGCCACAGCCCAACAACCGGTTTGCGGGCTCTCAAGGAACGCATCCTCATTGCGCAGCCGTCCCTGACCTTGTTCGCTGCGTGCAGCACTGCGCCAGGCACGTTTGAGCAGGCTCATAACTGCTCCGGCAAGCGGAAAGTGCGCCACGTGTCCATTTGGAACGGGCTGGGCGTACGCTGGCTGACCAACAGGTAGTTGGCACGCAAGCCGGCAAGGTCGGCCTTGAGTATCTGCGTGTCACGCCCGTGAGCAGGTTCGCGTTGCATCAAATCGAAGAAGCGAAACAACGACCAGGCTCCGCTGTTTTTCTCGATACCCAGCGGTTGCTCGGCCCCCCGTTCTAGAACCAGGCTGCTTCGGCCATTTTCAGCCTCGATCGGCCAAATAAACGCCAAGGGCACGATGGGACCATGACGGTACTCCAGTTGCTGGTCACCGATACGCAGGATCGAGCGACTGACCGCCTGGTCCAGGCTATAGGACGCCAGAGTGAAACGAACCGACCACTCTCCCAGGTCCTCGCTGAAGAAGCTGCGGCGCACAGTGTGTGCCTTGCTCAACTGATCCAACAACGAGCGAGACATCGGCAGGCTGCGGCCTTCCAGCCTACGCAAGTGGTAACGGCTAGAGTCGGCAGTGACAAATGGCTTCAAGTAAGTGTCGTGGAACCGCGCCAGAACACCCCGGGGTTTGAAAAAATCCTGAAAATCACTCAATGCCACGTCGCTGGCCGCATGGGCGTTGAAGGGGTAGCGCTGCCGAATCGCCTTGGCATACAGGCCATACACCTCTCCCTGATAACGCTGGTTCACATGCACATAGGCGTCATCAAGCAAATGGCGCCAGTTGTCGTCGGCAAGACCTTCGAACCACCCCTTGAGTGGCACCGGCAAGCGCGCCGCAACATTGCGCACCTGGCTCAACGCATCCGGCTGCCCCTCCATGCGACGCTTGGCCAGTTGGAACGCAGCTTGCTCGGGCGTGCCCTCGCGGTCCAGGGCTGTCAGCTGCAAATGCAGTGCGTCGAGCTGGCGCAGCGCCTGGGTCAATTCGTTGCCGGGGCTCTGTTGCTCGTCGAGCAGTTGATGCAAAGGTTCGAATCGACGCTGTACGGCACGCCGCGCAGTGTCATCGCCCCCCTTCGCGAACAACTGGCTGACCCGTGCATTGCTTTTCGCCGACTGTATGACGGCGCCGAGGTCACCACTCGCCTCCTGGGCAAAAGCCTCCAACCGATCGTTGCCAGGCAGCAAGCGCGTATTTTCACGAATCTGCTGCAGTATCAGCAGCAACGGGGACTGCGCCGAGGTCAAGTTCGACAACTGCTCGCTGCCCTGCTTGAGATCATCGGTGCTGCGCAGCCGGATACGGCCCAGCGCACTGGCCCAGGCGTCGGCGTACTCGTTGAAATAGCGCTGTTCCAACTCCATCATTAAACGACGCAAGTCCATTGCACTGAGGTCGGTGGCCTCCCCCAACACCCAATTGTCCTGGGCAATGGCATTGACCAGCCGCGGTCCTTGTTTGTCGAAATACTGCAGGTACCGTTTGCCATAGAACCCCGGAATGGGCGGTTCGAGCGCCGCAAACACGGTGCCGTCCGTGAGGCGATAGGGTTCCAGATCGCGTGCCTGCTCGCGCAGGACACGATAGACCACACCTGCCAGTGACTCGCCGCGAAGGGCCTGTCGCGCACGGGCGACCAGATCTTCGTCCAGCGGTGCCACAAAGGGTTGCGCGAGCAAATGCCCGAGGTGTTCATTCAAGCGCCCCTGTACCGCCGTTTCACCGGTATAGCGCAAAGACCACTGGTTGGCGACACGCTGCGCAAGCCACTCCGTGTCACGGCGCGCAGGCAGGCTCAGCATCAGGTACGCACGCAAGTTGTCCAGCAACTGTTCACGCTCGCCCAGGCTCGCACGCACCTGCTCCTCAAGAAGGCTGGTCACTTGCGACAACAGAGGCTGCAGCAACACCGCTTCATAGGCCTTGACCAGCGGCTCGCGCACGACCTCGCCTTGATACAATCCGGCCCGTTCTATCAGCCGTGCGTCTGCTGCGAGAGGGAAAACCCGCGTTGATGCCAGGCGATTGTCCAGCAAGGGGAGCAGCGCAAGCGTTTCATCCGAACCGGGTGCTGCCGAGACGGGCTCTGCCAGCAAGGTCAACTGCGCAAGTCGTTGATGATTGACTGAATAGCTCTGCCCCCAAAGTCCTGCGGCGATACCCACCACCAGGGCAACCGCCAACGCCAACATGCCCTGGCGCCTTTGCTGACGGCGACGTTCGGGAGCCTGCAGCCCCGCGAGATCCGCTTCGGCGAAAATCACACGGCTGAAGAGCCCACGCACAAAGTAGCTGCGGCGCTCAGCGGTGCTCGTTACGTAGAAGCCGCGCAAGCCGTTGATGCGCTGAAAACGATGAGCGCAGAACGCCAGTTCGATGAATTGGCACAAACGTTCACCGATTTGCGCCACCTGCTGTGGAAAATCGACCATCCGCGCACGTCGCTCCACGCTGCGCTCCTGGTGCAAACGCGTGACCAGTTCGCTGCTCAGGCGCCGCAGCAGTGCCTCGAATGCCTGACGGACCTTGGCGGCGTCGGCGCAGGCTTTGTCGAGCGAGATCGGCTCCCCCCAAACACAGTCCCCCCCCTCGCCCAAGGGCGTATCAAAGAATTCGGAGAACCCCGGCAGGTGGTCAGCGTGGGTCAGCACCAGATAGATCGGCATATCCACCTGCAAGGCCTGCTGGATTTCCTGCAGCCGGGAATGGACCTGTCGGGCATGCAGGTTCAGGTCATGTTCGTTGCTGCCCAGCAGTGTTTCAATCGACAAGGTCACGATCACACCATTGAGCGGCCGTGTCCGGCGCCGAACCTTGCACAGGCCCAGCAGTGTCTCCCAACCCGCAGCATCGACCGCGCTGTCTGGTTGGTCGAGGTAACGCCCTGCCGTCTCGACCAGCACGCCCTGCTCAGCGAAATACCAGTCACAGTAGGCCGTCCCCTGCTTGCGCGTGCCCTCGGCCTGATCAAGTGGCCGTTGCACCCCGCTGGCCGCCAGCACGCTGGACTTGCCACTGCCCTGCTGGCCGATCAGCAGGTACCAAGGCAAGTCGTTACGCCAGCGTATGCTGCGCCCCGCATAATGCCCGGTCGTTTTCAGGGTATGCAGCGCGTCCTTGAAACGCCCGCGCATGTGCCTGCGCTCGTTGTCGATAAGCCCCTGATGCTGACTGCGCGCCAGGTGTTCGGGTTTGCCAAGCCGTGCGGTGTGACGTGCACTGACGATGACCATCGTCAAACCCCACAGCAGAAACAACACGCTGATGGTCAAGAGTCGTGCCGTCGGGCTTTCCCAGAACCTGTGGTCATCCACCGCCAGCAATGGCCCGAAGAACCAGACCACACAGGCCAGCGACAGCACCAGTAACAGGCTCCATACCCAAATTTTGCGCAGCACGGTGCCCGCGCTCTTGAAGAATGCGTTCATTGAATGCTCCCTGCGTTACATAGTCGCCCGAGTCAAAACCGGCGCTGAAGATTGATAGCGTTGCAGCACATCGGCCCGCTGTTGTCCCAGTACCCAGGTGAGTGCCGAATACAGTGCCAACACCATGAACACACCCAACACGGCGAACCCGGTGGCCGAGACGAGAGGCCATCGCCTGCGCCGCGCCTTCCCCGCCGAAGGCGGTAACCTCAGAAGAGGCGGGTCACCGCGCACGTGCTTGATCTGGCGATACAAGGCATCTCGCACGGCCTCAAGCTGCTCTGTGCCTCGGGTCATCACTCTGTATTTGCCCTCGAACCCGAGCGCCAGGCACAGGTACATGAGCTCCAACATGGCGAGATGCTTGACCGGATCGCGTGAAAGGCGATCCAGAACCTGGAAAAACTTTTCGCCACCAAAGGTCTCGTTGTGAAACCGACTCAGCAAACTGACCTTCGACCAATCGCTGTGATTGCCCCAGGTCGTGGTGACCACGGCTTCATCCAGGACGCTGCATAACACGTAGCGTGCGTACTTCACCTGGCTGCTCTCCACCCCTTCATGAGCGGCGCGCGTTTCAAAACGGGCGATGCAGGCACCCAGGCGATCATTGAGGGGCTGCGTATTTTCACGTCCGGTACCGAGCTTGAGCTGAACCACTTCCGACAGAACTTCCCAGCTGGCAGATACCAGCGTGCTGGGCCCCACGTTGAAAGGGTGTGCGTCATGCAATGCCGCGGCATAGATCATCCGGTCTTCCAACTGCTCGAACCGGGGCGTCGAAACGAAGTCCGTCAGGGGGCCCTGTGCCGGGCCATGCCCTTCCCGGTCCAGCAGTACGGTTTTCTCGTCCTGCGGGTATTCATTGTCCTTGTTCATCGTAATCAGTTCCTGATGGCCCAGAAGTTGAGCTCCAACTCGGAAAATTCGCCGCTCACATGGAAGGCAAAGCCGCCCGACTGCTCCAACTGCGAGACATCCGTTGCAGTGAGTTCGAGCATGAAATAGGTCTTGCCTGCGTGAAACGGAATCTGCCGTGGCGCAACGGGCAGTGGCCTGACCTTGATGCCCGTCAATTGCAGGTTGACCAACTCACGTATGCGCTCCACGGGACCAATCTTCAGATGGGCCGGCAATCGATACCGAAGCCCGTCCCCATCGCACTGGGCCTCTGCAGCCAAGATGAACGTTGCAGTACCCAACAGCTTGATATCACTGATCGGGCACACCATTACCCCGTATTGGCGTCTCTGCAGGATCAGCTCGATAGCGTGCTGTTCCAGCACAACCGACAGTGCGGCCCGCATCCCGCCCATCAGCGCGCGAAAACTCGCGCCTTGGTCATCGTGCTGGTAGTACATGTCCAAAGGTGCACGTTTGTTTTCACCCGCATAGGTGGACAACTCACCCAGGATCGACAGCAGGTAACGGTAAAGCAGTTCCGGGCGCACTTGCGCCTGGGCAAGGAAGTGGCGCAATACGGGCTCTGTGCGGTTGATCAGCTGCAACATCAGGAAATCCCCCACCTGCGTGCTGGCTGCGACGCCGCTGCCACAGATCCGCTCGGCAATCGCATCACCTCGGCTGGCCAGCAGGCTGATCACTTCCTTGAGGCAGGACAACACATACTGCGAACCCTGGAGGTAGAGGAACGTCGGGGAAAAATCGGCATCCAGGTTGACACTGCCACCTGTGCTGGAATCCAACACCTGGGCAATCTTGAGTTTCACGAAGGTGTGATCGCTGTGCTGCTCACCAAGCAACAGGCGCAGGTCCGGGTGCGCGCAATCTATCCGGCAGCGCGAATCGGGGCCGTCATTTGAATCACTGACCTCTGTTTCGCAGGCGATGTAACGAGCGACCACATCGGACTGATTCCGTGTACGGGTCTCAACCCTGTTGCCGGTTGCCAGCGTCAAGGCCAGGTAAATGCCCTGGCTTGCGCAGTTGGCTGGAATGTCCAGTACCAACGGTTCCATCGTCGTACCCAGCTCAAACAGGCTGCCGTCCGGCAACACTCCGCTGGCCTGATGGACCACCACCTTGCCCAGATTGAGGTACTGCAGGTCGATACCCAGGGTCAGAAAGCCCCAGGCATCGCTATCGAGCAAGCGTGTACGGTTGAGTTGCTGGTCGTAGTAACGATCGCTGTGTTGCAGGTGCTGGGGCCGCAACAGCATACCCTCGCGCCAGATAACTTTATGAGCCTGCATGTTAATTCTCCCCCTGGCCAATGTTCGGGCTCACGGCGCGTATCCCTGCCTGGTCGAGCAGCAAGTGGCTATGAGTGTGTTGCCGTTGGGCCAAGGGCACCACAAACCGCCATTGCACATGAGGCAGGTCACGATAAGCCGCCAACACCCCGATGTAGCGGCTCTGCGGCTCGACGCTGAGTTTTAATACCTGGTGTTCCCCTGGGCGCAATTCCAGCTCCTCGCTGCTCACCCAATCCTTGGGCAGCGCCTTTTCCCCACGCCCGTAAAGGCTGAAAAAATCCGCATGCTCGAACGCCACCGGATGGGTCAGCTCAAGCAGTTGCACCACCACTGGGGAGGGACGCCCGTGAAGATCCGGGTTGACCTGCTCACTGGCAGTCAGTGTCAGGTCCAGTTTGGTCACCGTCGAAAAGGGCGAAAGGCTGCTGCACCCCACCATCAGGCCCAGCACGGCCGGTATAGAAACAACCGCGACTCGCTTCGTGAACGTCATCCTGAATGTCCCGCGTACAGAGTGGAGACCAGGCGTACCTGATCGTCGTAGGCCCTGGCGAAGTCCGCTTGCAACTGGCGCTCGCCAGAGCCGTCTTCTTCGATCCGTTGCTGGTAGTGGCGTCGATAGGCACGCCAATACGCCCCATCCACAGCAAACCTGGGCGGCTTGCCCTCACGCTCGAAACACAGCTGCAGGTGCCCCGGCGAGAATGCCGCCAGTGCGTTACGCATCGCGGTTCGGCAGGCCACCAGTACGGCGACCTGATGCACCTGGATATCCCGGCATACGTGAGCAATGGCCAATTCGGCGGACAACTGGCCCAACTCTCCGGTGCCCAGCAATGCGCGGAGCGCGTCATGGGCCCCCATACTGTCTCTCAGCGGGTTCTGGCTTTTGACCCAGCGACCGGCCTGCCCCAGGTTGAATTCGCTTTTCAACTCTTCGTGAGTGCGCAGGCTTTGCTGCAACCCGTCCACAGACTGCCTGAGCAGGTTCGCTGCCTTGATCGCCAGCGCTTCGCGGGCTGGTGCATCAAGCGTATCCAAGCTCACCCCCAGCGCCTCGGCGAATTGCGTCCAGAACGCCTGATCCTGATTGATGGATGCGTTAGCTGTGCAAAGCTCCAATGGAGGCGCTTCTGCACGGGGCGCAGCCCGGGTAGGCACAACCAGGTGATCACGCTCCACAGCGTTATGTCCCGTCCACGGCACATGGGCTTCGACAGCCTCGTTCATCCCACTCAGTTCCTCCGACATTGCGTCGTGCAGCGGTGCGAGTACCAAACGATCGACTGAATTCAAGTAGGCATCGTCAGGGATGATCCCTGCGAAAGCGGAGGATGCCTTGCTATGAGGTGCAGCATTCGCGACCAGCCGGGCACGTATCGACAGCGCGCCCAGCTGGAACACTTCGCCCTCCCCGATCAGATGGGCCTGGCCCTTGGGCAGTGGTGTGTCGTTGCCTGTCGAACGGATTCCATTGCTACTGATATCGGTCAGGAAATACTGCACGTCACGGTAGCTGACCAAGCCATGATGGCTGGACAGCAAGCGGCTGGCGTCCGGGATAACCCAGTCGCAAGTAGCCCCGCGCCCGATCACACCACCAGTGCTGTCAAACACCTTGCGTTCGGGCGTCTGGCCGGCATCGGCAACGCACAGTTCAAAGACGAGTTGCATGGCAGGTCTCCCCTCTCATTGGCCGCGACGCGTCGCGTGGGGGTCACCCAAAGGACGATAGTCGGCATCATCAAACACGTAATTGGCGTTACAGCCGCTCAGCAAGCACAGTGCAAGCATCAAGGCCTGCCATGGACGATCAGGCATCGGGTCTCTTCCAGAAAGGTAAGTCGGCAACGTGCAGTGAACGTAGGGGGTTCATTCAGCATTCCCCCGTGCGTCGCCGAAAGGGATGTTCAGACGTGCAAGGCGATAGAGCAGCGTACGTCGGGCAACACCAAGCTCGCGTGCGGTGCGCGTGCGATTGCCACGGTTCTTGTGCAGGCAATCAATCAGGAATACCCGCTCGACCCGTTCCAGGCGTTGGCGCAACGTTGACTCAACCGCTGCAATAGCAGGTGCGGGCGACAGCGAGAGATGCTCCGGCAGGATCACTCCGTCATCGCACAGCAACACCGCACGCTCCACCAGGCATTTGAGCTCGCGCACATTGCCGGGGAACCCATGGCTGGAGAGTTGATCAAGCGCCGCGCTGGACCAGCTCACGGGGGGCTTTTCCAGGGAGGAGCAGGCCTGCTCAGCGAAGTGGCGCGCCAACAGCAGGACATCCCCGTCCCTGTCGCGCAATGCCGGTAGCTCGATGGGAAATTGCGCGAGGCGATAATAGAGGTCCTCACGAAAACTGCCCTCGGCCACCATCGCTGCGAGGTCACGGTGGGTGGCTGCGATGATGCGCACGTCAACCTTGTGGGCGGTGCTGGCACCCAGCGGGCGAATTTCGCCCTCCTGCAACACTCTCAGCAACTTGGCCTGAAGGGAGAGCGGCATATCGCCAATTTCATCCAGCAGCAGCGTGCCCCCGTGGGCGGCATCAAACAGGCCTGCATAGTTACGCTCGGCGCCGGTAAACGCGCCTTTGCGATAACCGAAAAGCTCACTCTCGAGCAAACCTTCGGGAAACGCCGCGCAGTTCTGCACCACAAACGGTTGAGCCCCACGCGGGCCGGCGCGGTGGATGGCGCGTGCCACGACCTCCTTGCCGGTGCCCGTTTCACCGCGCAACAATACGGTATAAGGCGTCAGTAATACCTTGCCCATCAAGCGACAGGTTTCGTCCATCGCCGTGCTGTTGCCGATCAAGCCATAAGCCCCCCTGAGGGACGTGTCGCGTTTGTGCCCCATTGCGGCTTGCCCTGGCCGAGCAATACGCGAGCCCCATTGGTTGAGAACGAAACTGCCCAGTTGCCCCAGCGACGCTGCGAAGCCTTGCAACGGCATCGCGCGTTGGCTTGCGTACAGCAACACACCACAGATCGCCTTATACCGATTGAACAGTGGCAGGCAGGCCAGTGAGCGCCACGGTGTGCTCGCGGCCGGCAGAAAACCGCTGTCATAGACACTGCCGCACAACTCATCAAGGTTCAGGGCACAACGCTGATTCACCACGTAGTGCAGGAGTTGCTCATTCTGAAAATCCTCACCCGCCTGCGTGGGCGATGAGCCAGGGATATGCTGGGCGATCAGCCCGAGCCGCCCCGTCGTTTCATCTCGTTCATAGAGCTGGCAGAGTTCGCAATCGCTTAGCTGTGCGACGGCGGCCACACACAGTTCGAGCAACGACGACGCATCATCGTCAGCCCCCAAACGGGTATACCAACCCAACAAACGCTCGGCATACACCAGCGGCTGAGGTAGCTGATCCAACAGATTGTTCGTCATTGGCTGAACTCGCAGACTGGCTGGCCGGCGTCGTTCAGCGTTGCGTGAACCCGTGAGAAGGGTTCGCCAACCGCCATTGCGTCGAGCAGCCTGTCGACCACCTGAGGCAGCAGGTTCAGCTCGATCCATTGGTCAATATGCCTGGCGCCACTGTCGCTGTGCAGGCAACGATCGGTCATGTGCGCGACCAACTCGCAGGTGAAGCTCAGTGTCAGCCTGCGTTGCTGCAAGCGGTGCCCAAGCCGTTCCAGCTTGAGTCGCACCACGCCCTCCAGCCTTTCACTGGCAAGGGGGTAATAGGGTACAACCCGCATCCGAGCGAGCAACGCTGGCTTGAAGTGAGCACGCAACACAGGATGAATGGCTTCTTGCAGAACCTGCGGATCAGGGCGCTGGCCATTCGCGCAGAGTGCGGTGATGGCGTCACTCCCCAGGTTGGACGTCATCAGGATCAGTGTATTGCGAAAATCGATTTCCCGGCCTTCGCCATCGTTAGCCAAGCCTCTGTCAAAGACCTGGTAAAACAGGTTGAGCACTTCCGGGTCGGCCTTCTCCACTTCGTCCAGCAAGAGCACCGAGTAAGGCCGTCGGCGCACGGCTTCCGTCAGTACCCCGCCCTCACCAAAACCGATATAACCCGCCGGGGCGCCGATCAACCGCGACAGGGAGTGCTTCTCCTGGTATTCCGACATGTTCAACGTGGTCACAAACCGCTCACCGCCATACAGCAGGTCCGCCAGTGCCAGGGCTGTTTCGGTCTTGCCCACACCACTAGGGCCCACCAGCAAAAACACCCCCACAGGCGCACCCGGTGCGTTGAGCCCCGCAGCAACGGCACGCAAGTTTCGATCAAGCGCGATCACTGCCTGCTCCTGCCCGAGGATGCGTTTGCGCAGCGCATCGGCGAAACCGAGAATCCGTTCACTGCTGTCAAACGCCAGCTGCTCGATCGGAATACCGGTCCAGGCGCTAATAACCTGTGCCACCAGTCGAGGGCATACCTCGTGGCTGACCAACCGTGGTTCATCGCAAGCAGGCACTTGCCGGGCGCCCTCGACACACTCGCCCTCAAGACGCTGTCGGCGTTCGGAAATGGCCTGCTCTGCCAGACTCTTTTGTTCGACCCAGCAACCTTCCAGTCGCTGGCACTCAAGTTCCAAGGCGTTCAGTCGCACGTTCAAGGCTTGCAAAGCCGGTTCGTCAATGGCCAGGCCCGCGTCAAGATCCCGCGAGATCGCAACGCGCTGACGCGTGCCTTCGGCCAGCTCGGATCGCAGGCGTTGCAACGCCTCGGGCGCCGCTGCGAGGCTGATACGAACCCGTGCACACGCGGTGTCCAACACATCCACGGCTTTGTCCGGCAACTGCCGCCCAGCGAGGTAGCGAGCACTCAGCTGCGCCGCCGCCACGACCGCGTCATCGCGCACATACACCCCATGGCCGGCCTCATAAACCGGAACCAGCCCACGCAAGATCGACACAGCGGCTTCCACACTCGGCTCCCCCACCACCACCGGTTGAAAGCGCCGTGCCAGCGCCGGGTCTTTTTCAAAGTATTTTTTGTATTCTGACCATGTGGTCGCCGCGATGGTGCGCAGTTGCCCGCGGGCCAGGGCCGGCTTGAGCAGGTTGGCCGCATCGCTCCCCCCCACTTGGGCCCCTGCCCCCACCAGGGTATGTGCCTCATCGATAAACAGGATCACGGGTTGAGCGCTGGCACTCACCTCGTCGAGCACACCTTTGAGTCTACGTTCGAACTCGCCCTTGATGCTGGCACCGGCCTGCAGCAGGCCCATGTCCAGCGTCAGGATGCGCACATCCTTGAGCGGCCCGGGGACTTGTGAGGCAACCACTTGCAGGGCCAGGCCTTCGACAACGGCCGTCTTGCCAACCCCGGCCTCACCTACGAGGATCGGGTTGTTCTTGCGACGACGCACGAGGATGTCGATCAACTGGCGGATTTCACTGTCCCGACACAGCACAGGGTCAATGCGCCCTTCGCGGGCCTGGCGTGTGAGGTCATGGGTAAAGCGTTCCAGCAACGACGCCTCGGAGCGTCGAGGAATACGTTGTGCTGCCTGGCTTTGCACAAACTCGCGCACACGGTGAGCATCCAGTCGACTCAAAATCTGTTGATACCCACTGCCCGCATGCTGCAGCGGGTGATGCAGGAGAGCCAATATCAGTGCCGCGGGATCCACCTCGACCTGCCCCAGTTCAAGGTGCGCGACCATCAACGCTTGCTGCAACCAATGGACGAGCGCCTGGGCGAACACGGGGTTATGCGTCGCGCCTTGATCTGCCTTGAGTTGCAACGTTGCCTGCAGCGTGCCGACTTCGATATCCGCATCCTTCAGCGCCTTTGCCAACAAACCGTCGGGATATTCCAGCAGCGTCATCAATACATCTTCTACCAATACTTCTTTGCCGCCCCGCGCCACGCAGCGCTCGGCAGCACGTTCAAGGTCGCGGCGAGTGTCGGTGGTCAGCGTTTGGATCAATTGCTGTAGATCTACATTCATCATAATCATCAGTCCCTAATGAGAGTTGCTGCCAAGCGTGAGCACGCCATCAGCGCGTTCATGTCCCAGCCAACTGGTCCAGCCCAGGCCACAGACATTGCGTTCACCGATGTGCAGTGGCTTTGCTTCCCCTGCTGCCAATTCCAGGCGCAGGTCATATTCCAGGGGGGCTCGAACGCTGAGGCGAACCAGTGCGCACAGCGGCTGATAACTGCTGCCCGTCGTCAAGAAGTCATGAAAACGCTGCCAGGACAGCGCCTGCAGATGCACCCTGAACTTGCCGCTGCGATCGATGACTCGATGCCCCAGTACGAGGTCCTCCCCCAGCCTGCTGTTGTCTGCGCCCAGCCGATTACGTTGCTGATGGGTGATGACCACCGAGCGCTCTACCCATTGCTCGATAAACACAAGGCGGTACTTGAAGTAGTACCGAAGCACGGTCTCGACCAGTGAGGCTGAATGCGCCCGCAAACTCAGCAGCCCCAGATAAGGCAGCAGCCGAGTGCAATCCAGCCGCGCGGCTTCGCGAACCTGCCGCCCTCCCAGACCGACCAGTGAGAACATCTGCTCGGAAAAGGCATCGCTGGCGCCGTCGCGAAAGCACATGCGGTAGCGGTACTTGCGCCAGATCGGCAACATCAACCGCTGCAGGCGATGGTGAAAAACATCCAGGAAGTCCCGGGCAGTGTTTCCTCCTACATGTTCAGTTGCAGCCTGCTCGGCATAAAACGCCGGTAATGGCGAACCGGCGCCGTGCAAGCCGAGTACATTGAGGCGAAGGCGCGCTCGCAATTGACCGCGCTCTACAAAAAACTCCGCTCGGTCGATGTCATGCCCCGGAAACCCAAAACCCGGGTTCGCCTGAAACTCAACAAGGTCATACAGTGCGTCGTCATCCAGCTGCGGATGAGCATGGCGCAGGTGCTCAATCACCTGCAGAACTGCTTGAAATAGCGAGTGCTCACGGATGACGCGGGATAACTCGTTTAAAGCAGGGGCTGCTGGCCCTTCCGGGGTGGCCATAGGTACACGTCTCCTTGTGTGCTGATGACCCGCATTTCGTGGTACGAATTCAGGCTGGAATAGAGGGCAAAAAACTCATTGAGCGCAGAGGCGAATACAAACAGATCGCCTTGACCAGTGAAGCCCTGGGGGTCAATGCTCAAGTCGATCCGCAAACCACGCACTGGCAACCCGCGGTACAACCGGTCGACCGTTTCATGACGAATGGATCGCAACGCCCCCAGCCTTCGTTGGCTGATGACCTGCGCTTGTCTGTCGTGGTATCGGGGTATGTCGTAGTTTTCCAGGGTGACTTTCAAGGCACTGATATCGGTCAACGACAGGTAGTTGAGCGACAGGTTGCTAATCAGTTTCCAGAGAAAGTCCTGGTCCAGAGGGGGACTGAAACTGGGTGTTGGCACACAGATATTGCGAAACGACAGAAACTCCGGCGTCTCTTCGCACGGCTGGTTGATATCCCCTACCTGCAATTGCCGCGGCAGATTGTTGTTCGTGCACGTCAATTCAACCGAAAGCGTCTCCTGGTCCTGGGCCAGTCCAGCGCCGAAACTCAGCCAGGTGTCCAACCCGCCGTGCTGTACCGATGAGCGTTGACGAATGCTGTAGCTGGGCGCTTTTGAGTTGGCACCGCCATCCCCGTCATGTTCAAAGGTTTCAAACGGGACGTAGGTCCGATGACCCAGCCCGCCAGGGCACCAGCCGGTGACGCTGTCGATGGAAAATACCGCCGCATTGCCCCTTTCGAACTCTGCCGGCACCAGCAGGTATTCGTCCCTTTTGCCGTCCAGCCGAATCGGCACCGCATCATGTTTGAACAGGTTGACGATGGGTGTGCAATACAGCTTCACGTTGTCCAGGTTCGGGGGGGATGGCTCATGCTCCCGCGTGCGGAGTTCGAAACGCAGCTCCATGTGGCGCGCTTGTTTGAGCACAGTGCTGGGCAGTGTCTGCAATACATCAAGCCCACACACATCGACAAACAGGTACTTCTCCGGAAACGCAAAGTACTCCTGCAAATGGCGATACCCTTTGAAGGTATTCATCGGGTACGGAATCAACGCTTGATCGTCATCAAACCCTGCCGGCTGAACCTGACTGGCGCCCAGCCGCAACGATGGCAACTGCCCGTCAGGCCCGTTAACCGGGCGTCCTTCCTGATCGAAAAGCAACACCTCGATACCCTCCAGATGGCGCAACAAACTCAGGTATAACCCTTGGCCGACATACCGATCGCCCGCCAGGTGCAAGCGCAACTGGCTGAAGGTCCATTCGCTGAAATTGCCCTCGGCGCTCATTTCCAGGCGCAGGTTCAGCAATGCCCGGCCTTCCATGGCGCGATATTCCAGGCCGCTCAGTTGCAGTGGCAGGACCTGGGTTGCATAGCACGTGCGAAAGCGGCAACGTTCGCCATTGATTGCCACGCTTTCCACCGATGTGTCCCGCTCAACAAGCACAGGAGTGCTCGCGTGCTGCAAAGGTGCAAACTGCAGGATGCTGAAAGACGGTAATGGCCGCATGTAGTTGGGCCACAACAGATGCATCATCGAGTGAGTCAACTCGGGAAGCTCGTCGGCAAGCTTCTGCCGCAAGCGCCCGGTCAGGAACGCAAAGCCTTCCAGCAGCCGCTCGACATCGGGGTCTTGGCCCGCCTCGGCGAGAAACGGCGCCAAGGCGGGATTGCGCTCCGAAAAACGCCGCCCGAGCTGCCGTAAGGCGCTCAGCTCACTTTGGTAAAAACGATTAAAGGACATCAGGCAATACCTCGACCTGTCCTGCACCCATCAAGCGCGCACTGAATGCAACCGGCTGCATGACACCCGCAACAAGCAACGCGGCATCAATACGAAATGCCAGGGACAAAGGATCACTTTCACCGGGCAACCCCCTGACACGCACATTCACCAAGCGCGGTTCATATGCCTGGATAAATCGCTCGATCGACAGGCGCGACTGAGTCAGCGATTCATGCAGGCTCAAGCGCATGTCGTTGAGGTCGGGCAGCCCATAATCGGGCAGCGTAAGAACGCTGCCCGCGCGGGTACTGAGCATCTTCCCCAAATGGGCGGCAACAGACGCCGCGCTGCTGGTCCGACTTGACGTTTGCCCTTCAAGCCGCTCGAAGAGGCTGCGATGCTCGGACAGTCCCTGACCCCTGCTCATTCTTTGTCGAGCTTGCCGACCAGGGACAGCGTGAAGTCAGCCCCCATGTACTTGAAGTGCGGGCGCACACTGAGGTTGACGCGGTACCAACCCGGCTCTCCTTCGACATCACTCACGACAACCCGCGCAGCCCTCAACGGACGTCGCCCACGAACTTCGGCGCTGGGGTTCTCTTGATCCGCAACGTATTGACGGATCCACTTGTTGAGTTCCAGCTCCAGGTCGGTGCGCTCTTTCCATGAACCTAGCTGCTCGCGCTGCAAGACCTTTAGGTAATGGGCCAGGCGATTAACCACCATCATGTAGGGCAACTGCGTGCCCAGGCGGTAGTTCAGCTCAGCCGCCTTGCCCTCGGCACTGATGCCGAAATTCTTCGGCTTCTGTACGGAACTGGCAGAAAAAAAGGCGGCGTTGTCACTGCCCTTGCGCATGGTCAGGGCGATAAACCCCTCTTGAGCCAGCTCATATTCTCGGCGATCAGAGACCAGCACTTCCGTCGGTATCTTGGTTTCGATTTCACCCATGCTATGGAAGTGATGCAGCGGCAGGTCCTCCACAGTTCCACCGCTTTGCGGGCCGATGATATTTGGACACCAGCGGAATTTGGCGAAGCTGTCAGTGAGTCGGGTGGCAAACGCGTAGGCCGTATTTCCCCACAGGTAATGTTCGTGGCTGTTGACCACGTTTTCCTGATAGGTGAAGGTCTTGACCGGACACTCCAGCGGGTCGTAAGGCGTCCTCAGCAAGAACCGGGGCACAGTCAGCCCTATGTAGCGGGAATCCTCGCTTTGGCGAAAACTTTGCCATTTGGCAAATTGCGGGCCTTCGAAGTGATCCTTGAGATCTTTCAGATCAGGCAGTCCGTTGAAGCTTTCCAAGCCGAAGAAGCCAGGCCCGGCCGAAGCGATGAAAGGCGCGTGAGCCATACAGGCAACACTGGCGGCGTACTGCATCAGCTTCACATCCGGCGCACTCGGCGAGAGGAAGTAGTTGGCAATAACGGCTCCGACGGGCTGGCCACCAAACTGACCGTATTCTGCGCTGTAGATATGTTTGTAGAGCCCGGATTGACTGACTTCTGGCGAGTCTTCGAAGTCGTCAAGAAGGTCTTGGCGCGAGACATTCAGGAGCTCGATCTTGATGTTTTCACGAAAGTCGGTGCGGTCGACCAGCAATTGCAGCCCCCGCCATGATGCTTCGAGGGCCTGGAAATCGGGGTGGTGAAGAATTTCATCCATTTGCAGGCTGAGCTTGGTGTCGATCTCGGCGATCATGCGGTCAACCAGGCGCTTCTTGACCGGTTCGTCCTTGTTCTGTGGCTTGACCAACTCCTCGATAAAGGCCGAGATACCTCGTTTGGCGATGCTATACGCCTCGTCGTCGGCACTCAGCAGGGTCTGGGCGATGATGTTGTCGAGAATGCTGTGCTCGCCTGCTGCTTGAGTCGGTAATGGGTTTTGCTGGGTAGTCATGGCATCAGTGTCCTTTTACTGAAAATGTCAGGCCGTGGGGTTGTTCAAGCCCAGTTCTGCCAGTACCCGGGCGCGGGACTCGTCATCGGCCAGCGCCTGCTCAATGGCTCTACGAAAACTGGGTGTATTACCCAGGGGCCCTTTCAACGCCATCAACGCATCGCGCAGCGCCATCAGCTTTTGCAATTCGGGGATCTGCTCCACCAGGCTCGCGGGGTTGAAGTCCTTCATGGAATTGATCCGCACCTGAATGGCCAGCTCCTCAACCTCAGCCGACTCCTGGAGCCGATTGGGTACGCTCAGGGTCAGTGCCAACGCCTGCTTGGCCAGTACGTCGTCGAGGGTGTTCTTGTCGATGCCGATGGGCTTGCGGTCTTCGAGCTTGCGCAGGTCCTCACGCTGGGTGAAGTCACCCAGCACCAACAGTTTCAGTGGCAGTTCGACTTCTTCCTGCGCACCTCCCACTGCGGGTTTGAAAGTAATATTGATACGTTCCTTGGGTGCTACCGAACCTTCTTTGGCCACGGTCGTTCTCCTTTTTCGAGTGAGTCGAAAACCTATTCAAGTACCGCTTCGAGATCGAAGCGGCATAGTTTTCGGTGAGTGTCTTCCTTGCGTTCACGCACAGCGTGGCTTTGTGGCAACTGTTCACAACAGCGGTACAAGAGTTGCGCCACCTGGAGGGCCAGTTCGGGCTCCCAGCGGTCTATACCCGCTTGCTGCAATTCATCATCCAGCTGTTCCAGCTGGACCTTCGCCAGCTCCTGCTTGCCGGCCAACACACACAGGCGTGCCATGGCCAACCGCCAATGAAATCGCGCACGCTCGCTACGAGCTGCATGCAAGCCTTGCTTGAGTTCACTCACGGCGACTTTAAGCCCCTCCTTGCGTAGCCTGGGCATGACTGCCTGCAGGGCCGACTCCCAGGGTTCGGCCCTCGCTTCAACCTGCACGCCCGGAGGCTCGGGAGCTTGAAGATGTCGATTGACCTGGAGCGAGATCCAGTCGCGAGTGGCGGCATCCGCAAACGGCGTGCCGTCGTGAAACCGAAACTCAGGCAGGGTTGGCAACCGCTGCAGCAACAAGGCGAAGCTGACCTCCAGTTCGGTCATCGCCAGATCGGCGTGCAAGGCTTGCAGGCACTCCCAGGCGATTCGCACGCCATCGAACCAGAACATAGACCCGGCCAGGCTCGTCTCCAGTTCAATCAACAGATCCGCGTAATGCCCTTGGACAAAGCGCTCCTGGTAATGCGTAAGCTTGTCGGGTGCCGGACCTCGGAGCGCGGTAATCCGCTCGCTGTCAGCGTCCGGGCAACGCGTAAGCGCCAGCCAGACCAATGTTCGATTGAGGCGCTGTGCACGCAGGTCGCCCGCATTTTGACGCTGCCACCACGCGCTCAGCGGCCGCGCCTGCTCCTGCAATGCGCGCAGCCATTTGTGAGCATCTTTTTCGTTATCTATCACAGGTTCGATACTGAACGGCTGAGTCACAGCCTGCTTGGCCGGGGCAACAGGAACGGTCGACGGGGTGTCGCCCTGCTGCTCTGCATGCTCCAGTTTCTGCGCCAACTGTCGGCGCATGGGCAGCAATGATGGGGCTTCATCCCCCAACTGCCGGGTCCAGAGATCATCAAGGCACGCGAGATGCTCCAACACGCTTTGAAACAACGGTTGCTGATCCTGAAGTGGCAGGCTTTGCGCAAACAATGGTTCCAGGCGCAATACCAACCAGCCGAGAACAGCGCCGCGGGTACGCGGCTTTTTCGGAAAAACCTGCGCCCAGTGATGCTCGCAGAGGTAGCGCATCAACCCCAGACCAGCCAGCAGGCCTGGAAAGGATTCACGCTGGTGCAATGCCCATGTCAGCCACGCCGCTACCCGAAGGTCTTTGGAGTGCTGACGCAACAGGCACTCGCAGACTTCCAGCACCTTGATCCAATCGGGCAGAGAGGCACCATGAATCGACTGGGTTTTATCCAACTCGAATTCCAGCACTTCGTATTCAGTTGAAAAACGCATATCACTGCCCACAAAACTTATTTGCGAGCACGGAAGACGTGCGAGCTCAACATAATAATCACAAAGCTTACTTGAATAGACCATTTAAGATCACACATAACCATTCGAGGCAGTCAAGGCCAACTAACCGCACCCATAGTGCAAATCAGCTCACCCTCTAAACCTCGCAAACCCATAACGAAGTTCGCAAACTTTAGCCACGCACTCGGCATTCATCAAGCGACGGAAGCGCACTTAAGTAATTTCCTACAAATCAACAAAATCAAGGCATGCGCAGCATTTTGCGCACCTTAAAAATCAAAACACACTTTATTCACCGACACACACTCAACACCAGGCCAAATAGACTACTGAGCAACTAAATGCACACTCATGCGCAAATAAAAACCTCTAAAACCCCAAAATCAACATAACACCCATACAAATAAAAAACATTTTAACGCCACACCCCTTATTTTATTGACCAACACACTTTCAGGCACGCTTCTTGTTATAGCCAACTACCCGACCGGCACAATCGTCGTTCGGGACTACCTCATCAATCAGGCAAGGAAACCACTCATGCCAACACCCGCGTACCTTTCAATCACCGGTGTAAAACAGGGTTTGATTACGGCAGGCACATTCACCCAGGACTCGGTAGGCAATATTTACCAGGAGGGTCATGAGGACCAGATCCTGGTCCAGGCGTATTCCCACCAGGTGATCATCCCCCGCGACCCGCAATCGGGACAGCCAACCGGTCAGCGGGTCCACAAGCCGCTGATGATCAGCAAGGTGTTTGATAAATCATCGCCACTGCTGTTCAGCGCGCTGACCAGTGGCGAAGAGGTCAAATGTCGACTGGAGTGGCTGCGCACTTCATCGGCGGGTACCCAGGAGCACTACTTCACGATCGAGTTGGAAGGCGCAACTATCGTGGATATCCAGTCTCGCATGCCCAACTGTCAGGACCCGGATAACGCTCATTTCACCCACCTGGAGGACGTATATTTCACCTACCGCAAGATCGTGTGGACCCACGAAGTCTCCGGTACTTCCGGCTCGGACGATTGGCGTAACCCTGTAGCCGGCTAAGCCGCAACAACGCAGGGACGGCGCCACGGACGGCACCGTTCCTGCCTATCGGCTACACCATTGCCAGTGGGTGTTTGCGCTTGGGCGCACCAAACACGCGATCGATGGCGTCGAGATCGTGTTCATCAAGCACTAACTTGGCGGCAGCTGCGTTAAGCCGCACATGCTCTGGGGTTACGGCCTTGGGGATGGCGATCACCCCGTCCTGACGCAATACCCAGGCCAGGGAAACCTGGGCGGGTGTCACTTCATGGCGACGGGCAATTTGCTTGAGTGTTGGACTGGACAGTAACTCACCGCCTTGGGCAATCGGGCAGTACGCCATCAATGGCAAGTGATGTTGTTGCCACCAAGGCAGCAAGTCATATTCGATCCCGCGCTCTTCGATGTTGTAGAGCACCTGGTTGGTCGCGCAGGCTGGAGAGGCAAGTTCCTGCAGGTCTGCCACATCAAAATTGGAAACACCCCAGCGGCCAATCTTGCCGGCCTCACGCAAGCGCTCGAACGCGTCGACCGTTTCTTCCAGCGGGTATTGACCCCGCCAATGCAACAGATAGAGATCAATATAATCGGTGCCCAAACGATGGAGACTCGCCTCGCAGGCACGGGGCACGCCCTTGTGGCTGGCATTGTGCGGGTAGATTTTACTGACCAGGAACACCTGGTCGCGGCGACCGCGAATGGCTTCACCGACCACCGTTTCAGCACCGCCTTCACCATACATTTCAGCGGTATCAATCAGGGTCATGCCCTCGTCGATGCCCAGTTGCAACGCGGCGACTTCAGCACGTTGCTGGCTGGGGTTTTCGCCCATGCGCCAGGTGCCCTGGCCGATGACAGGGACGGGCGAGCCCGCCAGATCAATGGTTCGCATGACAACCTCCTGATGCGTTCGCGGATTAACACTGTGGCATTGGCCGGACAAAAGGGTTCAATCGCAGTATGGTTGCCCCCTGCCAAGTCGCCAGGAAGAATCTGCCATGCTGTTTGTCGTGATGCTCGGGGGCAAGCACCCACGGGCCAGAATCGAAGTCCATGATGTGGTATTCGCCGTAGCGGATACGCTGGAGGGCACTTACTCGCAACTGCGCGATGGCTGGTTCGGCAGCCCCAAGGGCGTGCATATCGATTCGTGGATGGCCGTTGATGGCGTCGACGGCTGGAAAGTCGAACTCAGCCACCTTGCGCCTCAGGCCGGCGCGCATCACCTGTATTTCATCAACCTTGGAGGCTACGAGACGAACAGCTTTGGCGAGGCTCATCACTACCTGCTGGTGGTGGCTCGCAACAAACAGGAGGCAACGAGCAAGGGCAAGCAACAAATGCTGCGCCATTGGTCCCAGGCGCACACTGACGCCGTCATGGATATCGATGACTGCCTGCCCATCGACCTGGTGGACGGCCGTTACCTGCACCTGGTGCAAGGCCCACACCGGCCGATCATCCGGCAGAACGACTACATCGTCCTGCCCTGAACCGCCTCCCCTACCCGAACGGGGTATGGCGCACACCCCCCACCTGCCTGACAGTGCAATCAGTCCCTCAGCCTGATAACAAGCACAACACAAGGTGGGTCCCCATGCATAAAGCCTTTATCGCCCTGTTCAGCGCCGCACTGTTGGCCACTTCAACCCTGAGCCACGCCGCGGATGACCCGGGCAACACCTTGCGCATTTACAACTGGGCGGACTACATCGGCGACACCACCCTGGCCGACTTCGAAAAGGCCACGGGCATCAAGGTGACCTACGACACCTACGATTCCTACGAAACCGTTCAGGGTAAATTACTCTCCGGGCGTTCCGGCTATGACTTGGCGCTGCTCAACGCCTCCCTCGTGCCGCTGTTGATCAAGGGCAACGTGTTCCAGCCGCTGGACAAGACCCAGCTCCCCGATTGGAAAAATCTTGACCCCGTGGTGCTCAAGAGCCTGGAGGCACACGATCCGGGCGTCACCTATTCGGCGCCCTATACCTGGGGCAGCAACGGCGTGACGTATAACGTCGACATGATCAAGGCACGCATGCCGGATGCGCCTATCGGGTCCCTGGCGATGATCTTCGACCCCAAGGTCATCGCCCGGTTTGCCGACTGCGGCATTACCTTCATGGACTCACCCACCGACATGATTCCATTGGCCCTCACTTACCTCGGCCTGGACCCCAACAGTGTCACGCCCAAAGACCTGAAGGCCGCCCAGGACGTACTGATGGCGGTGCGCCCCTACATCCGCAAATTCGATTCCAGCGGTTTCATCAACGGCCTGGCCAATGGCGACCTGTGCCTGGCTACCACCTGGTCGGGCGATTACGCCACCTCCCAGGCTCGCGCTACCGAAGCCGGGGCCAAGGTCAAGCTGGACTACTTCATTCCCAAGGAAGGTTCGCTGATCTGGTTCGATAACTTCTACATCCCGGCCGACGCGCCCCATGTGGCCAATGCCCATAAGTTCATCGAGTTTCTGTTGCAACCGAGCACCATGGCCGGCGTCAGCAACACCATCCATTACGCCAACAGCAACCTGGCGTCCAAGCCGCTGGTCAACGCCGATATTCGCGATAACCCGGCCATCTACCCCGATCCGGCGACGATGCAGCGTTTGTTCACGCAAAAAAGCCAACCCCAAGCTGCCGTGCGCCTGATCACCCGTACCTGGAATGCCGTGAAGACCGGCAAGTGAACCCCAGCCTTTGAAGGTAAATGCCATGACTCTGCCAAATCCTGCTTTTTTCGCCCAGTTTGACCACGACAAGCTGGACGCCGCCGACAAAGCCCACTACATGCACGGCTTCCACATGTTCGACGAACACCGTGAGCAAGGCTCGCTGAATATCGCAGTGGGTAACGGCGCCTACATCTACGACACCCATGGCAACCGCTACCTGGACGCAGTGGGCGGCATGTGGTGTACGAATATCGGCTTGGGCCGCGAGGAAATGGCCGAGGCCATCGCCAACCAGGTGCGCCAACTGGCCTACTCCAATCCGTTCTGCGACATGGCCAACACCACGGCCATCGAACTGTGCGCCAAGCTCGCCAGCCTGGCACCCGGTGACTTGGACCACGTATTCCTCACTACCGGAGGTTCCACCGCTGTGGACACCGCCTACCGGTTGGTGCAGTTCTACCAGAACAGCCGTGGCAAAACGGCCAAGAAGCACATCATCTCGCGCTTCAGTGCGTATCACGGCTCCACGTTCCTGACCATGTCCATCGGCAACAAGGCCGCCGACCGCGCGCCCGAGTTCGACTTCATGAGCGACCTGTTCCACCACATCTCCTGCCCCAACTACTACCGGGCGCCGGAGGGGATGAGCGAGGCGGAGTTCCTTGACTTCCTGGTGAATGAATTCGAAGACAAGATCCTGACCCTTGGTGCGGACAATGTGGCGGCGTTTTTCGCCGAACCGATCATGGGCTCCGGTGGCGTGATCATCCCGCCCAAGGGCTACCACCGACGCATGTGGGAAATCTGCCAGCGCTACGACTTGCTGTACGTCGCCGATGAAGTGGTCACTTCGTTCGGGCGCCTGGGGGCATTCTTTGCTTCCGAAGACGTGTTCGGCATGCAGCCCGATATCATCACCACCGCCAAAGGCCTCACCTCCGGCTACCTGCCGCTGGGTGCGTGTATTTTCTCCGACCGTATCTGGCAGGTCATTGGCGAGCCGGGCAAAGGCCGCTGCTTTACCCACGGGTTCACCTACAGCGGGCACCCGGTCAGCTGTGTGGCCGCATTGAAAAACATCGAGATCATCGAGCGCGAACAACTGCTGGCCCATGTGGAAGACGTTGGCGTGTACCTGGAGCAGCGCCTGCAGACCTTGGCCGACTTGCCGCTGGTGGGGGATATACGCTGCCAGCGCCTGATGGCGTGCATCGAATTCGTCGCGGACAAACGCACCAAGGCCTTGCTGCCGGATGCGGTCAACATCGGTGAAAAAATCCACCTGCGCGCCCAGGCCAAAGGTTTGCTGGTACGCCCCATCGGCCACCTGAACGTGATGTCGCCGCCGCTGATCATCACCCGTACCCAGGTTGACGAAATCGTGGAGACTTTGCGCCAGTGCATCCTCGATACGGCCGCTGAACTGCGCGAAAGCGGCGAGTATCAAGGCCGATGAGCCATAACGCCGAGCCTGTCTCGGCGTTTTTGCCTGGGCGTTGGCAGCCGGGTAGACTGGCTGCCATGACCACAGCCAGCCCTGCCCCGACCCTGCAGCAACTGCAAACCTGGCACCACGCCCTGGCCCAGGCGTTGATCCATGTGGATGAAGCCTCATTCCTCGAACACCTGGCCGCCGCGCTGTGCACCCTCACCCCGATCGAATCGATGATGATCAGCCTGGAGCGCCAAGGCCAGCCACCGCACCTGCTGTATCAGCAAGGCATCCCTCGGGCGTATCAGGATGAAATCATCCACCGCTATTTTTCCCGCGGCTACCTGCTGGACCCGTTTTGCCTGGCGGTAGACAAGGGTTTGGCGGAAGGTTTTTACCACCTGGCCCAAATTGCCCCGGATGACTTTTTCAACAGCGAGTACTACAAGACCTACTACCTGCGCAGCGGCGGCGCCCAGGAAAGTTACTACATCGTCGACCTGTGCCCCCAGAGCAAGATTTCGCTGTGCATGTTCCAGGGCCTGAGTGCCGGGCAGTTCACCGAGGAACAACTGGCGGTGCAGCAATCGACCCAGGCTATCGTCCGGGAGTTGCTGCGGCGGTTTGGCACCACCGGCGGGCTGGCCAAGGTGATCAGTGACGAGGCGTACACCCAGACCCAGGCGCACCAGCAGATCGAAGCGGCGTTCATGGGCTTTGGCAGCGGTGTGCTCACCGTACGCGAGCGTGAAATCGCCCACCTGATCCTGCGCGGGCACTCGGTAAAATCCACCGCCCAAGTGCTCGGCATTTCCCCAGAAACCGTGCGCATGCACCGTAAGAACCTGTACACCAAGCTGGCAATCAATTCCCAGGCCGAGCTGTTCGCGCTGTTCATCGAATGGCTGACCCGCAGCGGCGCCATGGCCCGGGCGTGAGCCGCTAAAGCGGCTCTGCTGTGCTGTGCTTTGCTTTTGATCTCAAGCGCCCCCCCAATCACTGTCGGATTACAGGCACACCGAGCCTAAGCGAGGTGCCGAGTAGCTGACCTGAGTGGTTAGATCAAAAGCAGGTACGTGTGGGAGCTGGCTTGCCGGCGATGCAGACACCTCGGTGAATCAGGCATACCCGGTTGATGCCATCGCCGGCAAGCCGGCTCCTACAGTGGACCGCATTTGCCGTTGCTTTTGCTCTACACCACTCCAGCCGGCTGTCAGGCCGCTGTGCTTTTGATCTTAGGCGCCCCGTCAAACACGCTGGCCGGAATTCGGCAGGGATTTGGGGGGGTAAACCGGCAGGGATGCCGGTTTAGCCGCCCCGCGCCATGGAGGGCGCGTGGCGGCGGCCCCCCAAATCACTGTCGGATTACGGGCACACCGAGCGTGAGCGAGGTGCCGAGTGTTGGGGCAAGAGC
>NZ_JBWKPU010000021.1:0-2338 GCF_059418405.1 Pseudomonas sp. GW821-FHT09A09
GGCACCGAGTGTTGGGGCGAAGGCCTTTTGCTTACTTTTGGGCCTTTCCAAAAGTGAGCCGCTGTAAGAGCGGAACCATAAGTAGCCGTTACCTAAATAACGGATATGTACTCAATCAAAAACAGCGCGCCCGCATAAAATCCCCCCACCGTCGCACCAGGTAGTTGTGCTCATCCATCACCGAATTCCACACCGCAATATGCCCCATGCGCTGCTCATAAGAACCCCCATCACGCACGTCGCCAATGTCGATCAACGGCAATCCATCGCTACCCAACAACTCCTCCCGCGCAGGCAATCCGGCATACCAGTAATCCCACTCGGCACTGCTGAGGTGGTCACGACTGCGCGCCGGGTTACCGATGTAATACCCCTGGCGCGCCATCACCGCACCCGGCCAACCCGACAGCCACCAATTGAGGTAGGCATACGCCGCATCCAACACCGCCCCCTGCGCATGGCGTGACAACGACAACCCGCCGAACCACGCGCGATAACCTTCACGCGGCACCGCCAAGCGATACTTCACCCCCGCGCGATGCAGGCGCATCAGAGTCGGCGACCACAGGCTCTGAATATCGATGGTCGGGCTGAGCATCAATTGCGCCGCCTCTTCGTCATCCGACCAGAACGCCGCAAAGTGCCCTTCCCTCTGCTTGCGCACCAGTATGTCGGCGAGCACGTCGATCTCTTCGATGCTCATGTTGCCGATGTCCTTGAACTGCGCCAGCCCCGCACCCTGCACCGCCAACGCGGCGTCCAGGGCACCGATGGCCGCGTCGCTTTGCAATGCGGTACGCGCGCTCCAGGCCGGGTCCAGTAACCACCCCCAACTTTCGTTGCCATGGCAAAAACCCTCGGGCAAGCGCTCGGGGCGGTAGGCGAAACTGTCGGCGTTGTGGGTCAGGGGCAGCATGCTGATGCGCTCGGTCACGGTACTGCCGAGGCTGCCGTCGTGCTGCACGAACAGGCGCTCGCTCGGCACGCTGCCACTGCCCAGGCGATCATCGGCCGACAGCCGCCCGCGCTTGGGCAGGTCGTTGATCTCATGCCACAGCGCGATACGCCGCGTGTCGATCGGCTGGATCGCCCGCGCCGGCCACACGAAGTCGACGTTGTGAAACCACTGATCGTAAAGGTCGTAGCTGTCGGGTTGCATCACCGCGATACGCTGGGCCTGTTCCACATCGTGCACCTGATACACCAGGCGAATGCCCAGGTCTTGTTCGGCCCGCACGCGCAGGCATTCGAGCAGGGTCACCGAGGTGCCGAGGACGCGTAAGGTGATCATGCTGCAAACCGCCGCGAGAACACGTCGAAGGAGCGGCGCAACAGCGCCGGGTCCAGGCCGCGCAGGATAAACACCAGGCGCGACTGGCGGTCGCTGCCCGGCCACGCGGGCAGGTGGACCGGGGCATGCAGGCAGTGCTGCACGCCATGAATGACGATGGGGGCCGAGCTTGCGTTCACGTTGAGCAGTCCTTTGACGCGAAGGATTCGTTCGCCATGGCATCTTAACAGCATCGACAGCCACACCCCGAAGCCGACCCAGTCCAGTGGCTGATCGAAGGTCAGACAGCACACTTGCGCTGCGCCGTGGGTGGCAGTGGTGGGTTGATGCAGTTGCCAGCGGCCAACCTCGACGGCCGGCTCGGCGCCTCGCAAGCCTTCGCCGAGCAGCAGTTGATCGCCGCTGTGGATAGCGTGGGTATCGAGGATCGGCGTACCCGCGTTGAGTGCCTGCAGATGCGCACGCAACGGGGCGCAGTCGCCGGCCACATCAGTCTTGCTCAGCAACAGGCGATCGGCGGCGGCGACCTGGGCCAGCCACTCCGGGTGCAGGCGCTCTTGCAAGGTGGCGTGGCTGGCGTCGACCAGTGTGATCACCAGGCCGATGTGGAACCGCCCGCGCAACTGCACATCGTTGTTCAAGGTGGCAAGGATCGGCGCC
The DNA here is from genome assembly GCF_059418405.1 of Pseudomonas sp. GW821-FHT09A09. Taxonomy (NCBI): domain Bacteria; kingdom Pseudomonadati; phylum Pseudomonadota; class Gammaproteobacteria; order Pseudomonadales; family Pseudomonadaceae; genus Pseudomonas; species Pseudomonas sp. GW821-FHT09A09. The sequence goes on from NZ_JBWKPU010000021.1 coordinate 1,952, forward strand.
GGGTCGGCCAGGCCGGTGGTCTCCAGGATCACCCGCTTGAACGCCGGGATTTCACCGCGCTCACGGCGCTGCAACAGGCCGAGCAGTGCGTCTTTCAACTCGCCACGGATCGAACAGCACACGCAGCCGCTGGGCAGCAGCACAGTGTCCGGCGCCACCTCCTCCACCAGCAGGTGATCGATGCCGACGTCGCCGAATTCGTTGATCAGCAGCGCGGTGTCGCCCAGGCTCTCGCCTTGCAGCAGGCGCTTGAGCAAGGTGGTCTTGCCGCTGCCGAGGAAACCGGTGATTACATTCAAAGCAATGCTCATATTCCAACCTCATGACGCGTCCCCTTGTAGGAGCCCGGGGTGGGGGGGGGGGGGGGGGGGGGGGGGGGGGGGGGGG
>NZ_JBWKPU010000021.1:2348-107560 GCF_059418405.1 Pseudomonas sp. GW821-FHT09A09
CTTGAAGGCGCCATCGCCGGCAAGCCGGACTCCTACAGGTCAGGGTGTTTCAGCAAGCACGTTTAGATGATCGAGCAATTTGGGATCAAGGGGATCCAGCGGCCGGCCAAGCATGGTCTCGGCGGCCTGCCAGAGTTGATCCAAACCGCTGGCCAATGCCTGTTTGCCGGTGGCACCCAACAACAGGTAGGAGGCGCCCTGGAAGTCCTCGACCTTGAGCCGGAACACCGCCAGCACTTGGTTGATCGCCGCGATCCGGCGCAGGCGCTCGCGGCGCCTTGGCAGTTCATCGCCCAGGGGGTCGCTCCAGTGCAGGTCTTCGCCGAGCAATCCGCAGAGTCCGCACATGGCTACACCTCGTTCATGGCATGACATCGCCGGAGTTCGGGCCCAGGGTCTGGCCGACGAACAGGTTGCCGCCCGGTTCACTGGCGAGCAGCACGGCGGTGGGCGCCACTTCATCCGCCAGACCGAAGCGGCCCAGGGGCAGTTCCTTGGCCTTGGCGCCTTTCCAGTCGTCGCTGATCCCGCCCACCAGCGGCGTTTCAATCGGGCCAGGGGCGATGGCATTGACCAGCACGTTGTCCTTGGCCACTTCCAGGGCCAGGGATTTGGTGAAGCCAATCACGCCCGCCTTGGCCGCCGCGTAATGGGTAAGTTCGGCACCGCCCTTGATGCCCAGTTGCGACGCCACGTTGATGATGCGTCCCCAGCGCTGCGCCAGCATGTGCGGCAAGGCGCGCTGGCTGGCGACGAACACGCTGGTGAGGTCGACGCGCAGCATGTCGTTCCACATCTCGATGGTCAGGTCGACACAGCGCGCCTGGGTGAGCATGCCGGCGTTGTTGACCAGGATGTCGATGCCACCGAAGTGTTCGACGCAGCGGTCCACACTGGCCTGGGCGCCTTCGACGGTGCCGACGTCCGCCAGGCACTCGACCACCTCGGCGCCGAGGTTACGGCAGGTGATCGCGGTTTCGGCGAGGCTCGCGGCATTGCGGTCGGCCAGCAGCAGGCGTGCGCCTTCGGCGGCGTAGGCACGGGCGATGGCGGCACCGATGCCGCTGCCGGCGCCGGTGATCACCGCGCGGCGGTTAATCAGTTGGTTCATACAAAAATCTCCTCAGACAAAACACCGATCCATTGTGGGAGCTGGCTTGCCTGCTCCCACATTTGGATCTATGTACATCCGTTAGTCCGGCCAGCGCACGGTAAGGCCGCCGTCGATGATGATGCTTTGGCCCGTGAGGTAGCTCGACGCTTCACTGGTCAAGAACTGCACCAGCGACGCCACTTCATCCGCCCGCCCGACCCGGCCCAGGGGAATCGCCCGCGCAGCCTTGGCCAGCCCTTCCGGCCCCAGCGAGTTCTGCGCATCCAGCGACTGCGGCGTCTCGATCAACCCGGGAATCACCGCGTTGCAGCGAATCCCCAGCGGCGCCAACTCCACCGCCAGCGAACGGCACAACCCCGGCACACCGGCTTTGGCCGCCGCGTAGTGGCTGTGCTCCTGCCAGCCATACACGCCACCGGCAATCGACGAGATCGCCACCAGCGCGCCGCCTTCACGCATATGCCGTGTCGCCGCGCGGAAGGTGCGCATCACCCCCGTCAGGTCGACATTGAGCATCTCGTCCCACAGCGCGTCGCTCATTTCCAGCAGCGGCGCGCGGCGCAGCAGGCCGGCGTTGGCCACCGCGTAATCCAGGCGGCCGAAATGCTGCACGGCCTGCTCGGCCAGCGCATCCACCGAGTCGCTGTTGCCCACGTCCAGCGGCAGCATCAGGCACTCGCCGCCCGCCTCTTCCACCAGACCCACGGTGGTGTGCGGGTCGTGAGAGTCGGCCGGGTAATACCCGCCGACCACCGCTACGCCCTTTTGCGCATAGGCAACGGCGAGGGCTTGGCCAATGCCGCTGGCGGCACCGGTAATCAAGGCAACTTTACGGCTCATCATTCACTCCTTACTGAACGGTTTCCGGACGCACATGGCGGGCGGCAAACATCAAGGCGCCGGACAGGAAGCACGGCAGCGCACCGAACCACAGCGCGGCGGTCTGCCAGTCGCTGCCGGCCGACAGCACCTGGGTGGCGCCAAAGCCTGCGACCACCGCGCCGATCGGGCCCATGGCATGGATGATCGCGCCACCGGTGGCGCGGATGCTGGTGGGGAAACTTTCACTGATGAAGAACAGCGCCGCCGAGTACGGGCCGATCAGGAAGAACAGGCCCAGGCTATACAGCCCGACCACCATCGCCATGTTGCTGGGGCCGAACAGCATGCCGGCGAACGACAGCCCGCCGAGCATCCAGCCCAGGCCGATCACGTTGCGACGGCCGATCTTGTCGCCCATCCAGCCGTGGCTGAGGTAACCGCAGTAACCCACCAGGTTCGACAGCACGAGGATGATCAGTGAGTTCTCGAACGAGATGTGGTGCACGCTGACGATCACCGACGTGCCCAGCACGCTGAACACCTGGATCGCAGCCCAGTTGAGCAGCAGCGCTGCGCCGATCACCAGCGTGGCGCGACGGGCCGGGCCACGGAACGCCGCCTTGAGGCCGGCCTTGCTGTGTTCGTCGTAGTCGACGCCGTAGGTCACGGCAACGTTTTGCGCCTCTTTTACCGCGCCGTTTTTACGCAGCTCGCTGATGCGCTGGTGGATCTGGAACTGCGGGCTCTCCTTGAGCTTGCGCGCCATGATCGCAATCACGATGGCCGGGATTGCAGCGAAGATGAAGCAGCCTTGCCAACCGATGATCGGCAGCAACAACGCAGTCAAACCGGCAGCGATCAACGCCCCTACCGGCCAGCCGCCCTGCACCAGGCTGTAGATAAAGCCACGGCGCTTGGTCAGGCGCGGGTCTTCCGAGGCGCCATACAACTCACTCAAATACGTGGCGTTGACGGTTTCCTCGGCATAACCCAGGCCACCCAACGAACGGATCAGAATCAGCGGTGACTTGCCCCACGCGCCGCCAATTGCCGTCAACGCCGAACACAGCGCGGAACCGGCCACGGTGAAGATGATGCCTTTGCGCCGGCCCAATTTATCCACGACCGGGCCAATGGCAAAGGCGACCACCGCCGTGCCCACGGCGACCCAGGTTGCGATTTCAGCCTGTTCCACTTCACCCCAGCCAAAGTGGCGGCCGATCTCCGGCAGCAGGGTGCCAAACAGGATGAAGTCATACACCGCAAACACCCAGGCGAAGAACGCGATCCAGGTGGCGAAGCGCACTTCCTGGGACGTCAGTTGCCGGGGTTTCCAGCCGGTCAGGTCAAGCTTGTTGTAGATGGACATGGGTTGCGCCTCAGGGGTGGGAGCATTGGGGGTCATTTACGCAGCCCACCCGTAGGAGCCGGCTTGCCGGCGATGGCGCCCTTGAAATTCACGCAGGTCTCAAGGGCCTCATCGCCGGCAAGCCGGCTCCTACAAGGTGGGCGACATCAGGTACGGGGTTGGCGGCGGATAAAGTCGTCGGCGATTTCGTCGAAGGTGACGAAGCGCACGCCGGCATGGCTCTGGATGTGTTCGATCAGGCGCTCGAGCATCAGCAGCACTTGCGGGCGGCCGGACACGTCCGGGTGAATGGTCATGGTGAACACCGCGTGTTCGTGTTCGCGGTAGACCCAGTCGAACTGGTCGCGCCACATTTCTTCGAGGTGACGCGGGTTGACGAAGCCGTGACTGTTGGGGGCTTTCTTGATGAACATCATTGGCGGCAGGTCGTCGAGGTACCAGTTGGCCGGAATCTCCACCAGGTCGGTTTCTTCGCCACGCACCAGGGGTTTCATCCAGGTGTCGGGGTGCTGGCTGTAGTCGATCTTGGTCCAGCTGTCGCCCTTGCGCACGTAGTAGGGGTGGAAGTCGTTGTGCATCAGGCTGTGGTCGTACTTGATGCCTTTTTTCAGCAGCAGCTCGTTGGTGACCTTGCTGAACTCCCACCACGGCGCCACGTAACCGGTGGGGCGTTTACCGGTGACCTGGGTGATCAGCTCGATGGATTTATCCAGGACGATCTCTTCCTGTTCGGCCGTCATGGCGATGGGGTTTTCGTGGCTGTAGCCATGCACACCAATTTCGTGGCCGGCGTCGGCCACGGCCTTCATCTGCTCGGGGAAGGTTTCCATCGAGTGGCCGGGGATAAACCAGGTGGTGCGCAGGCCGTAGCGTTCGAACAATTTGAGCAGGCGTGGCGCGCCGACTTCACCGGCGAACAGGCCGCGGGAGATGTCGTCCGGCGAGTCTTCGCCGCCGTAGGAACCGAGCCAGCCGGCGACGGCGTCAACGTCGACGCCGAATGCACAGAGAATGTCTTTAGCCATGGTGTGTCTCCTTAAACGTTGAGTACGGATTCGACGGACAACGCAGCGCGCAACAGGCGAGCGTCCTCCCCCGTCGGGGCACTGAGCAGCAGCCCGGTGGGCAGGCCCCCGGCATCACGGCCGCTGGGCAGGGTCACGCCGGGCATGTCGAGCAAACTGCCCGGCATGGTCAGGCGCAGGGTGGCGAGGTTGGTGGTGACAAAGAGGTCGTCATCGGCTTCCAGCGGCGCCAGGGGCGGCGCCACGTGGGCGACGGTTGGGGTGATGAGCACGGCGCCGTCGAGGTCATCGACCAGTTGTTGCTGCAGGCGCTGGCGTGCGTCCATCAGGTGCAGCAGTTGGCTGGCGGGCAGCGCGCGCGCCGCTTCGAGGCGACGGCGCACGCGAGGGTCAAGCTGCTCGGCGTCGGCGCTGTCGAGCAAGGCTTCATGCAGGGCAAAGGCTTCGAAGGAACCCAGCCAGCCTTGGCTTTTGATCAACGCCAGGGTGGCCTGGAAGGTGGCCGATGGGCGCACTTCTACCAGGGCGCCGTGGGCTCGCAATTGGTCGACGGCACGCAGCAGGTTGTTGCGCACGGCTGGCTCGATGTCCTCCAAGGCGCCTTGTTCAAGCACAAAACCCTGGCCCTTGAGGCTGTGTGCGCTGTGGGTATGGGCACGGCCGTGAAGCAGCTCGTCGATGGCCAAGGCATCGCGCACGCTACGGGTCAGCGGGCCGAGGCTGTCGAGGGTGTGGGCAAGGGGAAACACGCCGTCGCGGCTGTAGCGTCGACTGCTGCTGCGATAGCCGACCAGGCCATTGAGCGCGGCGGGAATGCGGATCGAGCCTGCCGTGTCGGTGCCCATGGCGATCGGTACGATCCCGGCCGCCACGGCAACCGCCGATCCCGAGGAAGAGCCACCGGGAATACGCGGTTGGTCGTTCCCGTGGGGGTTGTAGGGCGTGCCGAAATGCGGGTTCAGGCCCAGGCCGGAATACGCCAGTTCACTGAGGTTGGTCTTGCCCACGCTGACCATCCCGGCGCGGCACAACAGGCCCACCATGGGCGCATCCAGCAAGGCCTGGGGCGCATGCCGACGGTAGGCGGCGCCGGCCGTGGTGACGCTGCCGGCCATGTCGAACAAATCTTTCCAGGCCAGCGGCACACCGTCGAGCACACTTAACGGCTGGCCGGCACGCCAGCGGGCGGCGGCGGCCTCGGCTTCACGGCGGGCGCGCTCGGCGGTCAGGGAAATAAACACGCCTGGGCAGCGGCTCGCTTGATCGAGCGCCTGTTCGAGGGCCTGCACCGGGTCGCTGCGACCGCTGGCAAAAGCCTCGGCCATGGAAGTGGCGTCTGACATCAAGATGATCCTCACAAAACGTACATATTAATAAAATGTACATTTTACAAAGGCAGCTTTCGTGCCAGCCTCTGTTGAGTAGTTTTTGCGCAGCGCTGGTTTTTCACCCATAGCTACGGGATAGAAGGCTTCAGGCCTGACAAAAAAATCTTGCCTAAACGCCGCGAAGCGCTCTCAATGAAATAATGTATCTTTTATTAATAAGTACATTTTGGTGCAGAAAAGTAACATCCCCCTCGGCAAGGCCCCAAATAGGTGCCACTGACGTGGCGCAGAGTGACAGGCACGACTTATGAGAGAATCCCCGGCCACCGTCCTACATGCCCCAGAGAAACCGATGAAAGCAGTGTCCACCTCGGCCTCCCGTTACGCGATGATTCACCAGGTTCTGCGTGACGCGATCGTCAATGGCACTGCCCGTCACGGCCTGGTATTGCTGGAAGCGCCCCTGGCCGAGCTGTTCGGCACCAGCCGCGTGCCGGTGCGCAGGGCCCTGGATTTGCTGCATGACGAAGGCCTGATCTGCCGTTTCAATGGCCGGGGTTACCTGATCAACCCAGAAGGCCTGGCCATGGAGCCGCTGCGCCTGCCGTTGAGCCATGCCCACCTGGGCCTGGATGGCGAGCAGGACTTGGTGGACACACGACCGCTGGGCGAGCGCATCGTCGAGGAAATCGGCGCGGCGCTGTCCACCTGCATCGCCTTCGGGCATTACCGACTGGATGAGCAAGCCGCCGCCGATCATTACGGAGTCAGCCGCGCCGTGGTGCGCGAGGCGTTGATGCGTTTGCGCGACCGCGGCCTGGTGGAAAAAGAGCCCTACTCCCAATGGCTGGCCGGGCCGTTGACCGCGCGGGAAGTCACCGAAGACTACGAACTGCGCGCCTGTCTGGAACCCGAAGCGCTGCGCCAGAGCGCCCCAAACCTCGAGCGCGAACTGCTCGAAGCCATGTTGCAGCGCGTGCTCGACGCCCAGGACAGCCCCCACTGCAGCCTGGAAGCCATCGAGCAGATCGAAGAAGACCTGCACCAACGCTGCCTGGCCGGCCTGCAAAACCGCAAGATTGCCGCGCTGATCCGCCAGGGCCAGAGCCCGATGATCATCAGCCGGATTTTTTACCGTTTGCTGGGGATCGGCGCCGATCCGGCGATGTTGGCCGAACATCGCTTGATTATTGAGTTATTGCTGCATGGGGCGTTTGACGCGGCGGCATTGAACCTGCGTGAGCATTTGCAGCGGGCCAGGCAGCGGATGTTGCAGCGGTTGAAGGTGTTGTCAGTGTTGCCCGAACAGCCGCTCCCCAGCTACCTGCACAAAATCAGCTGACCCCACACCGTTGCCAATGTGGGAGCTGGCTTGCCTGCGATAGCGGTTCACCCGTTACATCCTCAGCAACTGACACAACGCAATCGCAGGCAAGCCAGCTCCCACAGGGGCCGCGGTGCGTTGGTCAATATCATGCAATTTGTTGCTAACTGTTCAACGCCATTGAAACCACCGCTGCGCCGCCCCATCTAACCTCCATACTTCCTTATGCAGGTGCCCCATGAGCGACCAGCAAGCCTTCCCTGATTACGACCTGAACGACTACGCCGACCCCGAAAACGCTGAAACCCCTTCGTCGAACACCGGCCTGGCGCTGCCTGGGCAGAACCTGCCCGACAAGGTCTACATCATCCCGATCCACAATCGCCCGTTCTTCCCCGCGCAAGTGCTGCCGGTGATCGTCAATGAAGAGCCGTGGGCCGAAACCCTGGAGCTGGTGAGCAAGTCCGACCACCACTCCCTGGCCCTGTTCTTCATGGAGACGCCGCCAGAAGACCCGCGCCATTTCGACACCTCCGCCCTGCCGTTGTACGGCACCCTGGTGAAGGTGCATCACGCCAGCCGCGAGAACGGCAAGCTGCAATTCGTCGCCCAGGGCCTGACCCGGGTGCGCATCAAGACCTGGCTCAAGCACCACCGCCCGCCGTACCTGGTGGAAGTCGAATACCCGCACCAGCCCTCCGAGCCGACCGATGAGGTCAAGGCCTACGGCATGGCGTTGATCAATGCGATCAAGGAACTGCTGCCCCTCAACCCGCTGTACAGCGAAGAGTTGAAGAACTACCTCAACCGCTTCAGCCCCAACGACCCGTCGCCGCTCACCGACTTCGCCGCCGCGCTGACCTCGGCCACCGGTAACGAGTTGCAGGAAGTGCTGGACTGCGTGCCCATGCTCAAGCGCATGGAAAAAGTGCTGCCGATGCTGCGCAAGGAAGTCGAGGTTGCGCGCCTGCAAAAGGAAATCTCCGCCGAGGTGAACCGCAAGATCGGCGAACACCAGCGCGAGTTCTTCCTCAAGGAACAGCTCAAGGTCATCCAGCAGGAGCTGGGCCTGACCAAGGACGACCGCAGCGCAGACGTCGAGCAGTTCGAGCAGCGCCTGGTGGGCAAAGTCCTGCCGACCCAGGCGCAAAAGCGCATCAGCGAAGAGATGAACAAGCTGTCGATCCTGGAGACGGGTTCGCCGGAATACGCCGTGACGCGCAACTACCTGGACTGGGCCACCTCGGTGCCGTGGGGCGTGTATGGCGAGGACAAGCTCGACCTGAAACACGCGCGCAAGGTGCTGGATAAACACCACGCGGGCCTGGACGACATCAAGAGTCGCATCCTCGAATTCCTCGCGGTGGGCGCCTACAAAGGCGAGGTTGCCGGTTCCATCGTGCTGCTGGTCGGCCCGCCCGGTGTGGGCAAAACCAGCGTGGGCAAGTCCATCGCCGAATCCCTGGGGCGGCCGTTTTATCGCTTCAGTGTCGGAGGCATGCGCGACGAGGCCGAGATCAAGGGCCATCGCCGCACCTACATCGGCGCCCTGCCGGGCAAGCTGGTGCAGGCGCTGAAAGATGTGGAAGTGATGAACCCGGTGATCATGCTCGACGAGATCGACAAGATGGGCCAGAGCTTCCAGGGCGACCCGGCGTCGGCGCTGCTGGAAACCCTGGACCCGGAGCAGAACGTCGAATTCCTCGACCACTACCTGGACCTGCGCCTGGACCTGTCCAAGGTGCTGTTCGTGTGCACTGCCAACACCCTGGATTCCATCCCCGGCCCGTTGCTGGACCGTATGGAAGTGATTCGCCTGTCGGGCTATATCACTGAAGAAAAAGTCGCCATCGCCAAGCGTCACCTGTGGCCAAAACAGCTGGAAAAAGCCGGTGTGGCGAAGAACAGCCTGACCATCAGCGATGGCGCCCTGCGCGCATTGATCGACGGTTATGCACGGGAAGCCGGGGTGCGGCAGCTGGAGAAACAGCTGGGCAAGCTGGTGCGCAAGGCGGTAGTCAAGCTGCTGGATGAGCCGGACTCGGTGATCAAGATCGGTAACAAGGACCTGGAAAGCTCACTGGGCATGCCGGTGTTCCGCAATGAGCAGGTCTTGTCTGGCACCGGCGTGATCACCGGGCTGGCCTGGACCAGCATGGGCGGCGCCACCCTGCCGATCGAGGCCACGCGCATTCACACACTCAACCGGGGCTTCAAGCTCACCGGGCAATTGGGTGAAGTGATGAAGGAGTCCGCCGAGATTGCCTACAGCTACATCAGCTCGAACCTGAAGTCGTTTGGCGGTGATCCGAAGTTCTTCGACGAAGCCTTTGTGCACCTGCACGTGCCGGAAGGCGCCACGCCCAAAGACGGCCCGAGCGCGGGCGTGACCATGGCCAGTGCGCTGCTGTCGCTGGCGCGCAACCAGCCGCCGAAAAAAGGCGTGGCCATGACCGGTGAGCTGACATTGACCGGGCATGTGCTGCCGATTGGCGGGGTGCGTGAGAAGGTGATTGCGGCGCGGCGTCAGAAGATTCATGAGCTGATCTTGCCGGAGCCGAACCGTGGCAGCTTTGAAGAGTTGCCGGAGTACCTGAAGGAAGGCATGACGGTGCACTTTGCCAAGCGGTTTGCGGATGTGGCGAAGGTGCTGTTCTGATCGTTATGTAATGCCTGGTCTGGCCTCATCGCGGGCAAGCCCGGCTCCCACAGAGATCGGTGTTGTTGATGACAAATCGGTCAAATGTGGGAGCGGGCTTGCCCGCGATGGCGTTCGTCGCCACAACACAAATCCCTCTTGTCACACCTTGTCTCATCTTCGGTTATGCTCGCCGTTCGTCGTGAATGAACGGAGCCCCCATGACCGCTGCCCGCCTGCTTCTCCCTCTGAGCCTTGCCCTGCTGGCTGCGTGCGCCAGTGCGCCGAAACAAAACGTCACAGTGGAAGGCCAGAGCGCCTGCCCCTTGCAGCTTAAAAACGGGCAAAACCTGATCCTCACCCTGCCCAGCAACCCCACCACCGGCTACCGCTGGGCCATCCAGGACTCCGCCGGCGGCGTGCTGCGCGCCTTGAGCCCCGAGGTCTACAGCAGCTCGGAATCCGGCGTGGTCGGTGGCGGCGGGCAATCCACCTGGCGCTTTCAGGCGTTTGCCACCGGCCAGGGCCGTTTGCGCCTGACCTCCCAACAACCTTGGGAGCCGGAAGCAGAACCCGCCGAAACCTTTGACTGCGCCATCACGGTGAACTGATATGCCTTGGTTGATTCTTGCGTTGATGGGCGCCGGTACGTTTATCTACGGCCTGACCACCCATGCGACCTTGCTGTGCCTGCTGGTCAAACCGCTGCCGGTACTGGCACTGCTCGGTTGGCTGCACGACGCACCGCCCACCGACTATCGACGCTGGATCAGCCTCGGGCTGATTTTTTCCCTGGTGGGCGATGTATTGCTCGCCTGGCCGGGCGACCTGTTTATCTTTGGCCTCGGCGCCTTCCTGTTCGCACACCTGGCGTACCTCAAGGCCTATTTCAGTGACTGCCGCCGCCTGGCGTTGTTGCCACTGATGTTGGCGCTGGCTGTGGGGGCGGTGCTGTTGAGCATTCTGGTCTCCCATGGCCTGGGCGATTTGCTGATACCGGTGGTGGTTTATGCCACCGTGATCACCGCCATGCTCTGGCGTGCGTTGGCTCGGTTGGGCAGCGGCGTACCGAAGCGCTCGGCAGCCTTGGCGGCGGCAGGTGCGGCGTCGTTTGTGTTTTCGGACACGCTGATTGGGATCAACCGGTTTGTGGTGGCGTTCGAGGCGGCGCCGTATTTGCTGATCATCACTTACTGGCTCGGCCAGTGGGGTATCACGGCCTCTGCTTTCCATCAGACAACCCGCGCACACGAGGGCCAAGTTGGCTAAAATGCCGGCCTTTCCCCATCAATGCCGGAACAACCGTGAGCAAAGAACCCGATCGCCTATTCGCCCAGCCCCTGCCCCAGGTGCCGGACTTCGCCTTTAACGAGGACGTGGTGCGGGTGTTCCCGGACATGATCAAGCGCTCGGTGCCGGGTTACCCGACCATCGTCGAAAACCTGGGTGTACTCGCGGCGCAATTTGCCCAACCCAACAGCGTGCTGTACGACTTGGGTTCGTCCTTGGGCGCGGTAACCCAGGCGCTGCGCCGTCATGTGCGCACAGACGGCTGCCGGGTAATCGCGGTGGATAACTCGGCGGCGATGGTCGAGCGCTGCCGCGAATACCTCAATGGCCAGGACTCGATGTTCCAGGAGCTGTTGCCGGTCGAGGTGATCGAGGGCGATATCCTCGCGCTGCAGTTCCAACCAGCCTCGGTGGTGGCGCTGAACTTCACCCTGCAATTCATTGCCCCCGATGCGCGCCTGGCGTTGCTCTCGCGCATTCGTCAGTCGCTGTTGCCGGGCGGTGCGCTGATTCTGTCGGAGAAGCTGCGCTTCAACGACGCCGATGAGCACGCCTTGCTCACCGACCTGCATATCGCGTTCAAACGCGCCAACGGCTACAGCGAACTGGAAATCGCCCAGAAGCGCAGCGCCATCGAAAATGTCATGAAGCCCGACAGCCTCGAAGAACACCGCGAACGCCTGCTGGCGGCCGGGTTCTCGAAAGTCGTGCCGTGGTTCCAGTGTCTTAACTTTGCCTCGTTGATTGCCTTGCCATGATTGATCTGTCCCCCCTCGCCCGCCATTTGGTCGGCACTCCCCTGGCCGTGTGGGCCCAGGGCCTGCAAGCGCAACTCGATAGCAAGATGGAGAAGGGTCATGGCGACCTGGAGCGCTGGCAGAGTGCGCTGGATGCGTTGCCGAACATCCAGCCCAGCGAGGTGGATTTGCTGGGTGGCCTGACCCTCGACACCGACTGCGACGACGATACCCGTGCACAAATGCGCACCGCATTGATGGGCCTGAGCCCGTGGCGCAAGGGCCCGTTCAACCTGTTCGGCGTGCACGTGGACACCGAATGGCGCTCGGACTGGAAGTGGTCGCGGGTGGCGCCGCACTTGAACCTCAAGGGCAAGCGCATCCTCGATGTGGGCTGCGGCAACGGTTACTACATGTGGCGCATGCTCGGCGCCGGCGCCGACAGCGTGATTGGCGTTGATCCGAACTGGCTGTTCTTCTGCCAGTTCCAGGCGGTGCAGCGTTACCTGTCGCAACCCAAGGCCTGGCACCTGCCGTTCCCGTTTGAAGACTTGCCAGCCAACCTGGAAGGCTTCGACACGGTATTTTCCATGGGCGTGTTCTACCACCGCCGTTCGCCCATCGAGCATTTGCTGGCGCTGAAGGACACCCTGGTCAAGGGCGGCGAACTGGTGCTGGAAACCCTGGTGGTGGAAGGCGATCAGCAGCAGGTGCTGGTGCCGGAAGACCGTTATGCGCAGATGCGCAACGTGTGGTTCCTGCCGTCGGTGCCGGCGCTGATGCTGTGGCTGCGCCGTGCGGGCTTCAGTGATGTGCGTTGCGTGGATGTGAGCGTCACCACCGTCGAGGAACAACGCGGGACGGAGTGGATGAAGTACCAGTCGCTGAGTGACTTCCTCGATCCGGAAGATCACAGCAAGACGATCGAAGGGCTGCCGGCGCCGATGCGGGCGGTGGTCATCGCCAGGAAATAACCCCACTCCATCTGAATAAATGGAGATCACCTGTGGGAGCTGGCTTGCCTGCGATGGCATCACCTGGGTTTGCCTGACATACCGAGGTGCCTGCATCGCCGGCAAGCCGGGCTCCTACAGGGGACGTGTCAGCCTTTTGTGCGGCGAGCCTTGAAGAACTCGCTCAGCACGGTCCCGCACTCTTCGGCCAGCACGCCACCTTCAAACAACACCTTATGGTTGAGAAAGCCCTGGGTAAAAAACTGCCCCTGGCTCTGCACAATCCCCGCCTTGGGCTCCAGCGCGCCGTACACCACTCGCGCAATCCGCGAATGCACAATCAGGCCGGCGCACATGCTGCACGGTTCCAGCGTCACATACAGCGTGCTGCCCACCAGCCGGTAATTGCTGATCGCCTGCGCGGCGGCGCGGATGGCGACCATCTCGGCATGGGCGCTGGGGTCGTTGCCGCTGATGGGGCAATTGAAGCCCCGGCCGATGATTTCACCGTCCTGCACCAGCACCGCACCCACGGGCACTTCGCCCAGCGCGGCGCCTTGGGCGGCGAGGGCCAGGGCTTCGCGCATGAAGTCCTGGTCGCGGCTGCGGTCGATGATGGCGGCGGGGCGAAACTGGCGCATCACGCCACCTCGATGGCGGCCATCAGGCCGGTTTCCATGTGGTCGATCACGTGGCAGTGGAACATCCACACCCCCGGGTTATCCGCCACCAACGCCACGCGGGCACGCTCGTTCTTGCCCAGCAGGTAGGTGTCAGTGAAGTACGGGATCACCTTGTGGCGGTTCGAGGCGATCACCTTGAAGCTCATGCCGTGCAGGTGGATCGGGTGCTGGTACTGGGTCATGTTCTTCAATTCGAAAATGTAGCTCTTGCCCTTCTCCAGCTTGGCAATCGGGCGATCGGCGCAGGTCTTGTCGGTGATGTCCCAAGCCTTGCCGTTGATTTGCCACAAGCTGGGCGGCTTGCCGTTGTCGGTGTCGACCGACACCGAGCCCACCCATTCGAAATTGAAGTTGAGTTTCTCGGCATTGGCCAGGTCGGGCTCGGCAATCGGATTGGCAGGCAACGCGGGTGGCCATTCGGTAGGCGCATCAGCATTGGCCACCGAGCGGAAGGTGCCAAGGCGGACCGGGCCATTGCGCATCGACAGTTCTTCGCCGGCCGCTGGCGCCTTGATCGCCAGGCAGATACGCATGCCAGGGCCTAGCCAGTATTCTTTGCCGAGCGGGCGCGGCTCCACGGGGTTGCCGTCCAGCGCGTAGATCTGTGCTTCGGCGTCGGGAATATTGATGCGATAGGTCAGGGTGTTGTCGAGGTTGAGCAGGCGCACGCGGGTGATTTGCCCGGCCGGCAGGTCGATGACCGCCTGGGACACCCCGTTGATGGTCGACAGGCGCCCGGCCGTGCCGCCGCGTGCCGCCTCACGGGGCACGCTGAACGCGACAAAAGCGCCCTCCTCGTCCACGTGCCAGCTTTTCAGGCTCAGGGTACGTTCGTGCTTGAAACCGGTGGGTTCGCGCTCTTCGATGATCAGCGGGCCGACCAGGCCACGGCCGAGTTCTTCGCTGCTGTTCACATGGGGGTGATACCAGTAGCTGCCCGCATCGGGCACACGGAATTTGTAGTCGAAATATTCGCCGGGCAATACCGGCAATTGGGAGACGTAGGGCACGCCGTCCATTTCCAGCGGCAGGCGGATGCCGTGCCAGTGGATAGTGGTGGCAACCGGCAGGTGGTTGATGAAACGCACCCGCAGCCATTCGCCCTGGCGCACACGCAACTCGGTGCCCGGCGCCGAAGGGCCGAACGCCCAGGCCTGGGTCTTGTGCCCCGGCACCAGTTCCACGTCCAGGGGCGCGGCGATCAGTTCGTAATCGTGGCCCGCCTCAGACTCTGCGACTTTCCCCAGCCAGTAGCGGTAGGCGCCACCGGCACCGACGCCCACGACGGCGAGGCCTGCAAGGCCACCCAGGATTTGTCGACGGGAAAAGGATCGGGACACAACAACCTCACGTATCTGCCGCAGGCCAGAGCCTGCAAAGGGCAGATACGATACACCTGCATCGGCTAAACAGTAAGGCTTCGCATTGCCGCACGGCCAAAACCAACGATCCTCCCCTGTAGGAGCCGGCTTGCCGGCGATGGCGCAGGGTCAGTCAATGGGGTGTTGACTGACACTCCGCTATCGCTGGCAAGCCAGCTCCTACAGGGGATTGCGGTGTTATTTAGTGCTTGGCAGCGGCGCCCAGGATCAGGGCTTTCATCTCGGCCACGGCACCTTTGAAACCGACGAACAGGGCGTGTGCCACCAGGGCGTGGCCAATGTTCAGTTCGTTGATGCCCTTGATCGCCGCCACGGCTTCAACGTTGTGGTAATGCAGGCCGTGGCCGGCGTTGACGATCAGGCCTTCCTTGAGGCCGCAGCTCACACCGTCGATGATGCGTTGCAGCTCGTCCGCCACTTCGGTGGGCGTGGTGGCATCGGCGTAACGGCCGGTGTGCAGTTCGATGGCCGGCGCGCCGACACGGCGGGAGGCTTCGATCTGGCGCTCGTCGGCGTCGATGAACAGCGAGACCTCGCTACCAAGTTTCGACAGGCGCTCTACAGCCGCCTTGATCCGCGCCTCTTGGCCGGCCACGTCGAGGCCACCTTCGGTGGTCAGTTCCTGGCGGGTTTCCGGTACCAGGCAGATGTGCGCCGGGCGGATGCGTTCGGCGAACTGCATCATCTCTTCGGTGACGCCCATCTCGAAATTCATGCGGGTTTGCAACACATCCTTGAGCACCAGCACATCGCGCTCCTGGATGTGGCGGCGGTCTTCGCGCAGGTGCACGGTGATGCCGTCGGCGCCCGCTTCTTCGGCGTCCAGCGCGGCCTTGACCGGGTCGGGGTAACGGGTGCCCCGGGCCTGGCGCAGGGTGGCGACGTGGTCGATGTTGACGCCAAGAAGAATGCGATTGCTGGTGGTCACGGAAGCGCTCCTGAAAAGGGAAAGAAACGCCGCACAGCATACACGGGGTTGTCAGGGCTTTCGAAACAACTCGCGACTGACCAGCGGCCGCCCGCCCAAGTGCACGGCCAGGGCCTGGCGCATCAGGCGCTTGGCGGCGGACAAGGCTCCGGGGGCGGTCCAGTCGGCTTCGCTCATGGCCAGCAACTCGGTGCCCTGGAACAGGCCGGGTTGCAGCAGGTATACGCGCTCCAGGCCCGCGTCGACTTGCAGGCGGTACATGCCGTCGGCGGCGATGGGCTCACCGTGCAGGTCGTTGGCCAGTTCAAAGCCGTAGCCCAGGTCGTCGAGCAGGCGCCATTCGAAAGCGCGCAGCAGCGGCTCCAATGGGCGGCCTTCGGCCAGGGCCAGCAGGGTGGCGGCGTAGTGATCGAACACGGCGGGGTGCGGGTCTTCGGCTGGCAGCAGGCGAATCAGCAGTTCGTTGAGGTACAGGCCGCTGAACAGCGCCTCACCATTGAGCCAGGCGGAGGTGCCGACGCTCTCCATGCGGCCGACGTTTTTCAACTCGCCCTTGCCACGAAACTCCACGTCCAGCGCCACGAAAGGTCGTGCCAGGGTGCCCGCCTTGCCCCGTGCGCTGCGCAAGACGGCACGCAGGCGGCCTTGGGGCGTGAGGAAATCCACCAGGGCGCTGGTCTCGCGGTAGGCGCGGCTGTGCAGGACGTAGGCGGGCTGGCTGGGGGGTGGGGATTGGGACATGGCAGTCTCTTCGCGGAACTTAAGAACAGCGATAAACCAATGTGGGAGCGGGCTTGCCCGCGATGCAGGCAACCCGGTTGTTCAGTTACACCGTGCTGATGCTATCGCAGGCAAGCCAGCTCCCACACAAGCCGGCTCCTACAGGGGGGACGGTGTGTTAGAGGTCGCCGTAGCCCAGGGAGCGCAGTGCGCGTTCGTCGTCGGACCAGCCGCCTTTCACCTTCACCCACAGGTTGAGCATGATCTTGGAGTCGAACAGCAGCTCCATGTCCTTGCGCGCTTCGGTGCCGATGCGCTTGATGCGCTCGCCCTTGTCACCAATGATGATTTTCTTCTGGCCGTCACGTTCGACGAGGATCAGCGCATGGATGTGCAAGATTTTGCCCTGCTGCTTGAACTCTTCGATCTCGACGGTGATCTGGTACGGCAGCTCGGCGCCCATCTGGCGCATGATTTTCTCGCGCACCAGTTCGGCGGCGAGGAAACGGCTGCTGCGGTCGGTGATCTGGTCTTCCGGGAAGAAGTGCTCGTTCTCCGGCAGGTGCTCGGCGATCACGCGCTCCAGGGCATCGAGGTTGTGGCCGTGCTGGGCCGAGATCGGGATGATCTGGGCGTTCGGCAGTTGCTCCTGCAGCCAGCTCAGGTGCGGCATCAGCTCGGCTTTGTCTTCGATGCGGTCGGTCTTGTTCAGCGCGACGATCAACGGGCCGGTGACGTACTGCACGCGCTCCAGAACCATCTGGTCTTCGTCGGTCCACTTGGTGCGGTCAACCACGAAGATCACCACGTCGACGTCTTTCAACGCCGCCGAAGCGGTCTTGTTCATGTAGCGGTTGAGGGCTTTCTCGCCGCCTTTGTGCATGCCCGGGGTGTCGACGTAGACCGCTTGCACATTGCCTTCGGTCTTGATGCCCAGCATGTTGTGGCGGGTGGTCTGCGGCTTGCGCGAAGTGATCGCGAGCTTCTGGCCGAGGATGTGGTTGAGCAATGTGGACTTGCCCACGTTCGGGCGGCCGACGATGGCAACATAGCCACAGCGTGTTGCGGTTGAATCAGTCATGGCCATTCTCCACGCCCAGGGCAATCAGTGCTGCTGCGGCCGCTACCTGTTCGGCAATACGACGGCTCACACCCTGACCTCGGCTTTTTTCGTTCAGTAAGGTGATTTCACATTCCACGAAGAACACGCGGCAATGAGGTTCACCCTGGATATCCACCACTTCGTAGCGTGGCAGTTCGCAACCGCGGGACTGCAGGAATTCCTGCAGGCGGGTCTTGGGGTCTTTGTTGGTGTCGACCAGCGTGAGGCTTTCGATCTCGGAGGTCAGCCAGGCGGTGACGCGCTCCTTGGCCGCTTCCATGCCTGCGTCCAGGTAGATCGCACCGATCAGCGCTTCGAGGGCGTCGGCCAGGATCGACTCGCGACGGAAACCGCCGCTCTTAAGCTCGCCGGAGCCCAGGCGCAGGTACTCGCCCAGGCCGAAACCACGGGCCAGCACGGCCAGGGTCTCGCCCTTCACCAGGCGCGCACGCAGGCGCGACAGCTGGCCTTCACGGGCTTGGGGGAAACGCTCGAACAGCGCTTCACCGGCGACGAAATTGAGGATGGCATCACCGAGGAATTCCAGGCGCTCGTTGTTACGCCCGGCAAAACTGCGGTGTGTGAGGGCAAGGACCATCAATTCCTGGTCCTTGAAGGTGTAGCCGAGCTGGCGCTCGAGACGACTTAGAGAAACGGTCACGGTTTATCCATATCTAGTTGGTGGCACCGGCGGCCATCGACGATTGACGCAGTGTTCAAATTCAAATCCTGGTTGGTGCTGCTTGGGGCCGGCAACAACATTGTCCCGGCCCCAGAAAAGCATTCGGCGCTGTGTTCACAGCGCCGCTTGTATTACTTGATCAGCCCGACCCGCGAGAAGTTCGGCAGGTGGCTGAGCTTGGGTTCCGGCCAGCTCATCCAGACTGCAAAGGCCTTGCCGACGATGTTCTCGTCGGGGACCATGCCCAGCAGGTCCTTGGGAATGTTGGGGTCATCCCAGTACCGGCTGTCGTTGGAGTTGTCGCGGTTGTCGCCCATCATGAAGTAGTGCCCGGCTGGCACTTTCCACTCGCCATCGGGCATCGCGCGGTAGCGGCTCATTTCCTTGCGGATTTCGTGCTCCACCGCACCGAGTTTTTCCAGGTACAGCTCGGCGCTGCCCAGGGTGTTCGGCTCGGCGCCGATCAGTTTCTCGGCAACCGACTCACCATTGATGAACAAACGCTTGTCGCTGGTGTAGCGGATCACGTCACCCGGCAGGCCCACCACACGCTTGATGTAGTTGACGTTCGGGTCGCTTGGGTAGCGGAACACCATCACATCGCCACGCTGCGGGTCACCCACCTGGATGACCTTCTTGTCGATCACCGGCAGGCGAATCCCGTAGGAGAACTTGTTCACCAGGATGAAGTCGCCCACGTCCAGGGTCGGTTTCATCGACCCCGACGGGATCTGGAACGGCTCCACCAGGAACGAACGCAACACCAGCACGATGAACAGCACCGGGAAGAACGACTTGCCGTATTCAACCAGCAGGGGCTCTTTGTTCAGTTTTTCGATCACCACGGCATCGGGCTGGCCGACGCTGCCCTGATAGGACGCGATAGCCGCCCGCCGACGCGGGGCGAAGAACACCAGATCGAGCAACGCCAGGAGACCGCAAACGGCAACGGCGATGACCAGCAACAGCGGGAAATTTAGTGACATAGGACCTAACTATCCAACCTGAGCACCGCAAGGAAGGCTTCTTGTGGAACTTCCACGTTGCCTACTTGCTTCATGCGTTTTTTACCGGCCTTTTGCTTCTCAAGCAGCTTGCGCTTACGGCTTACGTCACCGCCGTAGCATTTGGCCAGTACGTTCTTTCTGAGTGCCTTGACGGAGGTCCGCGCAATGATCTGCCCGCCAATGGCGGCCTGGATCGCGACGTCGAACATCTGGCGCGGAATCAGTTCT
The DNA here is from genome assembly GCF_059418405.1 of Pseudomonas sp. GW821-FHT09A09. Classification (NCBI taxonomy): domain Bacteria; kingdom Pseudomonadati; phylum Pseudomonadota; class Gammaproteobacteria; order Pseudomonadales; family Pseudomonadaceae; genus Pseudomonas; species Pseudomonas sp. GW821-FHT09A09. Next base: position 21,681 of record NZ_JBWKPU010000021.1, read on the forward strand.
TTCATCTTCTCGGTCAACTGGCGACCTTTGTAGTGCGCGTTGTCCTTGTGCACGATCAGCGCCAGGGCATCGACCTTGTCGCCGTTGATCAGCACGTCCAGCTTCACCAGATTAGCCGATTGGTAACGGTCGAAATGGTAATCCAGCGAAGCATAGCCGCGGCTGGTGGACTTGAGGCGGTCGAAGAAGTCCAGGACCACTTCGTTCATCGGCATGTCGTAGGTCACTTGCACCTGGGTACCGAGGAACAGCATGTCGCGTTGTACGCCACGCTTTTCGATACACAGGGTGATGACGTTGCCCAGGTGCTCCTGCGGAACCAGGATATTGGCCCGCACGATAGGCTCGCGCATGTCTTCGATGGCCGAGAGATCCGGGAGCTTGGACGGGTTGTCGACGTAAATCGTTTCACCGGTTTTCAGCAACAGCTCAAAAATAACCGTTGGCGCGGTGGTGATCAGGTCCAGGTCGTATTCGCGCTCGAGGCGCTCCTGGATGATTTCCATGTGCAGCATGCCCAGGAAGCCGCAGCGGAAGCCGAAGCCCAGGGCGTCGGAGCTTTCCGGGGTGTACTGCAACGACGAGTCGTTGAGGGTCAGCTTTTGCAGGGCTTCGCGGAAGTCTTCGAAGTCATCGGAGCTGACCGGGAACAAGCCGGCGTAGACCTGTGGCTGGATGCGCTTGAAGCCTGGCAGCACGTCGACGTCGGGCGTGGAGCTCAAGGTCAGGGTGTCACCCACCGGCGCACCGTGAATGTCCTTGATGCCGGCGATGATGAAGCCTACTTCACCGGCTTTCAGATCAACGGTAGCGGTGTGCTTGGGGTTGAACACACCGACGCTGTCCACCAGGTGGATCTTGCCGGTGGATTTGACCAGGATCTTGTCACCCTTCTTCACACGGCCGTGGCGCACGCGTACCAGGGAGACAACGCCCAGGTAGTTGTCGAACCAGGAGTCGATGATCAACGCTTGCAGCGGATCGTCGTAGTTGCCGGTCGGTGCCGGGATAGTCTGGACCAGGCGTTCGAGCACTTCGTCGACACCCAGGCCGGTCTTGGCGCTGCAGGTGACGGCGTCGGTGGCGTCGATGCCGATGATCTTCTCGATCTCTTCCTTGACACGCTCAGGCTCGGCCTGTGGCAGGTCGATCTTGTTCAGCACGGGCATGACTTCCAGGCCCTGCTCGATCGCGGTGTAGCAGTTGGCAACCGATTGCGCTTCAACGCCCTGGCCGGCGTCAACCACCAGCAAGGCACCTTCACAGGCCGCCAGGGAACGGCTGACTTCGTAGGTAAAGTCGACGTGGCCCGGGGTGTCAATGAAGTTCAGCTGGTAGGTGATGCCGTCTTTGGCTTTGTAGTACAGCGTAACGCTGTGGGCCTTGATGGTGATCCCGCGCTCGCGTTCGAGGTCCATGGAATCCAGTACCTGGGCTTCCATTTCACGCTCGGCAAGGCCGCCGCACATCTGGATAAATCGATCGGCCAGCGTCGACTTGCCATGGTCAATGTGGGCGATGATGGAGAAATTGCGGATATGACTCAAATCACTCACGGATCAACACTCAAAAAGGCTGCAGGCAGATTGCCCGCTGAAAAATAGCCGGGAATTGTACCTGATGCTCTGGCCAGACGTCATCTTTGCTGACCAGAACAAAAATGCCCCGATCTCGCGAACGGGGCATTTTTTGAACATAAGCGCGGTATCAACCGGCCCGGCGCAACAGCCAGAACCCGGCCAGGGCGCAAATGGTGGTGGGCACCAGCACCGCAAACAGCGGCGAGAAACCAAACACCAGGCTCGAGGGGCCGAGCAGGTCCTGGGCAATGCGGAAGGTGAAGCCCACCAGCACGCCGGTGAACACACGCTGACCCAGGGTCACGGAGCGCAACGGCCCGAAGATGAAGGAGATAGCCATCAACACCAGCGCGGCGGTCACCACCGGCTGCAACACTTTGACCCAGAATGCCAGCCAGTAGCGGCCGTTGTTCAGGCCCTGGTCCTTCAGGTAGTGGATATAACCCCAAAGCCCGGAGATCGGCAGGCTTTCGGGGATCATCACCACCGTATTCAGAAGTTCGGGCTTGAGCGCAATATCCCACGCCTCGCTCGGCACGTTGATGACCTCAGTGCTGGCCTTGGTGCCTTGACCGATATTGCGGAAATAAGTGGTGGTGACGTCGGTCAGTTCCCACTTCTGATCACTGTACTGCGCACGTTTGGCAAAGCTGGACGACAGCATGTGACGCTCTTTATCGAACGTGTAGCGCGTCACACCGATCAACAGGCCGCCCGGTTGCACGGCGTTGATGTGGATGAATTCATCGCCCTGGCGGTGCCACAGGCCGTGCTTGGAGCTTTGCGCATCGCCCGAACCCTGGGCCAGGGCGCGGTTGGCCTGGGCTGCTGCTTCGGAAGGCGGTGCCACGTATTCGCCGATCAGCACGCTGCACGCCATCAGCAGCAGCATGGGCTTCATCACCGCCCAGACGATGCGGCCGATGGAAACACCGGCTGCGCGCATGATGGTCAGTTCGCTGCTGCTGGCCAGGCTGCCCAGGCCGATCAGGCAACCGATCAACGCGGCCATCGGCATCATGTCGTAGAGGCGACGCGGCGCGGTGAGCGCCACGAAGCCCAGCACGTCCATGACCGTATAGGTATTGGTGACGTTGCCGACTTCATCAATGAAGGCGAACAACGAAGCCAGGCCGAGGATGATACCCAGTACCGCCAGGATGGCGATCAGTACGCTGCTACCAATGTAGCGATCTAGCTTAGCCACGAGCCAGCTCCTTCAGGCCACGACGGCTCTTCATTTTCAAACGAATAGGTTCCCAGTAGAGCAACCCCAGGCCGATCGCCAGGAAAATCCCGTGCACCCACCACAGGCCCAGGACCGGCGACAACTTGCCTTTCTCCAGGGAACCACGGGCGGAAATCAGGATGGTGAGGTAGGCCATGTACAGCAGGATCGCCGGCAACAGCTTGAGGAACCGGCCCTGGCGCGGATTGACACGCGACAGCGGCACGGCCATCAGCGTGACGATGAACACCAGCAACGGCAGGGAAATACGCCATTGCAGTTCGGCGATGGAGCGCAGTTCCTGGCTGCCGAACAGCGACGAAGTCGGCAAGGCATCGCGGTCGGTTACTTCGTCACTGACGTCGGGTTTGGCAAGCATCACGCCATAGGTGTCGTACTTGATTGCACGATAGTCCGCCAGGCCAGGGCTGCCGTCGTAGCGGTAGCCATTTTCGAGGATCAGGTAACGGCTGCCGTCAGGACGCACTTCCTGGCGGCCGGTGTCGGCCACCAGAATGGAAATGCCGCGGTCTTTCTGGTTCTGCCCCTGGTTCTTCTGGGAGATGAACACGCCGCCGAGGTTGGCGCGGTCTTCCGTCATGGTTTCGGTGTAGGTCACCCGCGTGCCGTCATTGAGCGCCTGGAAACGCCCTGGTTCGAGGGTGTCGAACTCGGTCATGGCGTCCTGCTTGTTCAGCAGCAACTGGAACTGCATGGCCCCTTGTGGCGCCAGGCTCATGCTCAACCAGGCCACCACCAGCGCAACGCCGGCGGCCGGCACCATGGTCATGGCCAGCAAACGCTGCTGGCTCATCCCCGTGGCAGACAGCACGGTCATCTCGCTCTCAAGGTACAACCGGCCGTAAGCCAGCAAGATGCCGAGGAACAGGCCAAGTGGCAGGATAAGCTGCAGGAAGCCCGGCAGGCGGAAGCCCATGATCAGGAACAACGAGCCCGGATCCAGGGCGCCCGAGGCGGCCTGGGCAAGGAACTTGACGAAACGACCACTCATGGTGATGACCAGCAATACCGCACTCACGGCACTCAGGGTCAACAGGACTTCGCGGGACAGATAACGGAAGACGATCAAACCAGACACTCCAGGGTTGTCAGGCTAAGGCGGCCAAACAAGCAAGCATACCAGTCAGCCCATTCACACGGGCCGGCTAAAAAGATGGCGCATTATCCTGTGATTGGCCGCGCCTGTCACTGCGCAACCTCATGCACGTACACAAAGCTGCCGGCAAGGGTTGTCAGGCTCCGCTGGCGAGGTTCAAACTGCGGCCTTTGTCGCTGGCGGTTTACACAGCTGCCATGCTTTAAAGCCTGCGTACAAACGCCAGGCTCTCAGACCTTTATAAGGGACCCGAAAATGGAATTGGTTGTAAAAAGCGTTAGCCCCGAAACGTTGAAAACCGCCACCCTCGTGGTCGCTGTCGGCGAAGGCCGCAAACTCGGCGTCGCCGCCAAGCAACTGGATGAACTGAGCGGCGGCGCCATCAGCGCGGTCCTCAAGCGCGGCGACCTGGCCGGCAAAGTGGGCCAGAGCCTGCTGCTGCAAAGCCTGCCCAATCTCAAGGCCGACCGCGTATTGCTGGTGGGCGTGGGCAAAGATTCAGAGCTGGGCGACCGCCCTTTCCGCAAAATCGTCAGCGGCATTCTCAACACCCTCAAAGGCCTCGGCGGCACCGATGCAACCCTGGCGCTGGATGAAGTGGTGGTCAAAGGCCGTGACAGCTACGGCAAGACCCGCCTGTTGGCCGAGAGCCTGGTGGACGGCGGCTATATCTTCGACCAATTCAAGAGCACCAAGGCCGAACCCCGCGCCCTGAAGAAAATCACCCTGCTGACCATCAAGGCTGCCCAGGCTGAAGTCGAGCGCGCCGTGACCCACGCTACCGCCATTGCCAAGGGCATGTCGTTCACCCGGGACCTGGGCAACCTGCCGCCGAACATCTGCCACCCCACCTTCCTCGGCGAACAAGCCAAGGCACTGGGCAAAGAGTTCAAGGGCCTGAAGGTCGAAGTGCTGGACGAGAAGAAGATCAAGGAACTGGGCATGGGCTCGTTCTACGCCGTGGGCCAGGGCAGCGACCAGCCGCCACGCCTGATCGTGATGCAATACAACGGCGGCAAGAAGTCCGAGAAGCCTTACGCCCTGGTCGGCAAAGGCATCACCTTCGACACCGGCGGCATCAGCCTCAAGCCGGGCCTGGGCATGGACGAAATGAAGTACGACATGGGCGGCGCCGCCAGCGTATTCGGCACCCTGCGTGCCGTGCTGGAACTCAAGCTGCCGATCAACCTGGTGTGCATCCTGGCCTGTGCCGAGAACATGCCGAGCGGCGGCGCGACCCGTCCGGGCGACATCGTCACCACCCTGAGCGGCCAGACCGTCGAAATCCTCAACACCGACGCCGAAGGCCGTTTGGTGCTGTGCGACGCCCTGACCTACGCCGAGCGCTTCAAGCCGCAGGCCGTGATCGACATCGCCACCCTGACCGGTGCCTGCATCGTGGCCCTGGGCTCTCACACTTCGGGCCTGCTGGGTAACAGCGACGAGCTGATCGAGCAACTGCTCAGCGCCGGTAAAGCCGCCGACGACCGCGCCTGGCAGCTGCCGCTGTTCGATGAGTACCAGGAACAGCTGGACAGTCCGTTCGCTGACATCGCCAACATCGGCGGCCCGAAAGCCGGCACCATCACCGCGGCCTGCTTCCTGTCGCGCTTTGCCAAGAACTTCAACTGGGCGCACCTGGACATCGCCGGCACGGCCTGGACCAGCGGCGGCAAGGACAAGGGCGCCACTGGCCGTCCGGTTCCTCTGCTGACCCAGTACCTGCTGGATCGCGCCAAGGCCTAACCGCAACACCTTTGTAGGAGCCGGCTTGCCGGCGATGAGGCCTTAGAGCCTTGCGGCGTTCTGAAGGACGCCATCGCCGGCAAGCCGGCTCCTACAGGGGGTTATGCGTAAGCCAGGAAATGTAATGACCCAAGTCGACTTCTATATATTGCCCAGCGCCGACCCGCTCGCGCGCCTGGACTTTGCCTGCAAACTCACCGAAAAAGCCTGGCGCATGGGCCACCGCATCTACCTGCATTGCAGCGATGCCACCCAGCGCGACGAACTGGACGCCCGCCTGTGGCGTTTCAAGGGCGAAAGTTTCGTGCCCCACGGCCCCGCCGAGTCCGAACCCGACGGCCTGGTTGTCCTGGGTTTGGGGGACAGTTGCGGCGATCACCATGACCTGCTGGTCAACCTGGACCTGAAAGTGCCGCCTTTTGCCAAGGCTTTTGCCCGTGTGGCGGAAGTGGTGGTGGAAGACCCGGCTATTCGTCAGGCCGCGCGGGAGAGTTTCCGTTTCTACCGTGAACAGGGCTATCCTCTTCAAGATCACCGGCTACAACGACTTTGAGTAAACGATGGACACTCCCAACCCTATAAAAAAAGACGACCACCTGCTGGACGACCTGGAGTCGATCCGCCAGTTGCTCGGTGATGATGACTTGCAACCGCCGCTGTTGACCGAATCGGTCGAGGGCGAGGTACAGATTCCGCTGCTGTTCGACATGGTCGGCGGCAAGCCCGTGACACCCGAGCCGGTTGCTGAGGCTCCCGCTGCCGAACCTGCGCCTGCCGCGGCTGAAAAAGCGCCGGACGCCTTGCTGCTGCACTTGGACAACGAACTGCGCGCCGCCGCCCAATTGATCATGCAAGACGTGATCGACGACTTTGCCCCGCATATCGAGGCGGAGATCAAACGTCGGATGGATGCGCGGATGGAGCGGCTGCTCAGCCAATACCAGTCCTGAGATGGACATATATCTCCTGTGGGAGCTGGCTTGCCTGCGATAGCGGTGTATCAGTCACTGATGAGTTGACTGACAGATAGCTATCGCAGGCAAGCCAGCTCCCACATTGGTTTGCATCGACCTTTAGGCCGTCTTCAACTCGCCCTCCACGCCCTGCCCCGTTATACTTGCCGGCTTTCCTGAATAAATGCCAACTAGGGTCCCGCCGCGCATGGATAAGACCTACCAGCCGCACGCCATCGAAACTTCCTGGTACAACACCTGGGAATCCGAGAATTATTTCGCCCCGCAAGGCGCGGGCGATTCCTACACCATCATGATTCCGCCACCGAACGTCACTGGCAGCCTGCACATGGGCCATGGCTTCAACAATGCGATCATGGATGCGTTGATCCGTTTCCGCCGCATGCAGGGCCGCAACACCCTGTGGCAGCCGGGCACCGACCACGCCGGTATCGCCACCCAGATGCTGGTGGAACGCCAACTCGAAGCCACTGGCCAGAACCGCCACGACCTGGGCCGCGAGAAATTCCTGGAAAAAGTCTGGGAATGGAAAGACCAGTCCGGCGGCAACATCAGCCGTCAGATCCGTCGCCTGGGTTCGTCCGTCGACTGGAGCCGCGAGCGCTTCACCATGGACGACGGCCTGTCGGAAGCCGTTAAAGAAGCCTTTGTGCGCCTGCACGAAGACGGCCTGATCTACCGTGGCAAGCGCCTGGTCAACTGGGACACCAAGCTGCACACGGCAATCTCCGACCTCGAAGTGGAAAACCACGACGAGAAGGGCTTCCTGTGGAACCTCAAGTACCCGCTGGCCGACGGCGCCAAGACCGCTGAAGGCAACGACTACCTGATCGTCGCCACCACCCGTCCGGAAACCATGCTCGGCGACGCCGCCGTCGCGGTTAACCCGAACGACGAGCGCTACCAGGCGCTGATCGGCAAGTTCGTCGAACTGCCCTTGGTTGGCCGTCGCATCCCGATCATCGCGGACGACTACTGCGACCCTGAGTTCGGCACCGGCTGCGTGAAAATCACCCCGGCCCACGATTTCAACGACTACGAAGTCGGCAAGCGCCACAACCTGCCACTGCTGAACATCTTCGATAAAAACGCCGCCGTATTGCCGGCCGGCCAGGTGTTCAACCTGGACGGCACGCTGAACGAAAGCATCGACGGCAAGATCCCGTCCGAATACGCCGGCCTCGACCGCTTCGAAGCGCGCAAGCAGATCGTCGCCGCCTTCGACGCTGCCGGCCTGCTGGTGAGCGTTGACGACCACGGCCTGAAAGTGCCGAAGGGCGACCGTTCCGGCACCGTGATCGAGCCGTGGCTGACCGACCAGTGGTACGTGTCCACCAAGCCGTTGGCAGAACCTGCCATCGCCGCCGTGGAAGACGGCCGTATCCAATTCGTGCCCAAGCAGTACGAAAACATGTACTTCTCGTGGATGCGTGACATCCAGGATTGGTGCATCAGCCGTCAACTGTGGTGGGGCCACCGTATTCCGGCCTGGTACGACGAGTCGGGCAAGGTCTATGTCGGCCGCGACGAAGCCGAAGTGCGTGCCAAGCACAACCTCGGTGCCGACGTAGCGCTGCAGCAGGACAATGACGTACTGGACACCTGGTTCAGCTCGGGCCTGTGGACCTTCTCCACCCTGGGCTGGCCGCAGCAGACCGAATTCCTCAAGAAATTCCACTCCACCGACGTGCTGGTCACCGGCTTCGACATCATTTTCTTCTGGGTTGCCCGGATGATCATGCTGACCATGCACCTGGTGAAGAACGAGGATGGCACCCCGCAGGTTCCGTTCAAGACCGTGTACGTGCACGGTCTGGTGCGGGATGGCCAGGGCCAGAAGATGTCCAAGTCCAAGGGCAACGTGCTGGACCCGCTGGACATCATCGATGGCATCGACCTGGAAACCCTGGTGCAAAAACGCACCTCGGGCCTGATGCAGCCGAAGCTGGCCAAGAAGATCGAGAAGCAGACCCGCGACGAGTTCGCCGACGGCATCGCCAGCTACGGCACCGACGCCCTGCGCTTCACCTTCTGCTCGCTGGCGTCCACCGGTCGCGACATCAAGTTCGACATGGGCCGCGTCGAAGGCTATCGCAACTTCTGCAACAAGATCTGGAACGCGGCGCGCTACGTGCTGGACAAAGGCGAAGACTGCGGCCAGAACGGCGAAGCCGTCGAACTGAGTCTGGCCGACCGCTGGATCATTTCGCAGCTGCAACGCACCGAAGCCGAAGTGACCCGCCAACTCGACCAGTTCCGTTTCGACCTGGCTGCACAGGCCCTGTACGAGTTCATCTGGAACCAGTATTGCGACTGGTACCTGGAACTGTCCAAGCCTGTGTTGTGGGACGAGAACGCACCGATCGAACGCCAGCGCGGCACTCGCCGCACCTTGGTACGCGTATTGGAAGTGGCGCTGCGCCTGGCGCACCCGTTCATGCCGTTCATCACCGAAGAAATCTGGCAGCGCCTGGCGCCGCTGGCCGGTATCGAAGGCAAGACCATCATGCTGCAACCTTGGCCAGTGGCCAATGAAGCGCGCATTGATGCGGCGGCCGAAAGCGATATCGAATGGCTCAAGACCCTGATGATGGGTACGCGCAACATCCGCGCCGAGATGAACATCGGCCCGGGCAAGCCATTGGCGGTGTTCGTGAAGAACGCCAGTGCCGAAGATCAGCGCCGTCTCACCGAGAACGATGCACTGCTCAAGAAGCTGGCAAAGCTGGAGTCGATCACTGTATTGGCGGCCGATGCCGAAGCTCCGTTGTCTGCCACCGCACTGGTTGGCGAGATGGAAGTGCTGGTGCCGATGGCCGGCCTGATCGACAAGGGCGCGGAACTGGCCCGTCTCGACAAGGAAATTGCCCGCCTGCAAGGTGAAGTGCAGCGGGTGGGTGGCAAGCTATCCAACGCAGCGTTTGTCGACAAGGCACCGGCTGAAGTGATTGAGAAGGAGCGTGCGAAGTTGGCTGAGGCTGAACAGGCCCTGGGCAAGCTGGCGGAGCAACATGCGCGGATTTCCAGCCTGTAAGCTGAAACCTGTGTAAAAAAAGAGACCTTCGGGTCTCTTTTTTTATGCCTTGAGAACACCCCTCTCCATCTGAACACCCCCGACCAATGTGGGAGCTGGCTTGCCTGCGAAGGCATCGACGCGGTCAGGTTGATTAACCGAGTCGCCTGCATCGCCGGCAAGCCGGCTCCTACAGTTGAACGGGTTAGGCTCAGGATGTGTGACAATGCCCGCCACTTTGAGCCAACACCAGAATCATCATGACCGCCCCCAGCACGCCCAAGCCTCCACGCAAGAAGCCTAAAACCGCCGCCACGGCCAAGCCCGTCGCGCCACGCAAAGAGGCCACCCTGCACCCGCGTAACCGCCACACGGGCCGTTACGACTTCCCGGCGCTGATCAAGACCACGCCGGAACTGGCGAAATTCGTGATCATCAACCCGTACGGCAAGGAAAGCATCGACTTCGCCAGCCCCGATGCAGTGCGCGTGTTCAACCGGGCGCTGCTCAAGTCCTTCTACGGGATCCAGCACTGGGACATCCCGGCCGACTACCTGTGCCCACCGGTGCCGGGGCGTGCGGACTACGTGCATTTCCTTGCCGACCTGTTGGCCAGCAACAACGACGGCAAGATCCCGCGTGGCTCTATCGTCAAGGTGCTGGACATCGGCATGGGCGCCAACTGTGTCTACCCGCTGATTGGCTACATGGAGTACCGCTGGAACTTCCTCGGCTCGGAGGTCGACCCTATCGCAGTGGCCGCCGCCAAAGCCATCGTGCAGTCCAACGACCTGAGCAAGGTCATCCAGTTGCGTCAGCAGACCAATCCCAAGCAGATCCTGCTGGGTTTGCTGGAAACGGGCGAGGCGTTTGACCTGACCATGTGCAACCCGCCCTTCCATGCGTCCATGGAAGAGGCCACCAAGGGCAGCGAGCGTAAATGGCGCGCCCTGGGCAAGGCCGATCCCAAGCGTAAATTGCCGGTGCTGAACTTTGGTGGCCAATCGGCCGAGCTGTGGTGTGAAGGCGGCGAAGCGCGGTTTGTGACCCAGTTGATCGCTGAAAGCGCCAAAGTCGCCCATCGGGTACTGTGGTTCAGCACACTGGTCTCGAAAGCCTCCAACCTGCCCGCCATTGAAACCGCGCTGAAAAAGGCCGGTGCACTGGAAAGCCAGGTGGTGGAAATGTCCCAGGGCCAGAAACAAAGCCGTTTCGTCGCCTGGACCTTCCAGACCAAGAACGAACAACTGATCTGGCGCCAGCGCTGGGTGCGATAAACCAAATCGCAGGCAACAAAAAACCGTGCCCGGATCGCTCCGGAGCACGGTTTTTTTTGCTGCGTCTTACTTGTTAACAGCGTCGGTCAGGCCTTTGGCCACAACCAGCTTGATAACTTTCTTGGCAGCGATTTCGATGGCAGCGCCAGTCGAAGGGTTACGGCCAGTACGGGCAGGACGCTCGGTCACTTTCAGTTTGCCAACGCCTGGCAGAGTGATTTCGCCGCCGTTTTCCAGCTGATCAGCAACAACTTGGCTCAGTTGGTCCAGCAGAGCACGCACGGTAGTTTTCGGTGCGTCTACTGCTTCAGCCAGGTCAGCGATCAGTTGGTCTTTAGTAATAGCCATTGTGGTGTTCCTTCCCTATCAAATTCATATGGATTGCAGAGTGCAGTGTCAGCCGTCGAGCCTGGCCGTGGTGGCCTGGCACCCCCGGCTATAACCACGGAGATCGGGGTTATAGATGCTTGAAACGGGGATTGGTTCGACCTGACAGATGCTGAATGCACGCTTAACGCCGAGACTTGGCGTAAGACGGGGCAAAACTAGCACAGAGACGGGGAAATATCCGCTTCTACCTACCCATTTGGTCAGCTTTATCGCTCTAAACCGTGAAAAAAAGGAATATGCCCCGTCGGAGAGCGGCCAAAACGTCCTTCAACGCGTGTCTTGACCAATGGGTGCGGTACACTGGGCGACTTTTCGGGGAGGCCACCCGCTCCCCTTCAACCAGCCGAGAAGCCTATGCCGATCCGTCATTGCATCGTCCACCTGATCGACAAAAAACCCGACGGCACACCCGCAGTTCTCCATGCCCGCGACTCAGAGCTGTCTGAGTCTGCCGCCATCGAGAACATGCTTGCCGACCTCAACGAGAGCTACAACGCCAAACAAGGCAAGGCCTGGGGCTTTTTCCATGCCGAGTCCGGCGCGCACCCGTTCAGCGGCTGGTTGAAGGAGTATTTCGACGGCGGCCAGGATTTCACCACCTTCAGCCGCACGGCCGTCGAGCACCTGCAAAAGCTGATGGAGGAGTCCAACCTCTCCACCGGCGGCCACGTATTGTTCGCCCACTACCAGCAAGGCATGACCGACTACCTGGCCATCGCCCTGCTGCACCACAGCGAAGGCGTGGCGGTGACCGATGAACTGGACGTGACCCCGTCGCGCCACCTGGACCTGGGCCAACTGCACCTGGCGGCACGCATCAACGTGTCCGAGTGGCAGAACAACAAGCAGTCCAAGCAGTACATCTCGTTCATCAAGGGCAAGAACGGCAAGAAAGTCTCGGAGTACTTCCGCGATTTCATCGGCTGCCAGGAAGGCGTCGACGGTCCGGGCGAGACCCGTACCTTGCTCAAGGCCTTCAGCGACTTCGTTGAAAGCGAGGACCTGCCGGACGAATCCGCCCGCGAAAAAACCAAGACCCTGGTGGACTACGCCAGCAGCCAGGCCAAGCTCGGCGAACCCATGGGTCTTGAAGAACTTTCGGGCTTGATCGATGAAGATCGACCTAAGGCGTTCTATGACCATATCCGTAACAAGGACTACGGCCTGTCGCCGGAAATCCCGGCCGATAAGCGCACCCTCAACCAGTTCCGCCGCTTTACCGGCCGCGCCGAGGGGCTGTCCATCAGTTTTGAAGCACACCTGCTGGGCGACAAGATCGAGTACGACGAAGCCGCTGGCACCTTGATCATCAAGGGCCTGCCGACCCAGCTGACCGACCAGCTCAAGCGCCGTAACTGATGCTGGGCGGGGTCTTCAAGAAAGTCCTGCTGATATTGCTGGTAGTGGTGGTGTTCGAAAACTGGGGCAAGATCCAGCGGGTGTTCAACCCGTCGCAGGTGGTTTCAGAGCAGGTGCGCGCTTCGGCGCGCGTGACACTCTATGCCACCGAGTGGTGTGGCTACTGCAAGCAGATCCGCCGCTTTCTGGACCAGAAAGGCATCCCTTACCAAGCGTTCGATATCGAGAAAGACGCCCAGGCGCGCCAGGCGTATGAGGCGCTGGGCGGCGGCGGGATTCCGTTTGTGAATGTGAATGGCACGCTGATTCGCGACTACAACCCTGACGCGATCATGGCAGCCCTGAAGTAACCCACACCTTATGGGAGCTGGCTTGTGTGAATGCTGGTTTGCCTGGAATCTGGCTTGTGTGGGAGCTGGCTTTTGTGGGAGCTGGCTTGCCTGCGATGCAGACACCACGGTCTGTCAGGCACACCACGGTGACGCTATCGCCGGCAAGCCAGCTCCTACATGCCTCTAACGCAACACGATCATCCGCCCCAACACATGGTGTTGTTCAAAACCGAGCACTGCCTGCAAGGCATTCAACACCGCCTGTGGGTCTTTGCTGGGGAAGCTGCCGCTGACGCGCTTGGCGCCCATGTCGTCGTTCAGCAACAGGATGCGGCCCGGGTAATAACGGCCCAAGTCCTTGACCACATCCGCCAGCGGCGCCTTGTAGTAGTTGAGCCAACCGTCGCGCCAGGCCAGGCGTGATTCGCTGTCGACCCCGTGCAGGGGTTCGGCAATGCCATCGGCGTAGGTCACTTGCTGGCCGGCCGTGAGGATTTGCTGCTGACCCGTCTTGGATGGCGTCACTCCCACCCGTCCGGACAATACCGTCACCTCGGCCCCTGCCGGCTGCAGGCGCACTTCGAACTGTGTGCCCAACACCCGCGCTTCGCCACTGTCCGCCCCCACCACAAATGACTGGCCGGTATGGGTCACACTGAAAAAGCCCGCGCCGCGACGCAGCTGGATATGCCGCTCGCCATGGCTGAAATCCACGGCAATGGCACTGTCAGCATCAAGGGTCACCTGGGATTGGTCGGCCAGGGTGACGGTTTTGATTTCGCCCGGCGCCGTTACGTAGTCCGCGCCGAAGCCATCGACCCAGCGCGACGGCTGCCAGCCGGCGCCCATGGACACCATCAACAGGAGGCAGGCGGCCATCGCCAAAGCGCCGGACCAACGTATCGCCCGCGAGCGCTTCGAGGTGTTCATCGCATTGAGGTAACCCTGCAACGCCAGCGCATCCTCATCGGCAAGCGCACGCGCCGGCACTTCACTCAACTCCCACAACACCTGCGCCTGGGAATACGCCTGCACATGCGCAGGGTCGGCACGCAGCCAGCGACTGAACGTGGCCTGGTCGCCGCTGCTGGGCTGGTCATGCAGCAGGCTCAGCCAAGCCAGTGCGGCTTGTTCCTGGGCGGGCGTGGGGGTGACGTTCACGGTGCTTTCCCTGGCGTGCGTGGGGGCGATGGTTCGCGAAGGCTGGCTTTGCAGGCTTCGAGGGCACGCATCATATGTTTTTCCACGGCACTTTGGGACACCCCCATGGCCTTGGCGATTTCGGCGTATTTGCGCCCGTGAATACGGTTGAGCAGGAAGATCTGCCGGGTGCGCTCGGGCAAGCTGCGCAGGGCGGCCTCGACATGGCGCAAGTCATTGCCGGCTTCGAGGGCGGCCTGGGGCTCCGAGCCTTGGTTGTCCTGTTGTTCCGGGAGCCAACCTTCGCTGCTGCGTACGCGGGCGCCTTCGCTACGCAAGTGGTCGATGGCGATGTTGCCCGCGCAGCGCAGCAAATAAGTGCTGAGTTCTTCGACCTGCACCAGCGGCCGGCGCCAGAAGCGCAGGAACAAGTCCTGCACCAAGTCAGCCGCGGTGGCGCGGCAACCCACACGTCGGCTCACCAGCGCTTCCATCTGTGAACGCTGGGACAAAAACACCTGCAAAAAATGCGCACGTCCACCGGCCGCATCCGTGTGCGAGCTGTCTTTGGGTTCCGGTGGTGTGCTGATCATCATGGAAGGCTCAGAGTATGGCGAAGGCCGCGACCGGGCTGGCCAACAAGCCAACACCCGCCAGGATCAAGGCCAGCCTTGGCCGATACGGCAACAGCAACACCAACAACAGTGCGCTGAGCATCAACACCGCGCACCACTCCACCAGGCCCTGGCTCCAGCCGGTGGCGGCAACGGCCGGCCAGATGGCCACGATTAACAACAACCACCCCGCCCCACGCAAAACCAAGCGTCGGCGAGGGGACGGTTTGCTGTGCAGCAGTTCGCCATGGTGGCGGTCGGTGGCCAGGCATAGCGCGGTAAACCCGGCGTAGCACAGCAGGAGGGCGAGCAGCATTCAGTTCGCCTCCTGCTTGAGCGTCAAAGACGCTGCACGCACCGCCTTGAGCTGCGGCGCCGTGCGGTGCTGCATCTTCCAGGCCGCCCAGGTAAGGAAAAGCCCGCTGGCCAGGCACGTCAGGTCGAACCCGGCCATGGCCCAGTCGCCCTTGGCCAATGACACGCCCAGGTGTTGCGAGGTGGTCAGTGCGTTGAGCAGCGGAATCGACACGAACAACAACGCACCGACGCTCAATTGCTCAACCCAACCCTGGCGACCTCGGCGCAACACGGCGTGCAGCAGGCTCAAACCCCACGCGATGAAAAAGGCCTGCACTTCCCAATCGGAGCGTTCGGAGAGGCCGACCGGCAGCAATCGATTGGCCCAGAAAAACGCCGCGATGGCGATCATCAGCCCCGACATGCTGGCGATGTTCAGGATTTCCACCAACCGCAACTCGAATGGCATCACACCGGTCTTGACGTGCTTGAGCTGACGTTTTCCGAGCCAGATTACCAGCCCGGTGCCGATCATCGCCGTGCCCGCCAGGCCACAGATAAAGTACAACCAGCGCAACACCGGACCGGCGAAATGGCCCATGTGCAGGCCGTAGAAACTGCCGCTGATCGCGGCCGGCAGCGACTGCTCGCCACTGACCCGCAACAGCTCGCCGGTGGTGCCGTTGAACGACACGGTGCTGCCGAAGTCATGCACCACACGGTCGGAGCCAGCGCGGAACACATTCACCGAGGCGTTTACGTCGCTCGGGTTGTTGATCGTCAAACGGCCCACATGCCCGCCCGCCCACTGCGTCCGGGCCTGTTCGTACATCGGCCCCAAGGGCAGCAATTTGCCCGGCTGGCCGAGTGCCGGTGCGTTGTTGGTGGCCGGGAATACATCATTGAAAAAAGCGCGGGTGTCGTTGCCATAGGAGGCGGCGATGGGCGCCGGCATCACCAGGCTCATGAAAATCACCAGGCTGCTGTAGGTGATCATCAAATGAAAAGGCAGCACCAGCACGCCCACCGCGTTATGCCCGTCGAGCCAGGAACGCTGGCCTTTGCGGGGGCGGAAGGTGAAGAAGTCCTTGAAGATTTTCTTGTGGGTGATGATCCCGGTGATCAGTGCGACAAACATCACCATCGCCGCGATGGTCGACAGCCAGCGGCCCCAGGGGTGGGGCATCTGCAGTTGGAAGTGGAAACGGTAGAAGAACTCGCCGCCCATGCTTTCGCGGGCCTGGACTGCCTGGCCGGTGACGGGGTCGAGGGTTTTCTGGATGAAGTTGCCGCGTTTGCCTGGGTCGATCTTGTCTTGCCACATCACCGACAGGCCGGGGTCACGGCTGTCTGGCAAGGTGATGAACCAGCGTGCGGCATTCGGTGCCTGTTGTTGCAGGTAGGCTTGGGCGGCGGCGAGGCTGCGCGCATCGTCCAGCGGGTGGGCCTGCACTTCGGGCTGCATCCAGTGGCTGATCTCGTCCTTGAAATAGGACAGGGTGCCGGTCAGGAAAATCGCGAACAGCAGCCAGCCGAAGATCAAGCCGGCCCAGGTGTGCAACCAGGCCATTGCCTGGCGAAAGCCCTCTTTCATGTGCGTGCCATCCAGAACCCCACGCCGGCCAGGGTCGCGAACAACGCACTCGGCACCATCACCCCCGCCCATGCACGCCACGCGGTACGGCAGGCGAAACACCAGAGCACGGCCAGCAGGTAGAACACAAATGAACTCATCATCCCGGTGATCACCGCGTCGGCGCGGGACGTTGGCAGCCAGAGCGCCAGGCAGATGCTGGCCAGGGATGCCATCAGGTAGCCGCCCACCACAGCCGCCAACACGCGCGAGGTGACGGCGAGGCGATAGGTAGCGGGCAATGAGGTTTTGCTTTTCATGCGGGAAGCGCCAGATTCATCAGCGCGCAATATTAATGATAAATATTCTCATAAGCAAAACAGAACGGATGAATCACCCGTCGCCACGGATTGCCGAACCGTATCGCGCGCCCTACAATGCGAACAATTCTTGTTCTCTAAAGCATGCCGATGCTTGTGGAGTGATTGCGTTGCAGCCGTCCAACACCGTCGAAGTCCTGTACCACGACCATCACCACTGGCTCACCGGCTGGTTGCGACGCAAGCTCGGCTGCCCGGAAAGCGCGGCCGACCTGGCCCAGGACACCTTCATCCGCGTGCTCACCGCACGGGAAACGCCGACACTGATCGAACCGCGTGCCTTCCTCACCACCGTCGCCAAGCGCGTGCTGTTCAACTTCTATCGCCGCCAGGACCTGGAGCGCGCCTACCTCGACGCCCTGGCGCAGATGCCCGAACAGGTCGCCCCTTCAGAAGAAGACCGCGCGATCATCCTGCAAACATTGCTGGAACTGGACCAACTGCTCGATGGCCTGCCCGTGCAGGTCAAACGCGCGTTCCTGCTGGCCCAGCTCGACGGCCTGACCTACGCACAAATCGGCGCGGAACTGGGTATTTCCATTGCCACGGTCAAACGCCACCTGAATAAAGCGGCCATGCGCTGCTACTTTGCCCTATGAATTTCTCGACCCAAGTCGCCGAGCAAGCCGTGCACTGGCTGATGGAAATGCAGCAGGGCACGCTCAACCCGCGCCAGCAGGCCGCCTGGCAACAATGGCTGGACGCCCACAGCGAACACCAGCGCGCCTGGGACCACATCCAGCGCGTCAACCAACGCCTGCGCGGCATGCCCTCGCCCCTAGCCCACGCCGCCTTGAACGCACCGAAATCCAGCAGCCGACGCCAGGCCCTGAAGTTGCTGTTGATCCTCGGCGCCGGTTCGGCTGCGGCCTGGAGCCTGCGCCAGCAACATATCCTGCCGCCGCTCACCGCCGACTACCGCAGCCCCGTCGGCCAGCGGCGCAAAGTGCAACTGGCGGATGGCAGCCAATTGCAACTCAATACCGGCAGCGCCGTGGATGTGCATTTCGATGGCCAGCAACGCTTGATCCGCCTGCTGGAAGGCGAAATCCTGTTGACCGCCAACGCCGGCAATACGCCGCTGCGCGTGTTGACCGGCCAGGGTTTGCTCAGCAGCCAGGCCGCACGCTGGAACGTACGCCAGTTCAACGACCACACCCAACTGGCCGTGCTCGACGGTCATGTCGACGTGATGCCCAATAGCTACAGCGGCCTGCCGCTGACGGTCGAGGCGTCGCGCCAGGTCAACTTCACCCGCAAGGGTTGGGACACCCCACGCCCCACCGACGCCAACAGCGGCGCCTGGGCCGACGGCATGTTGATGGCCGCCCATATGCGCCTTGAAGACTTCCTCACCGAACTGGGTCGCTATCGCCGTGGCCAGCTCAACTGTGACCCGCAGGTGGCCAACTTGCTGCTGTCCGGCAGCTACCCGCTGGACGACAGTGAACGCATCCTCGACCTGCTGGAAGTCAGCCTGCCCGTCAAAGTGCGGCGCTTCACCCGCTACTGGGTGACGGTGCAGGCACGGGCCTGAAATTATTGTGCAGCACCGTGAGCCGTTTTCCACACCTCGCGTGACAGAGAAGGAAAGCCACCTTGATTCTTCCTTCTCAGGACCGCACTTCATGCCCCAGCAGCCGACGCTTCTCGCCCGCACCTTGCGCCAACTCCTACTGGGCGCCAGCCTCAGTCTCACAGTGATTCCTCAGCTGATGGCGGCAGAGGCCAAGCCCTATCACATTGCGCCGGCGTCGTTGGAAGCGGCACTCAATCAATTCGGGCGTGAGGCGGGCGTGCTGATTTCGTTCGGCTCCGACGTGACGGCCGGCCTGCAAAGCCGCGGGCTGTCCGGCAATTACAGCGCCGCCGAAGGCCTGCAGAAACTGCTGGAAGGCACCGGCCTGCAAGCCCGCGCCGAGGGCGACAACGCCTACAGCCTGCAACCGGCCAGTGCCCCCGCCACGCTGGAACTGCAAACCTCCAACGTGGTGGGCGACTGGCTCGGCGACGCGCAGCAGACCAACGTATTTGAACACCCCGGTGCCCGTGACGTGATCCGCCGCGAAGAGTTCGAACGCCAGGGCGCCACCCAGGCCCGCGATGTACTCAACCGTATTCCCGGCGTCAATGCCCCGGAAAACAACGGCACTGGCAGCCACGACATGGCGCTGAACTTCGGCATTCGCGGCCTCAACCCACGCCTGGCGTCGCGTTCCACGGTATTGATGGACGGTATCCCGGTGCCTTTCGCGCCGTACGGTCAGCCGCAGCTGTCGTTCGCGCCGATCAGCATGGGCAACATGGACGCGGTCGACGTCGTACGCGGCGGCGGTGCCGTGCGCTACGGCCCGCAGAACGTTGGGGGCATCGTCAACTTCGTGACCCGCGCCATTCCCGATGCGCCGACCGTCAAAGGTGGTTTGCAGACTGAGACCAGCCCGTCGTCCAGCCACGACGGCTTCAAGACCACTGGCAACCTGCTCGCCGGCGGCACTGCTGATAACGGCCTGGGTGGCGCGATCCTGTACTCGGGCACCCGTGGCGGCGACTGGCGTGAAAACAGCAACACGCGCATCGATGACCTGATCCTCAAGGGCAAATACCAGCTCGACGACGCCAACAGCTTCAACGCCATGGCACAGTACTACGAAGGCCAGGCCGATATGCCCGGCGGTTTGAACGTCAAGGACTACAAGGCCGATCCGTATCAGTCCACCCGCCCCTACGACAAATTCTGGGGCCGTCGCACCATGTTCAACGCCGGCTACCGCTACCAGGAAGACCGTCGCGAATTCACCGCCAACACCTTCTTCACCACCACACTGCGCAATGGCTACCTGGACCAGGGCACCTTCCTGTCGCTTTCGCCTCGCGAGTACTGGGTACGCGGCCTTGAAACCCGCTTTGCCCAAGGCTTCGACCTAGGCCCCAGCAGCCATGAAGTGGGCGTGGGCTACCGCTACATCAACGAAGCCGGCCATGAATTGCGCTACCGCACGCCGATCAGCGCCAACCAGCAACTGCCCAACACCAACAGCCGCAACGACCGCGACACCCGTGGCGCCACCGAAGCCAACGCGTTCTTCGTCGATGACCGCATCGACATCGGCAAGTGGACCATCACCCCGGGCGTACGCTACGAGATGATCGAGTCCCAGCAGACCAACAACCTGACAAACGTCAAATACAAGGGCGACTACAACACCGCACTGCCGGCGCTGAACGTGCTCTACCACCTCACCGACGACTGGAACCTCTACGCCAACACCGAAGGCTCGTTCGGCAGCGTGCAGTACAGCCAGATGCCCAACCGCGTGACCAGCGGCGAAGTGAAGCCGGAAAAAGCCCGCACCTGGGAACTCGGCACGCGCTATGACAACGGCACCCTGCGTGCAGAAATCGGCGCGTTCCTGATCAACTTCGACAACCAGTACGACAGCAATCAGACCAACGATTCGGTGATTGCCCGCGGCGAAACCCGCCACCAGGGCATCGAGTCGAGCGTCAACTACGCCCTCGACGGGTTGAGCCCGGCGCTGGCAGGTTTTGATGTGTATGCCACCTACGCCTATGTCGATGCGACCATCCGCGAAGACGGCCCGAACAAAGGCAACCGCGTGCCCTTCTCGTCCAAGCACAAAGGCACCCTCGGCGTGGGCTACACCGAAGGCCGCTGGAAGCTCAACCTGGACAGCAGTTACCAGAGCAGCCAGTTCGCCGACAACGCCAACACCGTGGCCGAAAGTGCTGACGGCAGTACCGGACGCATCCCGGGCTACATGCTGTTCAGCAGCCGCGCAGCCTATGACTTTGGCCCGCAGCTGTCGGATTTGAACGTGGCGGTCGGCGTGAAAAACATCTTCAACAAGCAGTACTACACCCGCTCGTTCGACGATAACAACAAAGGCAAATACGTGGGCGAACCGCGCACGGTGTACGTGCAAACCTCCATCGCGTTTTAACCACGACACCCCCTGTAGGAGCTGGCTTGCCAGCGATGGCGGCGCATCAATCGATAGATTTGTTGGCTGACATACCGCTATCGCAGGCAAGCCAGCTCCCACAGGGGCTCGTGCAGCGACGAAAATCCACTGTAGGAGCTGGCTTGCCTGCGATAGCGGTGTATCAGCAGCCGCTGTATCAACTGGCTCACCGACATCGCTGCGGTGCGACGATTCGACAAGCCAGCTCCTGTTGTCGGAAAGGGTTTAACTGCCCGCCAGGCAGCTTGGCGTGCCCGTCACCAGCGCATCGATTGCGCAGCGCGTCTTGGCCGGCATGTGCGGTGCCGTCGGCCAGATCACATGGATCGGTGAAGGCTGCTCCCGGTAGCCCGGCAAGACCGGCTCCAACTGCCCGCGCAAGACGTAATGCGCAATCAGCCAACTCGGCAACCAGGCCAGACCAACGCCCGCAATCGCGGCATCGGCCACGGCCTGGAGGTCGTCCAACACCAAGGGGGACGCCACACGCGAGCGATACGCCGTATTGCTGCGGTAAGCGATACCCCGATGGCCTGCGAGGTCATCAATCCCTTCAATACGTCCCTTGCGCTGCAGATACGCCGGTGACGCCGCCAGGCCCACAGCCTGTTCGCCCAGGCGGCGAGCGCTCAGCCGATCCGTATCCGGCAATGGGCCGATGCGCACGGCGATGTCGAAGCCTTCCTGCGCCAGATCGATCATGCGGTCCGAGAAGCAAATCTCGACCTCCAGCTCCGGGTATCGATCCATCAACCCCCACAGCGCCGGCGCCGCATAGTGATGACCGAAGGCCAGCGGCACACTCGCCCGCAAGCGCCCGCGTGGCTGCTGCCGACCACTCTCCAACACCGACTCGGCCGCCTCCAGCTCAGCCAGTGCGCGCAAACAATGTTCGTAGTACGCCTGCCCGTCTTCTGTCAGACGTTGGCGCCGTGTCGAGCGTTGCAACAGACAGGTGCCCAAGCGTGCCTCCAGCCGCGCCAGGCCCTTGCCCACCGCAGAGCGCGTGAGGTTCAGGCGTTCGGCGGCTTGCGTCAGGTTGCCGCTTTCCACGATCTGCAAAAAGAGTTCGACGCCGTCGAAACGCGGAGTGGTCATGGTGCAATTGTCGCCTTAAGATCCCTTATCAACAGAAAACTTATCACGAATAAAGAACCAGATTCCCCTGAAAATAACCGGGTCCCCCATCTTCAGGAGAATCCCCATGCCACCCGCCGCCACGTTATCGGCCGTCAGCACACCCCATGCGGCCAGGAACGCGCTCGCCCTCACCGCCGTTTGCCTTGTCGCCCTGATGTTCGGCCTGGAAATTTCCAGCGTGCCCGTCATCCTGCCCACCCTGGAACAGCAACTGGGCACAGGTTTTCAGGACGCCCAATGGATCATGAACGCCTACACGTTGGCCTGTACCAGCGTACTGATGGCCGCCGGCACCCTGGCCGACCGCTTTGGCCGCCGGCGCATGCTGGTGCTGTGCTTGTGGGTGTTTGGTCTGGCCTCGTTGGCCTGTGGCCTGGCCGACAGCGCCCCCACGTTGATTACTGCGCGTTTCGTGCAGGGCGTAGGGGCTGGCGCGATGATGATCTGCCAGTTCGCGATTCTTTCGCACCTGTTCCGCGAGCCTGCGGCGCGAGCCCGGGCCTTCGCGATATGGGGCGTGATCGCAGGCATCGGCCTGGGTTTCGGGCCGATGGTGGGGGCGTTGATCCTGGCCGTGGCCGACTGGCGCTGGGTGTTCCTGGTGCATGTGCCACTGACCTTGCTCACCCTGGTGCTGCTGCGCATCAGCGTGCAGGAATCCCGCGACCCGGCCGGCCATCGCCTCGACATCGCCGGCATGCTCACCTTGACGTTGTCGGTGTTCGCGCTGGTGTACTTCATCACCCAAGGCACCGAACACGGCTTTGCCACCCCGACCATGCTCGGCTGGGCCAGCCTGTCGTTGGTCGGACTGTTGCTGTTCATCATCATTGAACGACGCAGCGCGCACCCGATGTTCGATTTTTCGGTGTTTCGTATCCAGCGTTTCAACGGCGCACTGATGGGCTCGATCGGCATGAACTTCAGTTTCTGGCCGTTCATGATCTACCTGCCGCTCTACTTCCAGGCCGGCCTGGGCTACGACACCATGACCACTGGCGGCGCCCTGCTCGCCTACACCCTGCCGACCTTGTTGGTGCCGCCGCTGGCCGAACGCCTGGCCTTGCGCCATGGCGCCGAACGTATCATCCCGCTGGGCCTTGGCCTGATGGGCGCGGGGTTTATCGCCATGGCCGTGATCAACCGTGCAGAGCAGCCGAGTACCGCAGGGGTGCTGTGCAGTTGCGTACTCGCCGGCATCGGTTTGGCGCTGACCAACTCACCGACCACCAACACCACCACCGGCTCGGTTTCGGCTGACCGTGCGGGCATGGCGTCGGGCATCGACCTCAGTGCGCGGCTGATCACGCTGGCACTGAACATCGCATTGATGGGCCTGGTGTTGCTGCTCGGGATCAGCCATCAACTGGCCAGTTTGCTGCCCGCAACCACGGCCCTGGACTGGCCCGCCATCAGCCAGCACATCGCCGCTGGCAAACTGGACGTGCCGGGGCTGACGACGGCGGATGCGCAGGCCGCCCTGCGCCACGGCACCGGTTGGGCCATGCTCTTTGCGGGCATTGGCGCGGGCGTGCTGGCGCTGTTGAGCCGCTATTTTTTCCGTAGCCGCGCACAGCCTTATTGAGATGTCGCCCGTGCCGCCGCCTTCGCAGCCTCGCTAAAGCTCGACAACTCCCACAGGGGATGCGTGCAGCGACGAAGATCCCCTGTAGGAGCTGGCTTGCCAGCGATGGCGGCGGCACAGTCGATTGATATGTCGCCTGTGCCGCCGCTTTCGCAGCTTCGCTAGGCTCTCAAAACGAAAACGGGCCTGCAAATGCAGGCCCGTCTTTAGTGGCGATGAAGGAACTGTCAGTGATCAGCCGTTGAACACGGCACGTTCTTTTTCCAGAAACTCCTGTTCAAGCTCGTCTTCATTCACTTTGGTGGTCGGCTGGCTTTTCCCGGCAGCGCGTGGCTTGCCTTGCAGTTTGCCGAACAGATGTTCCAACGCATGCTCCAGTTTGATGGCGGCACCGTCGATGGCCTGTTCCAGCGTGTCGGCCTTGTCGCAGACCGAGACCGGTTGATGGCCCTTTGGCCGTGCTTCCAGTCGGCAACTCAAATCATGGGGGCCTGGCTTGTCGCCGTTCTCATCGCGCAGGTAAACCTCAACGCGGGTCAGGTGTTCTTCATAACGTTCGAGCGTGCTCTCAATGGTAGTACGTACCCACTCCTCCAGTCGGATGCTGCTTTCAATATGGTTATCGCTATTGACTTGGATTTGCATAGTTCTTCCCTTATTTCAGCTAGCTCGCGGGAGGTCACAACTGCAACACCGGTGTGGTGTAACCATGACCTCTTGATTACACAATTGAGCAGTCAGAGAACTAATTCAACCCCTTTGCAAAGATAAATCCCACATTACAAATTAAGTCTGACGACGAGCAAAAACGCTGTTAGGGTGGGGAGTTGGTTACATCTTCTTACGCCTGAACAACCTCACAATTGCCCCTCACCCAAGGGGTGCAATCCGCGAAAAATCCCCGCTTCTTCCACCAGCCAATCATGCACCGCCCGTACGCCCGGGTGGCTTAGTGCGCCTGGCGCATACAGCAGTACATAACGTTTGTGATTGGGCACCGCCAATCCGAAGGGCACGATCAAGGTGCCACGCTCCAGCTCATCATTGAGCAAGGTACGCCGCGCAATGGCGACGCCCATGCCGGCGATGGCAGCCTCGATCGTCAGGTGGTTGCGGTTGAAGGTATGCCCGCGTCGAACATCGGCTTCGTGATAGCCGATGGCATTCAGGTAAAACTCCCACTCCGCGTACTCATAACTCCCACGCCAAGCGGTGATGTCGTGCAACAACGGGAAATGCACCAGATCAGCCGGGCCGTGCAACGGCGGACGTCCACGCAACAGGCTCGGGGCGCACACCGGAAAAATCTGCTCGTCCAACAGGGCTGTGGATAACAGGCCGGGGTAGCTGCCGTCGTTCAAGTCAATCGCCAAATCGAAGTCACCTTCGTGCAGGGCGATGCTGCTGTCTTCCGCGACCATGCGCAGTTGGATGTCCGGGAAACGCTGCTGAAGCCGTGGCAGACGCGGGGTCAGCCATTTACCGAGAAACGACGGAATCGAGCGCAAGCGCAAGGTACCGCTGATCATCCCCGCGTCCAGCCGCTGCAACTCTGCATCGATGCTGCCGTAAGCCTCCCCCACCGTCGTCGCGAGCCGCTGCCCCTCGGCGCTCAGCTCCACACCACGCGCCCGCCGATGAAACAGACGAAACCCCAGGCGCTCCTCCAACTGGCGAATTTGTTGGCTCACCGCCCCCGGCGTGATGTGCAGTTCTTCGGCGCAACGGGTGAACGACAAATGCCGCGCAGCGCAGGAAAACACGTGCAACCAGACGTAGGTCTGGCCATGTAGGGGGCGAGTCATAGGGTTTAGTCCTGCTAAAGGGTGTCTTAGGATAATTCGTTGGTCAGTGCCGATCCAGAGGCTCAGTATCGCGCCAATTCCGCTCGTCCTACAAAACATGGCAGCGATTTCTACTCCATTGCTTGTAAGGCTTTAGCATGGCTATCAGTGTTTTCGATCTATTCAAGGTGGGCATCGGCCCGTCCAGCTCCCATACCGTCGGCCCCATGCGGGCGGCCGCGACCTTTGCTCAAGCCCTGAAAGACCAACACTTGCTGAGCGACACGCGGCGTGTCGAAGTACGCCTGTACGGCTCGTTGTCGGCCACCGGTGTCGGCCACGCTACCGACCGCGCCTGCGTGATGGGGCTGATGGGCGAATGGCCAGACACGGTTGACCCAACTTCCATCAACGCGCGCATCCAGCAACTGCGCGAGTCCGGTCGCCTGCGACTCGCCGGCACCCAGGACATTGCCTTCAACTGGCAACACGACCTCCTGTTGCTCGACGAAAGCCTGCCTTACCACCCCAACGCCATGTCCCTGCACGCCTATGGCGACAACGGCGTGTTGAGCGAACAAACCTACTACTCGGTGGGCGGTGGTTTCATCATCGAAGCCGCTGAGGCAGAGTCGGGTATTGCGCCGACCAGCGAAGTGGAATTGCCCTACGACTTCTCCAGCGCCGTCGAACTGCTGGCCTTGTGCAACACGCACGGCCTGCGGGTTTCCGAGCTGATGATGGCCAACGAACGTGCCTGGCGCAGCGACGAGGAAATCCGCAGTGGCCTGCTGCATATCTGGTCGGTGATGCGCGAATGCGTGGAACAGGGGTTGCGCGATGAAGGCATCTTGCCGGGCGGCCTGGATGTGCCCCGTCGCGCCGCAAAATTGCATCGCAACCTGTTGGAAATCGGCAAGCCGAATGTCATCACGTCGACCTTGTCGGCGATGGAGTGGGTCAACCTGTTTGCCCTGGCCGTCAACGAAGAAAACGCGGCGGGTGGGCGCATGGTCACGGCACCGACCAACGGCGCGGCGGGCATCATTCCCGCAGTGCTGCATTACTACATGAAGTTCAACCCCGAAGCCTGCGACGACGACGTGGTCAATTTCTTCCTGGCCGCTGCCGCCGTCGGCATTCTTTGCAAGAAAAACGCCTCGATCTCCGGCGCCGAAGTTGGCTGTCAGGGTGAAGTCGGTTCCGCCTGCGCCATGGCCGCTGCTGGCCTGGCCGATGTGCTCGGTGCGACACCCGAGCAACTGGAAAACGCCGCCGAAATCGGCCTGGAACACAACCTCGGCCTGACCTGCGACCCGGTCGGTGGCCTGGTGCAAGTGCCGTGCATCGAGCGCAATGCCATCGCCGCCGTCAAGGCGATCAACGCCACGCAAATGGCCCTGCGCGGTGATGGCAAACACTTCATTTCCCTCGACCGGGTGATCCGCACCATGCGCGATACCGGCGCCGATATGCACGACAAATACAAAGAAACTTCACGGGGCGGCCTGGCTGTGAACTGGGTGGAATGCTGAGGAGCATTTCCTGACCGCCCCAACGTGAGCCCGCGCAAAAATAATAACGAGGCAATAACGATGACCGATGTACGTACACCTGCTGGCGCTACACCTTCAGAAGCAAGTCCCGCTCTAGAAAACACCGTGACCACCGGCTGGACCAAACACGACACCACCTGGATGCTCGGCCTGTATGGCACCGCCATCGGCGCGGGCACCTTGTTCCTGCCGATCAATGCCGGCGTCGGTGGCTTCTGGCCGCTGATCGTGCTGGCACTGCTGGCCTTCCCGATGACCTTCTTCGCCCACCGTGGGCTGACGCGCTTTGTGTTGTCGGGCAAATCCGGCGACATCACCGAAGTGGTCGAGGAACATTTCGGCGTGGGCGCAGGCAAGTTGATCACCCTGCTGTATTTCTTCGCGATTTTCCCGATCCTGCTGGTGTACAGCGTCGCGCTGACCAACACCCTCGGCAGCTTCATGGAACACCAACTGCACATGGCTCCGCCGCCACGGGCGATCCTGTCGCTGGTGCTGATCCTCGGCCTGATGGCCATCGTGCGTTGCGGCCAGGGCGTGATCGTCAAGGCCATGAGCGTGCTGGTGTACCCGTTCGTCGCCGCCCTGCTGTTGTTGGCATTCAGCCTGATCCCCAACTGGAACGGCGCGTTCTTCGCCTCCGCCGGTGACGGCATGCCGATGCCGCTGTTCCTCAAGACCCTGTGGCTGGCGATCCCGGTGATGGTGTTTTCCTTCAACCACTCGCCGATCATTTCGGCGTTCGCCGTCGATCAAAAACGCGTGTACGGCGCGCAGGCCGAACGCAAGAGCAGCGGCATCCTGGCCACGGCCCACGGCATGATGGTGCTGACGGTGATGTTCTTCTGCTTCAGCTGCGTGCTGGCGCTGTCGCCCGCCGACCTGGCAGCGGCCAAGGCCCAGAACATTTCGATCCTGTCGTACCTGGCCAACCACTTCCAGACCCCGGTGATCGCCTACGCCGCGCCGCTGATCGCGCTGGTGGCAATTACCAAATCCTTCCTCGGCCACTACATCGGCGCCAGCGAAGGCTTCCAGGGCTTGATCGTCAAATCCCTGCGCAGCCGTAACCGTTCGCTGTCGGCCAAATGGCTGGAACGCAGCACCGCCCTGTTCATGGTGCTGACCTGCTGGGCTGTGGCGACTTTCAACCCGAGCATCCTGGGCATGATCGAAACCATGGGTGGGCCGATCATTGCGTGCCTGCTGTTCCTGATGCCGATGTACGCGATCCGTCGCGTGCCATCTCTGCGCCAGTACTCGGGCCAGGTGTCGAATGTGTTTGTGGTGGTGATCGGCTTGATTGCGCTGTCTGCGATCGTTTTCTCGGTACTGCCCTGAAATAGCCCACAACGCAGCTCCCATGTAGGAGCTGGCTTGCCAGCGATAGCGATCGTTCATCGAAACAATTGTTGACTGATTCGCCGCCATCGCGGGCAAGCCCGCTCCCACAAGGGGTATTCATTGCCTGACAGGGTGCTGTACGGCACGGCCTTTGCTGTACAGCTCTTGAGGACAACGGACCTTGTGGAAACCTCAGCGACGGAGTGGCCAGTGGTCAGGAAACGCGAACTAATCCCGACACCGGTCGTCAATGACTGCATGTTCTTATCAGGCGGTAACGCACCATGGACAATCCTTTTCAGATCATCACAGACACCTTCACCCCCAACTACCGTGTCAACCTGAGTATCCAACGGCTGGATGGCAGCATCATGCTCACCCTCTCGAACGAGTCGGGCGTGGTGGCCAAGCGCATGATCAGCGCCGAACAACGCAACGACCCGCAACGGCTCAAACGCCTGGTGCAAAGCATCCAGTTCGGCATCGCCATCGAGCAGGGTCACAGCGCCATGGAGATCCTGGCGGTGATGACTGACGGCGATCACCAGCGCTTGCAGCGACCGCCTACGAACACCCTGCCCTTCAGCGTCGGGCTTTAAAGCTCGCCCTTCTCGGTTTCCAGGCTCGCCTCGCCCTTGCGGCGCGGGCCTTCGACCTTCACCGACGGGAACGCCGACGAAGCGTAGCGCACCACCAGGATCGAAAACGCCAACAGCAGAATCCCGCCGCACAGGTAGATGATGCCAATGTCTGGCGGGTTGTGGTGGGACACGTTGGAGATCAGCAGGCGCGTCAGCGCGGTGATCGCCACGTAGATCAGGAAGCGCACCGGCATGTGGTTGGTCTTGAAGTAAATCCCGACCATTGCGCCCAGTTCCAGGTAGATGAACAGCAACAAGATGTCATCGATCTTGATGTGCCCGTTCTCCAGCATCCCCAAAAACTCCATCACCGCCGCCCAGGCCGTCACCGCACCAATGGCGAACAGCGCCAGGTAGTGGAACGACTCGACAAACAGGTTGCCCAGGGACTCGGCCAGTTCATGCACGTTCTGGCGCAGCTTTTCGGCCCAGTTGATTTTCACGATGATGCTTCCTTAGGTCGACTCGACCGGATAATGCGGGTTGGACGTGACGGTTGTTCTGCATGCAGAAAAAAGGCCAGAGGCCGATATAAGATGATGGCGGGGTGACATGAGGCACGGCAAACCTGTATTTACGGGCTACATTAAAAAACTGCTACCCAAACCCCACGGTTTGGCTTACCCTTTTCACTGTATATGAATACAGTAGTCGCAAAAGACAACTATCGTGAAGGCATGTGAGGTGGTGAATGGCCGTCGAAGTGGTATACCGCAGCAGCCGAGATCTGGAGCGTTTGTTCATGGATAAAGCCGAAGCTGACCGTCATGACAAGATGCTTGAACTCGCCGAGTTGCTGGCAGAAGTGTTGCAAAAAGCCGTGCCGTCCCTGAGCGAGCAGCAGGTGGAAGAAGCCGGGATCTACATGGCGAAGAACCGCGATGTATTTGCCAAGGCGTTCAAGAGCCAGCCGGACGCGTTGTCCGAGTTGCTGAACGCACCGGCAGAATAAAGCCAGAATTGAACAGGCCCTGAGTCACTGACTCAGGGCCTTTTTAATGCCTGGCTTATTTGTACAGCAGGCGCTCGGCCAATTCGTCCGCCACCCGTGCGGGGGAGCGTTTTTCG
Source organism: Pseudomonas sp. GW821-FHT09A09 (assembly GCF_059418405.1). Classification (NCBI taxonomy): domain Bacteria; kingdom Pseudomonadati; phylum Pseudomonadota; class Gammaproteobacteria; order Pseudomonadales; family Pseudomonadaceae; genus Pseudomonas; species Pseudomonas sp. GW821-FHT09A09. Next base: position 51,805 of record NZ_JBWKPU010000021.1, read on the forward strand.
GCTTGGGCGTGGGCAAAGATCTCGGTCAGGCGTGCGCCGATGTTCGAGAGGTGTGCGGTGATGTCCGCCAGCTCTGCGCCACCGTGCTTGAGCGCGACGTAGATCAGCCCACCCGAGTTGATCACATAGTCGGGGGCGTAGAGGATGCCGCGCCCTTCCAACTGGTCGGCGATGTCGAGGTTGGTCAGCTGGGCGCTGGCGGAACCGGCCACGGCGGCGCAACGCAACTGGCCGACGCTGTGGCGATTGAACACCGCACCAACGCCGCAGGGCGCAAGGATGTCGCAGGGCGTACTCAGCAAGGCATCGTTGGCGATGGGGTGGGCGCCGAGCTGTTCCATGGCCAGTTGCACCTTGCCGTGGTCGATGTCACTCACCAGCAGTTCAGCGCCGGCCGCGTGCAGCTGTTCGGCCAGGGCAAACCCGACATTGCCCAGGCCCTGGACCGCCACGCGCAAGCCTTCCAGGTTGTCGCTGCCCAGGCGGGCCATGGCCGTGGTGCGGATGCCGGTGAAAACGCCCATGGCGGCATGGGGCGACGGGTCGCCGGCGGCGGTGGTGCTGGTGACGAAGCGGGTGTGCTGGGCGATGCAGTCCATGTCGGCCACCGAGGTGCCGCTGTCGATGGCCGTGATGAAGCGGCCGTCGAGTTTTTCGATGCAGCGGCCGAAGGCTTCGAACAAGGCAGCGCGGCTCTCCACATGCACGGGGCGGATGATCACCGCCGTGCCACCGCCCACCGGCAAACCGGCCAGGGCGGCTTTGTAGCTCATGCCTTGGGCCAGGCGCGCAGCATCGGCCACGGCACTTTGATCGTCGGGGTAAGCGAGGTAGCGACAACCGCCCAAAGCAGGGCCCAGGCGGCTGTTGTGGATGGCTATGACCGCCTTCAGCCCGGTGGCCGGGTCGACACTCAGGTGCAGCGATTCAAGGCGGGTGCTGTGCATGAGCGCAAACATCAATGAGCTCCCGAATCACTTCTGGTAGAGGCCCAAGTATAGGCTTACGGTAAAAAACTGCCGAAGCGCGCTGGAATAAGCCGCCCGGTTTTGCAGGCCTTGCGACATAAGACCGTGGGATATTTCCCCAATGTGCTGGACGAAAATTCTCAGCAAGGCTAAAACGGGGGCATCTGCCGGAGAACGCAATGAATCCCCGCACAGCCTTTTTTGCCTGTCTGGAACGTTCACCCCCTGCGCTGTTCGAAGCTGCGCTGTGGATTGCGGCCGAGCACGATCCGGCGGTGCAGCCGCAAGTGATCCTGCAAGAACTCACCCTGCTGCAACAACAGGTCAGCATCGGCATGCCCATGTTGCCCGCCGACGAACTGGGCCAGCCCCTGCTGCGGCGCTTGAATGACCTGGGGTTTGCCCAGGACGACTTTACCCCCCTGCGCCCCGCCGCCGCCTTACTGGACAAGGTGCTGCAGCGCAAACGCGGGCAGCCGCTGGCCATGGGGTTGATCGCGATGGAATTGGCGCGACGCCTGAACATTCCGATGGTCGGGGTGAATTTTCCCGGCCACTTCCTGCTGCGGGTGCCGGGCGCCGACCACTTGCTGGACCCGTGTGGCGGCCGGCGCTTGTACCCCAACGATTGCCGCGAGCTGCTGCACCGCCAGTACGGGCCGAACCTCAAGTTGCAGTCCGAGCACCTGCACACCGCCGAACCCCGTTCGATCCTGCAACGGCTGTCACGTAACCTGCGCCAGTTGCACCTTTCCAATGATGCGCCGCTGGACGCCCTGATCGACGCCGAACGCGTGCTGGAACTGGGCAACGCCAGCGCCGCCGACTACCTGGCACGCGCCAGCCTGTACCAGCGCCTGGATTGCCCGAGTGCCGAGCGCTTTGACCTGGAGCATGCGTTGCTGCTCAGCGAAGACCCGATCCAGCGCCTGCGCCTGACCGAACGGCTGGGGCATTTGCCACCTAATGCCATAGTGCATTAGCACCCGGCCTGTAGGAGCTGCCTTGCCGGCGATGGCGGTGGGACAGTCGGAAAAACCGTCAATGACACTCCGCTATCGCCGGCAAGCCGGTTCCTACATTTGGGCTGGGTGAATCAGTGATTGCCCGGCGCTTTTAGAATATCGCCGGGCAATGGGCTTTTCGGCACATCCATGCCAGGCGAACGCACCTGGATGATCAACAGCGCCGCAATGACCGCAGGAATAGCGCAGAAGAAAAATATCTGCTCCACCGGAATGTGCATCGCCAACAACAAGCTGCCAAACAGCGGCCCGAGGATCGAGCCAAATCGCCCTACCCCCAGCGCCCAGCCCGTGCCCGTTGCGCGTACGTGTGCGGGGTAGAAGTTACTGGCAAAGGCGTTGAGGGTCAGCTGACCGCCGATGATGCAGAACCCGGCGGCGAACACGCAGGCCACCAGGTAGCGTGGGTTATCGTGGTTAAGGCCCAGCAAAACCGTGCACACCGCGGCTGCCGCCAAAACACCGGACAGCAGGCGCACCTTGCTTTTCAAGCGGTCGGCGAACCAGGCCATGCCGATGGCGCCCAAGGTGCCGGCAAACAGGAACATCGACGTCACCAAATTGGCTTCCTTCAACGCCAAACCGCTTTCCAGCAACAGCGACGGCAGCCAACTGATCATGAAATACAGCAGGATCAGGCTGACAAAAAACGTCGCCCAGATCAGCACGGTCGGGCGCGCATAACCGTGGCGAAACAGCTCCACGACCGTCAGCGTGCTGCCTTGTTCTCGCAGGTTGTCTGCAGCACTCGCCAACGGCGGCTGCCAGCCCGGCAACAGGCGCGCCGTGACCTTTTGCAGGCGCGCATAAGGCGGCGCGTCACGCAGCAAACGTGGCAAGGACTCGGGCAACAGCCACACCAGGAAAGGGAACAGCAACAACGGCGTCACGCCACCCGCCAGGAACACCGCCTGCCACCCGTAGCCTTCGATAAACCCGGCCGCCACGAACCCACCCGCCGCGCCACCAAACGAAAAGCCGCACGCCGCCAACGTCACCATCAGGGTGCGCAGGCGCGGTGGCGAATACTCCGACATCAAGGCCATGGCACTGGGCATCGCGCCGCCCATGCCAATGCCGCAGATAAACCGCGCCACCATCAGGGTGGTCAGTGAGTTGGCGAACACCATCAACACCGTGAGGGTCGCGTAGATCAGCACGCAGCCCAGCAGGATGCGCCGCACGCCAAACCGATCGGCCAGGGGCGTCACCAGCAATGAGCCCAAGGTGAGCCCCAACAGGTTGGCGCTGAACACCGGGCCGAACGCGGCCTTTTCCAGGCCCCAATCCTTGGCCAGGGCCGGCACCACGTAACCCAGCACCTGGGCATCGTAGCCATCGGTCACCAGCAGCAAGGCCAGCAACAAGAGAATCAACCACTGGTAGCGCGACACCGGACGGGCGTCGAGTGCCGCACGAAAGCTGGCAATCTGAGAGTGCATCGCAAGGTACCTATTATTTTATTTTTATGGCCACGCGCAACCTTGTAGGAGCCGGCTCGCCGGCGATAGCGGTCGACCTGACACACCGCCATCGCCAGCCAACCGAGTCCCACAGGGTCAGGGGGTATCAGGCTGGTTGGCGGGGTGCGCCTGGATAAAGGCCGGATGCTGCGCCGCCAACGCCGCCACGCGACCGATGCGTGGGTACGCCGTCAACGGCACCTTGAAGCGTTCAGCCGCGTACAGCTGGGGAATCAGAAACGCGTCAGCCATCCCCGGCTGTTCCCCGAAGCAAAAGCCTCGGTCGCCAATCAATTGCTCCACCGCGCCCAGCCCCTGGCTGATCCAATGGCCGATCCATTCCAGCAACTGCGCTTCGTCATGCCCCCACTGGCGTAGCAGGTTCTGGGTGCTGGAGTTGTGCAGCGGGTGGATATCACAGCCGATGATCGACGCCACCGCACGCTCATGGGCGCGGGTCGCCAGGTCCTCTGACAGCAGCGGCGCCTGTGGATAACGTTCGTCCAGGTATTCGATGATCGCGGGCGACTGAATCAACAACTCGCCCTCATCGGTGCGCAAGGCCGGCACACGGCCTTGGGGGTTGATCGCCAGGTACTCCGGCTGGCGGTTGGCGCCACCCGGTGGCACCAGCAGGTTGACCGGTATCGCGGTGAAATCCAGGCCCTTGAGGGCCAGCGCGATGCGCACCCGGTACGACGAGGTGGAACGGTAGTAGGTGTAGAGTTCCATCGCCCTGCCCTCTTAGCGCGCTGCGATCACGGTGCCCCGGCATTCGCCGAAGCCGATGGAGGCAAACCCTTCGCGGCGGCAACGGGCGCGCAGGATGATTTCGTCGCCGTCCTCAAGGAACTTGCGCACTTCGCCGGACGGCAGCTCGACGGCTTTCTTGCCGCCTTCGGTCATCTCCAACAAGCTGCCGAACTGGCCCGCTTCCGGCCCGGACAAAGTACCCGAACCAAACAGGTCGCCGGCCTGCAACTGGCAACCGTTGACGCTGTGGTGGGCCACCAACTGCGCGACGGTCCAGTACATATGCAGGCTGTTGCTCAGGGCCAGGCGATGCGCCGGCAGGTTCTGCTCACGCATCGCGGCGGTGGTCAGCAGCACCTCAAGTTCAATGTCCAGTGCACCCGCGGCCTGGTCACGTTTGTCCAGCAAGTACGACAGTGGTTGTGGGTCGCCTTCAGGGCGCGCCGGTTGTGCTTTGCGGAACGGTTCCAGGGCTTCGGCGGTGACGACCCATGGGGAAATCGTGGTGATAAAGCTCTTCGACAGGAACGGCCCCAGCGGCTGGTATTCCCAGGCCTGGATGTCCCGCGCCGACCAGTCATTGAGCAGGCAGAAACCGGCGATGTGCTCGGCGGCGTCGCCAATGGCAATCGAATCGCCCATGTCGTTGCCCTGGCCGATCCAGATGCCCAGTTCCAACTCGTAGTCCAGGCGTGCGCACGGGCCAAAGGTCGGCTCGGCCTGACCGGCCGGCAAGGTCTGGCCTTTTGGACGGCGCACGTCGACACCCGAGGGGCGGATGGTCGAGGCACGGCCGTGGTAGCCAATCGGAACGTATTTGTAGTTGGGCAGCAGGGGGTTGTCGGGACGGAACAGTTTGCCGACGTTCTGCGCGTGTTCGATGCCGACGTAAAAGTCGGTGTAGTCGTTGATGCGCGCCGGAACGTGCATCTGGCAGTCGGCGGCGCGGTGCAGCACCTGGGCCTCGCGGGTTTGCAGCTTGCTGCCTTCGGCGAGCAGTTCCAGTAGACGTTCGCGCAAGGCCACGCGCGGGCCACGGCCCAGTTCGAAAAACGCATTCAATTGGCCGCTGGCCGTTGCCTCGACGGCACGACGGGCATCACCCTCGAATTCGTCGATGGCTGCCTGCAAGTCGAGGATCGAATCGCCAATCGCCACGCCAGCGCGCGGTGCCGAACCGTTGATGCTGAACACCCCCAACGGCAGGTTTTGCAGGGGGAAGTCGGTGTGACCGTTGGCGGAGGCCACCCAGCTGCGGGTAAGTGTGGGCTGAGTCATGGGTTATCTCCGGTTCGGGTTGAAGGTGGCGGGCAGCGAAGCCCAGCACGCGTCGTAAGAGTTTTGTAGTTGCAGGCATTCCAGGGCGAACTGTGTAGGGCGCAGCACTTGGCTGGTCTCGAACATGAAGGCCATGGTGTTATCGATCTTGTGCGGCGCCAACTCGACGTTGATGGCCTTGGTGCAGGTTTCGCCGTCCGGGCCGTGGGCGCTCATGCAGCTGTGCAGCGACGCACCGCCCGGCAGGAAACCTTCGGCCTTGGCGTCGTAGGCGCCCTGGATCAGGCCCATGTATTCGTTCATCAGGTTGCGGTGGAACCACGGCGGACGGAAGGTGTTCTCGGCCACCATCCAGCGCGGAGGGAAGATCACGAAGTCGAGGTTGGCCAGGCCGTGCACGCTGGTGGGCGAGGTCAACACGGTGAAGATCGACGGGTCCGGGTGATCGAAACTCACCGTGCCAATCGTGTTGAAGCGGCGCAGGTCGTATTTGTACGGCACGTTATTGCCGTGCCAGGCGACGACGTTGAGCGGCGAATGATCCAGCTCGCAGGCCCACAGCTCACCGAGGAATTTCTGCACCAGGGTGGTCGGTTGCTTGAGGTCTTCGTAATGGGCCACCGGCGTCAGGAAGTCGCGTGGGTTGGCCAGGCCGTTGCTGCCGATAGGCCCCAGGTCTGGCAGACGCAGCGGTGCGCCATGGTTCTCGGCGACATAGCCACGCGCCTGGGCGTCCAGCAGCTCGATGCGGAATTTAAGGCCACGCGGCAGCACGACGATTTCCAGCGGCTCCACCTCCAGCATGCCCAGTTCGGTGGCGATGCGCAGGCGGCCCTGCTCGGGCACGATCAACAGTTCGCCATCAGCGTTGAAGAACACACGCTCCATGGAGCGGTTGGCGCGGTAGTGATAGATGCTGATGCCAGACGGTTTTTCCGACCCGGCGTTGGCAACCATGCCGACAAGCCCATCGATGAAGTCCGTCGGCTCGCCCGGAATATCCAGTGGGTTCCAACGCAAGCGATTAGGCGTCACCGCGCCGAGCGGGCCACCGGCCAACTGCCGTTCCAACTTGATAAACGCTGGGTGATTGGCCGACGGCTGGATGCGATACAGCCAGGTGCGACGGGCTTCGCTGCGCGCCATGGTGAACGCGGTGCCGGAGAACAGTTCGGTGTACAGCCCGTAGGGCGCTTTTTGTGGGGAGTTCTGGCCGACGGGCAGTGCGCCGGGCAGGGCTTCGCTGGCGAATTCATTGCCGAAGCCCGACAGGTATTCGAGGGTCATGGATCGTCCTCTGAGCGGAAGTTGTTTTTATCGTAATCCAGTTACGCATAACGTAATTTGATCACTATCGACCGTCAAGCTATAAAGACGCCCATTCATCTCTCGGATTCCCGCTGCCCCATGGAAAAGCCCCGCGACACCGGTAAACAGAAAGTCCGCTCGGCCGAAGTGGGCACCGACATCCTCAAGGCCCTGGCCGAACTGTCCCCCGCCACGTCATTGTCACGCCTGGCCGAGCACGTGCAGATGCCCGCCAGCAAGGTGCATCGCTATTTACAGGCGCTGATCGCCTCGGGGTTTGCCGAACAGAACACCGCCACCAACCATTACGGCCTGGGCCGCGAAGCGTTGCGCGTGGGCCTGGCCGCGCTGGGCAGCATGGACGTGCTGAAAGTCGGCGCGATGCCTCTGGCGGAGCTGCGCGATGAATTGAACGAAACCTGCTTTTTGGCGGTGTGGGGCAACCTGGGCGCCACCGTGGTGCAGATCGAACCCGCCGTGCGTGCGGTGACGGTGGTGACGCAGTTGGGCTCGGTACTGCCCCTGCTCAGTTCCTCCACCGGGCTGGTGTTCAGCGCCTACTTGCCGTCACGGGAGACCGTGGAGTTGCGCGAGCGCGAAATCCAGGCGGGCACTGCCCACGCCCTGGCGGACGACCAGGCCTACGCCACCGCCTGCGAACAGATCCGCAGCCGGGGCCTGCACTTTGTGCATGGCTTGCTGATGCCCGGGGTGGATGCGCTGTCGGCGCCGGTGTTCAACGCGGTCGGGCAGGTGGCGGCGGTGATGACCGTGGTCGGCCCCACCTCCCTGTTCCATGCTGATGAAGATGGCCCGGCGGCCCAGCACTTGCTGGCGGCGACCCGGGCCGTGAGCTGGCGCATGGGCTACCAGCCCTGAATCAGTTGTCCCAACCGGCGAGGGCTACGGCCACGCGGTTTTCCACGGCCTTGACCTGCGCCCCGGTCACCACGTAGTTGTTGGTGACCATCGAAAACACCAACCGATGCCCGCGCGCATCATTGATGTAGCCACTGAGTGACGACACACCGCCCATGGAGCCGGTCTTGGCATGCAGGTTGTTCTCGGCCGGCGTGCCGACCAGGCGGTAACGCAGGCTGCCACCCGTCATGCGGTCGGCGTTGCCAGCAATCGGCAGCGCGTTGTACCAGGCGTTGAACCAGGGTTGTTTGCTGGCCGCCAGCAACAGGTCGGTCAGGGTTTGCGAAGAGACCAGATTGCGTCGCGACAAACCGGAACCATCCACTTGATTCAGCGCGGCCGCATCCAGGCCCTGGCGCTTGAGAAACCCGGCCACCGCCAGCGCCCCCGCCGCCGCCGTGCCGCTATTGGCGGTCTGGCGCCCCATGGCCTTGAGCAAGGCTTCGGACATGTTGTTGTTCGACAGTTTAAGCAGCGGCGTGATCAGTTCCTGCAACGGTGCCGATTGGTGTTCGGCCAGCACGCTGGCGGTTGCCGGGCTGGTGCCGCCCATCACCCGACGACCCGACACGCGGATGCCCTGCTGGGCCAACGCCTGTTCAAACAGGTTGGCCACCAGTTGCGTCGGTTCCCAGACACTCACCAACTGCTGGCTCTGTTTGCCCGGCGCCACCGCACCACTGAGCTGCAGCAGGTTGGTGCCATGACGGCGGTTGATCCCATAGGTATTGCCCGGGCCGCTGACGGCGCGGTTACTCAATTGCAGGTAGTCGGTGGGCGGGAAGATCTCCACCCCCACCGGCTGGCCTGCACGCAACGAGGCCTTGGCAGTCACCAGTACGGTGCCCGCATCAAAATCGCTGTTGGGTGAGACGGTCAGCGCCGAAATCTGCGCGCCGTAGTAGGTGCTTTCATCGTCATGGGACCAGTCGACGCCCAGCCGCTCGGCGTCAAACCAGGTGTCGTCGAACACCAGGTCGCCCTGCACCTCGCGCACGCCCCGGCTGGCGAGTTGCGCGGCCAGTACTTGGTAATCGGCAAACTGCAGGGTGGGATCGCCCAGGCCGCGCAGGTACAGATTGCCGGTCAGGCGATCACCTTGCTGCTGGCCGTTGCTCAAGAGCTGAGTGGAGAACCGATACTGCGGCCCCAGCACATCCATGGCCGCCGCCGTGGTCAACAACTTGAGGTTGGAGGCTGGCACCAGCCGCGTGCGCGGGTTGTGCTGATAGAGCGTGGCGCCGCTGCGGGCATCCCGTACCGTGAGGGAGACCGTGGCGCCATGCAGCGCCGGGTCGGCCAGCAGTTGGTCCAGGCGCTGCCCGCTCGCGGTGTTCGAAGACGTGGCGCAACCGCCGAGCAACACACCCAAACCCAGCGCCATCGCGCCAGCCTGTATCCATCGTCCCAACCGCATAACCCTGGCATTCCTGAATCTAAGAAAGTGCGCAGCTTGGGTAATTCACCGCATTCAATCAAGTGCCAGGGTGGTGATAGAGAATGTTCCCGCTTGAAACTGCGGGTCTGCCTTGGGCTCGGCGGCGGGCAGCACGTAGTCCATGGCCGGCAGGTAAACCCGCTGGCGCTGCGCGTCGAACGCCATGTTGTAGGCCATCGGCAAGGTGCTGATGGTCGCTGCCACGACGTAATGATCGGCATCCCTCTGGTCGATCACCACAAGGTTGGCGTCCACACCGCTGGGGATCAACAAGCGGCGATGCCGTGCGTCGTAGGCCACGGCGTTGACGTCACGCCCGATCGGCAACCTGACCTTCACTTCACCCGTCTCGCGGTCCGCCACGATCAACAACGGCGTGTCGCCTCGACAGGCCACAAACAAACGTTGCCGCTCTGCATCCTGGGCCAACGCGCTGGGCTTGGGGCAGTCGGCAAACTGCCAGGTGTCGAGCAGCGCAAAGTTGCTCGCGGCATAACGCGCGACCTTGCCTTCATCCCGCATGGGCAGGAAGAAACTGCCGTCGCCCTTGAGCAGCAGCGGGTCGATCTTCTTCACCGCCAGCTCATGGCCACCGGTGATGCGCTCCAGCTTCGGATCAAACTCGAACAAGGTTGATCGGTCTGCACGGCGCCCGCTGACGATGATCACTTTGCCGGTCGAAGGCTCGTACACCGCGCTGTTGAGGTTGCTTTGCGCCACCTCGATGCGCTTGAGCGGCTTGAGTGTGGATAACTGCACCACACTCAAACTGCCATCGGTGTTGAGCACAAACACGCGATCCAACTCAGGCACGAACACCACCCCGTTGGCGCCTTGCGACTGCGCCACCGTCTTGACCGTTTTCTGGTGCTGCACATCAAACACCGTCAGGCCGTTTTCACGCCGGGCCAGAAACAGGTAGGGCCGCGTCGGGTCCAGGCTGACAAAGCCCCAGCTGTGACCGGAACCGGGCAACGTCACCCGGTGTTCGCGGTGGGCGACGGCATCATCTGCCGCCGCCGTGGTAGTGATGAACAGGGCCAGTAGCCAAGCGTAGGCCTTCATCAGAAGGTCAACGTGCTGGAGACCGACACCTGGCGCGCATCGCCCAAGGACACAAACACCCGGCTGGCCGCCGAGGCGTAGTAGACGCGGTCGAACATGTTCTTCACGTTGAGCTGGAACTTGACCTTCTGCCCTTCGATCTTGGTGTCGTAGGTGGCAAACGCATCCGCCACGGTGTAGCCCGGCAGGGTGAAGTCGTTGGCCGCATCGCCTGCGCGCTCGCCGACATAGCGGGCACCGGCGCCCACGCGCAGTTGGTCGCCGCCAAAAACATTGCCGAAGTCATACACCGCCGAGAGCGACGCGGTGTTCTTGGCGACGTTCTGCAGGCGGTTGCCTTCCAGGGTCGGGTCCTTGTCCTTGGTGTCCAGAGCATCGGTGTAGGCGTAGCTGCCGATCAGGCTCCATTGGTCGGTCAACTGGCCGGTGGCGTCCAGTTCCAGGCCACGGGAACGCACCTGGCCGGCGATGCTGTAAATGGTGTTTGCGCCAGAGCCGACCGAGACCAGCACGTTGCGTTTTTCAATGTTGAACAACGCCGCGCTCGCGGTGATGCGCCCCGGCATGTCGAGCTTGGCACCCAGTTCCCACGACTTGGATTTCTCGGGCGTCAGGTCGCCGGTCAACTTGCTGCCATCGGCCAGGGCCGCAATGGTGGAGTTGGGTTTGAACGACTCGGTGTAGCTGCCGTAGAACGACAGCTCGTCGGTGTAGCGATACACCAGGCCGGCACGTGGCACCCAGGCCTGGCCGTTGCCGTTGGTGTTGGCGGTGAAGGGCACGCCTTTGCCCGCGTATTGGTCGTACATCTGGTAGCGCGCGCCGCCCACCAGGATCCACTTGTCAGTCAGGTGGATCGCGTCCTGGAAGAACAGCGAGTCGCTGCGCAGCAGGTCGGTCTGGGCGCTGTCCTTGGCGCTGACAGTGGTGCCTTCCACATCCCGGCCATACACCGGGTTGAGGTAACTGAAGGCACTGCGTTGTGCCTGGCGGATCAGGTCGGCGCGGTAGATCTTGCGGTACTCGTCATCCAGGCCAAACACCAGGTCGTGCTGCATGCCGGCCACGTTGACCTTGCCTTCCAGGCTGAAGGTGGAGAAACGGTCGGTGGTCAATGCGCCTCCGGTGCCGTCCATGCTGCGGGTCAGCGTGCCGTTGGGGTTAACGGTCACGATGCGCACTTGGCTGGCGTCGTAAGTCTCGCGGTTCCAGCTGTAGCCGAAGTGGGCTTTCCAGTCGTCGTTCAGGTCATGATCGACTTCCAGACGGTACAGGTCGGAGCGGCCTTCCATGTTGTTGAACGGCTCGTCCAGACGACGGGTCACCGGGATGTCCAGCGGATGATTGGTCTTGGGGTCGATGGCGGTGCCACGGTCGAACGGCGAGAGGAATTCGCGGTGTTCATAGGCGAAGACCACCTTGGTGGTGTCGCCGTACCAGGCCAGGGACGGCGCCACCAGTGTCTCGCGGTGGGTGCCGAAATTGCGCCAGTAGTCTTCGTCTTCATGGTCGACGATCAGGCGATAGGCCAAGCCGCTGTCCCCAATCGGGCCGGTGGTGTCGAGGTTGCCGCCGCTGCCGTTCTTGCCGTCGCCAAAGGTCGAGCCGCGAGCGGTCAACGAGGTGGACTGCACCAGTTCAGGCTTCTTGCTGACGATGTTGACGACGCCGCCCGGGTCCTGAATGCCGTACAACAATGACGACGGGCCCTTGAGCACTTCGACACGTTCGGCCGTGGAGTTCAGCGCACGCCCCTGCACGATGGGCATGCCGTCCTGCATGATCGAGCCGTTACGGTTGTCACCAAAGCCACGCAGCATGACCGCGTCCTGAGTGCTGGCCAGGGTGTTGGCCTGGGTGATGCCGCTGATATTGCCCAGAGCGTCATCCAGGTTGCGCGGGGTCTGGTCACGCAGCACCTGGGCGGGCACCACGTTGACGGTTTGCGGGGTCTCCAACAGCAGGCCGTGGGAGCGCATCACCGAACTGGTGGGCGGCGGCTGGTAGCTGGTGGTGTCCTGGGTCTGGCCGGCACCGCTGATGGTGGTGGCGCCGAGGTTCACCGCGCCTTCGGTCGGCACAGGTTCCAGGGCCAGGGTGCGGGCGTCGATCTGGCGGAAGGTAAAGCCGGACTTGCCCAGCAGGCGTTGCAGGGCCTGGGTCGCGCTCATCTGCCCGCTGACGGCGGGGGCGCTGAGGCCGTAGGGCGCCTCATCGGTGTAGATCACGCTGATACCGGTGACCCGGCTGAAGTCGCTCAAGGCCTGGGGCAGCGGTTTGGCTGCCAGGGCAAAGTTGAACTGGGCGCTTTGTTGCTCCTGCGCCTGTGCAATGCTCAGGGGCAGCAATGCCAGCCCCGAAACCGCCAATACCGAGGCTCCCAGCCACTGTTTTACCCAACCGCCCGCCGTCGACTTCATGCTGTGAGAACCCGTGTAGAAAACGCTGTTAATGCGAATAGATCGCAGTTTCAAGCACTACACGGATGGGCTGGCGATTTACCTCACCTCTGTATGCAAATATTTTTATTTATTGCGCCTGGATGCAAAAACCCATGCGCGGGAAATGCACATGCACGGTACCGGCACGCTCGTCGGTACGGCGCAGAATCAGCTCTTCGCGCCCGGCAAACAGCAATTCACCAGCCACCGGGTCGGTGCCGTAGTCGGTCGCCGAAACGGTCACCTGTTGCCCCACCTTAAAGCCGTTCAAATCGTCGAAAACCTCATCCGGCAAAACCGCCGGGCTCGCATTGCGCGCGACTTCCAGGGCTTGCTCGGCGCTCATCTGGGTGGACGTGCCATGGCCAAAGCCCAATACGCGATCCAGCCAGGCAGCCACAGCGGGATAGGCATCCACCAACGGCGCGGTCACCGAAGAGCCTTTGAGGAACCACAACGGGTGAGCCAGGGAGAAGTCGGCAATCGAAGGCTCGCCGAACAGAAAATCCCCCGCCTGATGCTGCAATTGCTGATTAATACGGCTGATGATCGCCGGCCACTGATGCAGGGCTTGTTCCAGTTGCACCCGCGCCGCCGTGCCACCGCTGAACAGTTTTTTACGGTCGGCGACCAGCACCTGGATCATCTCTGGTGGCACCTTGGCAAATTTCACCGCCAGGGATTCAGGCTGGAACACCAGCGCCACGGCATGGGAAAACACAACCGAATCGGCCCACGCGGCAAAACCCTGGGTGACAACTTCCAGGCCTTGAGGGAACAGCGTCGGCGCGGCTTTTTCCTGCTCAAGACGGCGGGCGATCAGTGCGGTGTCGCAGTAGATATCAGCGCCCACTTGCAGCACTGGCGTCTTGCGATAGCCACCCGTCAAAGGCATCAGGTCGGGCTTGGGCATCACCGGTGCGATATGCACCGAGCGCCAGGACAAGCCTTTGAAACCCAGCAGCAGGCGGGCTTTTTCAGCAAAAGGGGACTGGGGATAGTGGTGAAGAATCAACTCAGACATACCAGGCTCCGCTCGATAAGTGAGCCGCTAGCTTAGCCTGCAACACGCGCAATGGGGACGATGGGAACCCATCAGTCAAATCAATGGGCTGCTCGCCGCCAGGCACTCCTTGGCGCTCTTCTTCAGCTTCTTGATCAAGCGCTCCTGGCGCAGTGCCTCAGCCTTGCTCGCGCACTGCTCGGTATACACCAGCGCCACGGCCGGGCTGGACAGGAAGAACCGCGCGCCCTTGCCACGCTGGTGCATGGCAAAACGGCGCACCGGGTCATTGCTGATGCCGCAGTACAACGAGCCATTGGCGGCGCGTACCAGGTAGACAAACCAGGGTTTGGGTTCAAAAGTTTCAGTCACAAGTCGAGCCGGCAAAACCAGAAGAGCGCCCAGCTTATCAACGACTGGCCTGGAACGCCTTCAAACCACGCAGGGCTTGGGTGCGCACGGCGTTTTTCACCAGCGGCGTCCAGCCCAGCAACAAACCTTTGGTGCCCAGCGCCTGACGCGACCAGCGCCACAGGTCGAAGCTGTCGTGGTGCTCACAAATCTTGCCGTCGCGAAACACAAAGCGCGCCTGGATATCGTTGACCACCGTGTTGCCCGTGGCACTGAACAAATAGGTGGCGACCCAATGGGCGCCACCGCTGCGGTCATCGCTGCGCACGTTGTCGAAGGTCAGGGAAAAGTCTTTGGCGCGCGTAGTGAGCATGCGCCACATGTCACCGGCATCACGCCCGCGCAGTTCACCGAACGCGGGATCACTGAACACCACATCATCGGTGTAGCAGGCGGCCATGGCTTCGGCATCCAGGCGCTGGAACGCTTCATAGAAACGGGTGATCAGGGTGGTGTGGGCATCACTCATGGGCAAGCTCCGCGATAACGTTAGGTGTGCTGCACGATAATCTGCAGTGGCGGGGAAAGCCATGGCCATTCGCCACAGGAATGAGTGATGCCCGATGGGATTACAGGTAGACGATGTCCAGGGTCGCACTGCCGTCGATCAGGATTTCTTCGGTGATTGGCAAGTCGCTCCGGCTCTGGATTGTGGTGGATATCAGAACATCGGTTTTCAACGTGGTCAGCGCCAACGGTACCGGCGCTGTGTTGCTCGCGCCATTGACGGTACGCATCCAGTCGGGCTGCCAAACCGTGCTGCCGGGGGCGTCCATCCAGACTTGACCATTTGGAGACTCGATCACATCACGCAAAACACCGTCGGCAGTAGTGTTGGTCATTCTCAAGAGGTACCAGCCGATCTTTTTGTCACCGGACGCCAGACCCAGCCCATAGTTTGGAAGGGCACCGCTCCACTCTGCGGAAGTACCTGCACGGTTATCCGTCCCTTTGATCGCTACCAACGTCGCAGCTTCGCAGTTGATCGACAATTGCAGCGCGGCATCCGGTAGCACCGTGGTCAGAGTGGGGTGCAGGTCTTTCGCCGAGATCTTGCCATGCTCCACCAAGCCGCCATTTGACAAGAGCGGCGTGCAGGCAGCCGGGGTGATCATGCCCTTGACCGTCAGGTCGATACTGGAAACGGCGAATGTATGGGACGCGCCAGCCAAGGCAGATGCCAAAACGACAGTTTTAATCAGCAACTTCATAACAATGCTCTCTTCTGATCGATTATTTAATTGAAACAGTCGACGCACTTTTACTGCGTCGCCCTCTCAACCATCGATTCGGTTAACAGACTAGGGATATTATGTTCAAGCCATACACTTAACGAGAACACCCCAACAATCTAGAGCAGCCAACACTCAACTAACATACAAGTAATACGAACACAAAAACTCAAGTAATTACTCTAATAAAGTCTTCCACCAGGCATCATCAAGGCACCATCCCGACATCCCGAGCATACGCGAACAAATCAACATCGGTCGTAATGCACAACCGATGCATCGCCGTACTCTTCTGCTTACTGATCGTCGAAATACTGCGATTAACCCGCGCAGCAATCTGGCTGACGGTCATACCGCTGGCGAGCATGCGTACAACTTCCTGTTCCTTGCCGGAAAGTGTTGGCGTCTGGGTCGGTTGCGAACCACACACCTGGTCCAACTGCACACGCAAGCACTCACTGACAAATTGTCGGCCCTGCACCACGGCATTCAGCGCCTGAGGCAGCTCCCTGGCGGAAGCACTCTTGGCGATCACGCCTCGCGCGCCGTGGCTGAACGCTGCGCGCAGCGTAGCGACATTGGCAAACATGGTCACCAGGACTACCGGTAACGCCGGGTACTTTCGGTTCAACAAACCCAACAGGCCGTACCCATCGGCCTGCTGATTTCCCGGCATGGCGAAGTCGGTTACTATCACGTCGCAGGGTACACGGCTGACCAACGCCAACAATTGATCGGGCCCGTCGGCTTCGCCGACCACTTTGCACTTGCCACTTGCCTCAATCACCACTTTTTGCCCAACACGAACAATGGGGTGATCGTCAGCAATAATGATGCGGATCATTGGTTTTTCCATGATGGCAGTTTGAGACTGGCAAAATACCCCGATCGCTTTTCTGCAACAACAGGTAATAACTCATCATTAAGCGCGCCACCCCGTATTTAAAGCACCGCGAACTAATACCTACACAATTAAGAGAAATGGAATACAGAAAAGTACTACACGGCAAAGTATGTATTCCTTCAAAGTTGCGTAAGATAATTCAGGTACCGCTCGACATCGTGACAGAACGCTCTCAATGCCGGTGTATTGATTGCCACACCGTTTACCTGCACCCGTTTGATCAGGTCCACCGCCCTCGCATCCAGGCCAGTCGCCCCCAAAAACGCGACACTGCCCACTAACCGGTGCAAACGTTGGGCAGCCATAGTCGCGTCCTGAGTGGCCTGCGCGTGAGCCAGCACGGCGAGGTCCGCATCGGCCTCCTGAACCAGGCTCAGCAACAGCGGCTCCACAACCTCCCACGTACCAAACGCCTCGATCAAACTGACGCGACTGGGCACAGTGCCACCGGGCAAAGCCGCAGCCCCTGCGGGTAGCCCCGCCGAAGGCAAGGGCTTCGGCGACGCCAGCCAGTAGCACAGCACTTCACGCAACTGGGCAAACCCTACGGGTTTGATCAGCCAGCCGTCCATTCCACAGGCCACACACTGGCGGATTTCTTCCGGCCCCAGGCCGCCTGTCAGCCCCAGAACAACCAGAGGAAGCCGCCCCTGGGCCTGCTCACGCATTCGCAGTTCACGAGTCAGGGCGTATCCGTCCATCACCGGCATACGGCAGTCACTGATCATCAGGTCGAAACACTCGGTAGTCAGCCATTGCAGAGCCTCTTGACCATTGCAACAACACTGATAAGCGACGCCGAGTCGTTCCAACAGCGAACCCAGCAGAAAACGATAGGCGGGGTGGTCATCCACTACGAGAACACGCGCCCGAGACACATCGACAGCAGAAAATGAATCGCTCGAATCGCGTGCAGAAAACTGACCAGGCATGGCGCCCTCGAAAGGGGCGATCAGTTCGCCCGGACTTTTCGCAACTAAACAATGACCCCGATCCTTATAAAGGGATCCGGGCAATCAAAGATCGCGAAAAATATCCGAATACATAGCCGTCAGCGATACAACAACTACGACAACACCCAATAAAACCTATTATTTCAACAGCCCCGCCCCCTTCTGTCATTGCCACCCTGTCATTCGTATTAGTTGCATTTCCCGCCCTGTATCCCTGCGATAAATTCTCCCCCGCTTTCCCTGTAACGGCGCGTGCCCTCAATAAACATAAAACCCTGGGTAACTTCACCGCGCCGCTCTGCCCCTGATCCGTGCATAGGAATACCGACTGTGATGAAAAACTCTCTCGCCGCCCTGGCCGGAGCCCTGCTGATCGCCCACGCCAGTACGGCGCTGGCCGCTAGCTCCGTGGACCTTTCGGTCAAAGGTGCCATTACCCCGAGCGCTTGTACGCCTAGCCTGAGCAATGGCGGGCTGGTGGATTACGGCAAGATCTCGACCCAGGACCTGGACCCGACCGGGGTCACCGAACTGCCCAGGACCCTCTTCAAGTTGGCGGTCAATTGCGAAGGGTCGAGCCTGTTCGGGCTGAACGCCCAGGACAATCGATCGTCAGTGGCGGGCCCCGCCGCCTCCTTCGTATTGGGGCGGGTCAGCCCGACAAACTGGATCGCCACGTATTTCCTGACCATGGAAAACGTGGTCACCGACGACCCCACCGCCTACCCGATCTACTCCCTGGATAACGGCTCGACCTGGATCTACAACTCCGAACGGCAGGTACCGGCCAACACACTCAGTGCTTTCGGCAATCAGACGTCCGGCACACGCGCCCCCGTTCCCCTGACAGATGTAGCGCTGGACCTGATTGTCCAACCCTACATTTTTCCAAAAAGCCAGATCCCGGCAGGCGAAACCATTCCCCTGGACGGGTCCGCCACGTTCGAGTTGCGCTACCTATGAAGGCCTCGACACTGTGCCGTTGCGGCACGTTCGGCCTCGTGCTCAACCTGGCCCCTGTGGCGTTCGCCGCCAGCAACGTGGACCTGACGGTACGCGGCATCATCACCCCCAGCGCGTGTACCCCGAGCCTGGCCCAGGAGGGGCTGATCGACTACGGCAAGATCGCCGCCCGCGATCTGAACCGCGAGTCCTTCACCCCGTTGCCGCTCACCCAGTTGCCTGCGGCCGTCAACTGCCAGGCCCCAACCCTGTTCGCCTTGAGGCTCACCGATAACCGCGCCGGCTCCAGCGCCTCCGAGCCCTTCGGTTTCGGGCTCGGACTGACCCACGCCAGCGAACGGATCGGCGTGTACCACACCATCTTGCACACGCCCTTGGCAGAGAACGCACCCATCACTCAATTGCAGTCATCAGACAACGGCCAAAGCTGGAGCGTGGTTGAAGAAAACGTCGCTTTGCCCCCGCTGCGACTGGCCGCGTTCGGGGACGCTTCTTCCGGCGTCTGGAGCCCGCTGCCGATCCAGGCACTGCGTGTGCAAATACGTGTGAGCACGCTGATCGCACCGGCCCAGGGCCTGACCCTGGATCGTGAAGTGCCACTGGACGGCTCAGCCACTCTGGACCTGATTTACCTATAGCGCCTTCACCCTTAACCCTACCTTACAAGGACTTGTGCCCATGGACAGACCCACCCTCGCCTTCCTGCTAGCCGCCCTTGCGCCTGGCGCGTTCGCTGCCAGCAGTACGGACCTGAGCGTCTCCGGGACCATCACACCCAGCGCCTGCGCACCCGTGCTGTCGAACGGTGGCGTGATCGACCACGGCAAGATGACCTCCAAGGACCTGCAACCCAGCTCCCCGACGTTGCTCGATCCAGCCGAGATGCGCCTTGAAGTGCAGTGCGAGGGTGAGACCTTTTTTACCTTGACCACCGTGGATAACCGCGCGGGCACCTCCGCCATCAACCCGAGGCACCACGGCCTGGGCATGACCGCCGAGAAAGAAAAACTGGGCAGCGTGGCGTTTTCGCTGTTCGACCCGGTGGCCGATGACAAACCGGTCAAGGTGATCACGTCAAGCAACGGGGGCGCCAATTGGGCCGCTTCGATCTACCTGGGGCATGAGGCACTGACCTCATTTGCGGCCCTCGACGGCCCCAATACGCCCATCGCCCTGAAAATCCTGAATGCCCGTCTGCGCGCATTCACCATCATCGTGCCCGCCACCGACCTGACCTTGCTCGATGAGGTGCCACTGGACGGCCAAGCCACGCTGCAACTCAAGTACTTGTGACCCTTTTCCCTCAACTTACCTTGATAGGAGCAACACCATGAAAGCCCTGAATGCCCTGTTCGCCACCCTGCTGCTCACCGGGACCGGCACGGCCCTCGCCGCCTCCAGCGTGGACCTGACCGTACGTGGATTGATCACTCCGAGTGCCTGTGAGCCAAGCGTGTCCGGCGGCGGCAATGTGGATATCGGCAAGATTTCGGCCAAGGACCTCAATGCCAATACAGAAACCCCGCTGGCGGATCACACCCTGCAAGTGACCGTCACCTGTGACGCCGCCACCTTGATGGCCATTGAGCCCAAGGACAACCGTGCAGGTTCGGCCTCGGTCACCAAAGACACCGCCTTTGGCTTGGGCCTGGTCAATAGCAACGAAAAGCTAGGCTACTTCGAAATGACCTTGGGATCGGCGGTGGCCGATGGCGTCAATGTGGATCCCATTGCTTCGCGTGACAATGGCCTGACCTGGGCACTCCTGGTGTCCATGATCAACAACGGCATTACCTCCATCGCCAACAGTGCCACCGTCGCGCCCGTTCCGGTGCAGTCACTGGTGGCCGATTTGACCGTCTCGCCCTTCATTGCCCCGGCCAACAGTCTGACCCTGACCGAGGAAGTGCCAATCGACGGTTCGACGACCCTGACCGTCAAGTACCTGTAATGGAAAACGGGCGCAGCCTTTGCGCGCTGCGCCCAGCGCCGCACTCACGGATGTCCCTCAACACGGTTCCAACATCAGACCATGAACACGCTCTCACTCCGCTTGATGACGCTCGGTCTCTGCCTGACCGCCACTTCCGCGCTGTGTGCCTCGAAGGTCGACGTGACGTTGACCGGCAGCATCACCCCCAGCGCCTGCACGCCGGTCCTGTCGCCCAGCGGCATCGTCGACCACGGGCGGGTGCCAGCCCGCTCGCTCAATCAGTACGAGTTCACCGAGCTGCCCATGCGCACGCTGGACATGAACGTCACCTGTAACCAACCCGTGTTGTTCGTGCTGGTGGGTGTGGATAACCGTGCCGACTCCTCCGTGGGGCCAGGCTTCTATTACGGCCTGGGCAACAACATCCATGCCCCGGCCGAACGCATGGGCTCGGTGGCCCTGGCCATTCGCGAAGTGGTGGGCGATGGTCAGCGCGCCATTGTGCTGGCCTCCAGCAACCGCGGCCTGACCTGGTTTCCCGAAACCAACGCCTACCCGGACAACTACATGGGCTTCGCGCACCCCGGCACCCTGGTGCCCGATCCGCACAGCGTGCTCACCGCCAAGCTGGACATCAAAACATCGATCAACGCCGCCGCCTACCTGACCCTCGACCAAGAGGTGCCGTTGGACGGTTCCATCGTGCTAGACCTGAGGTATCTGTAGTCATGTTCCCCTTCCCTTACGTTGCCAAAACAATTACACGGGTGTTCAACCTGGTTCGCTATGCCTCCCTCTACCTCGCCGCGCTGGCGCTGACGTTGTGGGGCCCCACCCTTGTGCTCGCCGACGGCATGGTGCCGGACACTTCGGTGGTGATCGTCAATGAGGCCGATGGCGAAGCCTCGGTGTCGGTAACCAACACTGACGCCAAGCTTGCCCTGCTGCACGTCACCCTCGAAGACATTCCCGAAGACCCGTCGCCCCTGCTGTTTGTCACGCCACCGCTCACACGGGTCGAGCCGTCCAAGAGCCAGTTGATCCGCTTCATCCTGCAATCTGCCACGCCACTGACCACCCAGCGCTTGAAACGGGTGATCTTCGAAGGCATGCCCCAGGGCCGCGCCGAAGGCCAGGCCGGGCATGCGCGAGTGGGCGTGACGGTGCGCCAGAACCTGCCGGTGATTCTGCACCCCAAGGGGCTCGCACCGAATCGCACGCCCTGGACCGGCTTGGTCTGGAGCCTGAAGAACCAGCAACTGAGTGTGAATAACCCGACGCCCTACGTGGTCCGCCTGGCTCAGGAATTGACCTTGCTGCCCGGCAAAGGCTCAGCCTTGCTGCCACGCACCTACGTGCTACCCGGCGAGACCTTGAGCGTGGCCGCCAGCCAGGCCCAGGCCAGCACCGTGCAGATACAACCGGCCACCGTCTACGGATTTGCGGTCGCGCCTTACGAAGCACCGATCACCCTTTGATCGCAGCGCCGGCGGGCCGAATGCCGGCGCCCTGATAACGAAGTGGCCTCTCATTGAAGGCCGCCGGGAGCTCTCCCGCCACGATGGAATGGCGCGGGCCAGACTCCATTATTCGAGTACGACTTGTGAGCACAGTTATGACTGATCGCGACGGCGAAGCCGTGCCTGGTGTTTCATCACCCCGGGCGCGCCAATGGCTGGCGGGCGTTGCGCTGAGCCTGGGCACCGTGCTGCCAACGGCTGCCTCCCTGGCCGAAGAAGGCGCCGGCTCATTTGATCCACAAACCCTGGCCCAACGGGGCATTGACCCGCAATTGGCCAACCTGTTGCTGGAAGCCCCGCGCTTCCCGGCCGGGCGCCACGCCCTGAACCTCACCGTGAACGGCCAGCGACGTGGGCGGGTGGACATGCTGTTCAACGGGCAAGGCGCGTTGTGTTTCAACCAGACCCTACTGGATGCAGGCCACTTGCGCGTACCGGCCGACGATGGCGAATGCCATGCCTTTCTCGAGGCATACCCGCAGACCTTGATCGAGCAGGATCCCGCCACCCTCAGCCTGTCGCTGGTCGTGCCCACCGATGCGCTGCGTCCGACCGTGCGCGATGTGTCCGGCTACCAGACCGGCGGGTTCGCCGGGCTGCTCAACTATGACCTGAGCGGCCTGTACAACGAATTCGGCGACGACACTAGCCGTTTCGGCTCGGCCAACACCGAGGTCGGTTTCAACGCCGGCGACTGGATCGTGCGCAGTCGCCAGGTACGCACCTGGCAAGACAAGGTGTCGCGCACCACCCACCTGGACGCCTACGCCCAGCGCACCTTTGCCGAACAGCAAGCAGTGTTCCAGGCCGGGCAGATCAACCTGTACAACCCGGTATTGGCCGGCGCACAGATCACCGGGGCGCAGGTGCTCACCGAGACGGCCCTGCAGGACCAGAACCAGGGCGCCACCATCACCGGCATCGCCAACAGCCCGGCCCAGGTGGAGATCCGTCAGAACGGCACGTTGATTCATTCCACCGTGGTGCCGGCGGGGCCGTTCTCCCTCACCGATGTACGACGCTTGAACAGCCGTTCCGACGTGGAAGTCACGGTCAAGGAAAGCAGCGGCGAGGAACGTCGCTTCACCGTGCCTGCCGCCATGCTTGGCCTGGGCTTGCCTGCGCCGGGTTACTCGGTGGCGGCGGGACGCGTGCGCAAGCTCGGTGCCGGTGAAGGCGCCGAACCCTGGGTGGTCAGTGGTGGCTGGAGCGGTGCGTTGCACCCGCAAGTCAGTGTGGGTGCCGGCGCGCTGGGCGCCGAGGATTATCGCGCGGTCGGTGCCAGCCTGGGTTGGTTGCCCTGGCAGGACAGCCAGCTCCAACTGTCCAGTCAAATCGCCCAGGCCACGCGCAATGGCAACGAACGGGGTGTACAAACCGATCTGTCGTGGTCGCAACGCCTGTCCGAACGTTGGGCAATCACCACGGCGGGCTCCTGGCGCACCCTGGGTTATCGCGACCTGGAAGACTCCACCTACCTCACCGAAACCCGCGAGCAACGCCAGTCGCGCTACCGCGACCAACAGAGCGCGACCGCATCCTGGTCACACCCGATGCTCGGCGCATTCAGCGCCGGCATCTCGCGCTCATCCTCGTTTACCGGTGAGAGCAGCAGCCGCGCGCTGGCATCGTGGGGCACCAGCTTTGGGCGTGTTTCGGTGTCCGCCAGCGCCGAGTGGCAAGTGGGCGGCCGCCAGCAGAGCGATGACAGTGTGTACCTGAACATCAGCGTGCCCCTGGGCGAAAGCCGCCGCGGTCGTGCCTGGGCGCGCAATGCCGGAGGCGATCACCGCATCGGGGCCGGGGTCAGCGAACAGATCAACGACCAGTTGAGCTACCAGGCAAGCATTGAACGCGACAGCCGTGACCGTGAGGTGGAGTCATCC
This sequence comes from Pseudomonas sp. GW821-FHT09A09, assembly GCF_059418405.1. Lineage (NCBI taxonomy): Bacteria > Pseudomonadati > Pseudomonadota > Gammaproteobacteria > Pseudomonadales > Pseudomonadaceae > Pseudomonas > Pseudomonas sp. GW821-FHT09A09. Next base: position 75,270 of record NZ_JBWKPU010000021.1, read on the forward strand.
ATCGGTGTCTCGACGCTGCCGTATTACAGCCAGTTGGACTTCAACTACACCCGCAACAATCAGGAACGTTCCAGCTATCAAGGTGGCGCACGCGGTGGCGTGGTGTTGCACGGCGATGGGCTGACTTTTTCGCCCTACCCGGTGCGCGAGACCTTTGCGCTGATGTCGGTGGGGGACATGGCCGGCATCAAGGTCAGCACCCCCAGTGGCCCGGTGTGGACCGACTGGCAAGGCCAGGCTGTGGTGTCGCAACTCAGCCCCTATGGGCGCAGCCCGGTGGAAGTGCAAACCCGCTCGTTGCCGCGCAACGCCGACATCAGCAATGGCTTGGCAGTACTGTCAGCCGGACGTGGCGCCGTAGACAACGTCGAGTTCGGCGTGGCGCTCACACGCCGGGCCCTGTTGAGCGTAACCGACGCCAACGGCCAGCCTCTCCCCCGCGGCGCCGCCGTCAGCACCGCCAACGGTGAGTTCGTAACCCTGGTTCAGGACGGCAGCCAGGTGTTCTTGCCGGACGTATTGGACCGCCGCGAATTGTGGGTCAGCGCCCCTGGTCAACCCCGCTGCCGCCTGGACTTCGAGCTGCCCGAACGGGGCGATCCCGAGGTGTATTACGAAACCGCACCGGCGCGGTGCCTACCATGAGGAACTTAACCATGGGCCTGAAACCTGCCTTGTTGTCCGCCAGCCTGTTGCTGGGCGCTAACGCGTGGGGCATGGATGAGTGCCAGTTGAACCTGAGCGAAACCGCCGTGGATTTCGGCCTCGTAAACCGGGCGGTGTCGCCGGTAGCCGTGGCCGAGCACCTGTTGGGCGAACGGCGCCTGAGCCTGACGCTGAACTGCCCCACGCCCACTGACTTGAGCCTGTTCTATCGCGGGCTGGCAGCCGGCACCGAGCGCTTCCAATTCACCCGCCGTGGCAGCTACAGCCTGCGGGCGAGCGACGCACTGCTCGACGGCCAGCCCGTGGAGTTGGGCCTGGTGCCCGGCAGTGGCCAGCCGCCGGTGAGCAGCGCCGCAGCCCTGCGCTGGCGTCCTGAACACGGCATCGTGCCGATGCGTGCCGGCGTGCCGGTCAGCGGGCGCAGCTTGTCGTTACAACTGGAGGTCAGCGCCTGGGCCAGTCAAGACGCCCTGCGCGTCAGCGATACCGTCACCTGGGACACCAGCGGCGTCGTCGATGCCCTCCACACGGGACGCTCGCGGGAGTTGCGCCTGCAAGCCCGCTTCGCCCCTGCGGCCTGTACGCCGAGCCTGTCCAACGGCGGCACGGTGGCCTTCGGCAAGTTATCGGTGATGGACTTGAGCGTCGACAAAGAGACGGCCCTGCCCGCACGACCACTGGTGGTCAGCGTGGCTTGCGACGCACCGACCGCGTTCAGCCTGCGCCTGCAGGACAACCGCCAAGGCTCGGCCACCGGCCCGGGAGACGACAGCACCTACGGCCTGGGGCTCGACGCCCAACAACAAAAAATCGGCCGTTACCGGTTGGTCTTCGACCCTGCGCGCACCACCGCCGACAGTTTCCCCGGGCTCTACCGAACCGACTCCCCCACCGGCACCGCGCCCTGGAGCAGCGCGAGCGCCAACCCGCTGGCGATTGGCGCCAGCCGTTTCCTGGGGTTCAGCACCAGCGTCGGCAACACCAGCGGCCCCGTGCCGATTCAACAACTCAGCGCCACCACGAGCCTGGAAGCGGTGATCGCACCGCTGGGCACGCTGGACCTGGGCAGCGAAGTGCGCCTCGACGGCGCCGCCACCCTCGAACTCAACTACCTCTAGGAGCCTTCCCATGAAACACCTTCTGATTGCCTTGACGTTGTTGTCGGGCACTGCGCACGCCGCCTCCACCGTTGACCTGGCCGTCACCGGCCTGATCACGCCCATGGCCTGCACGCCGCTGCTGTCCGGCGGCGGGCTGGTGGACTTCGGCAAGATCTCGCGCAATGACCTCAACCTCACCAACGGCACCCGCCTGCCCCACAAGTACCTGACCCTCACCGTCAACTGCAACGCGCCCGGCCGCTTCGCCCTGCGCATGCGTGACAACCGCGACGGCACCGCCCACGTCAACAGCGAGATTTTCTACGGCCTGGGGCTGGACACCAGCGGCAACAAGATCGGGGTGTACTCGGTGAGTTTCGACCCCAAGCAAACCGTGGTCGATGACCTGGCCGTGGTGTTCGGCACCGAGTCCACCACCGGTGGCCTGGCCTGGCGCACCGCCAACCTCAACCCCATCGACGTCGGCTCGCGCAGCCTGCTCGGTTTCACCGATGTGGTCGGCAGCACTGCCGGCCCCTCGGCCATCCAGACGCTGACCAGCACCCTGAAGCTGGAAGCCACGCTCAACGCACGCCAGAACCTGGACCTCAGCGTGGAAACGCCGATGGACGGGTCGGCCACGTTGGAAGTTGTGTACCTGTAATTCGCGTTTTTTCCCAACCCTGTAGGAGCAATACCATGAGCATCACCCGTAACCTGTTGATCACCGCGCTGATGATGAGCGCAGGCCATGTGGTCGCCGCGTCCAGCGTCGACCTGAGCGTCAGAGGGACGATTACCCCGAGTGCCTGCACGCCTGCGGTGTCCAACGGCGGCGTGGCAGATTTCGGCAAAATTTCCGCCAAGGATTTGCGAGTGGATCAACCCACTTACCTGCCCAGGCAGAACATGCAAATGACGGTGACGTGCGAGGCCGCGACGCTGTTTGCCATTGCTTCAAAAGACAACCGCGAAGGCTCCGAGTCCAGCAACGATTATTACAACTTCGGCCTCGGGCTGATCAATGGCAGCGAAAAACTGGGCTACCTCACGGTCAGCATGTCGGGGCCCCAGGCGGACGGGGTTGCCGCCAGAGCTATCGGCTCAAGAGACGGCGGCACGACCTGGGAGCGTGAGAGCTCCTTTATGGATGACGGCTTGATCACCGTTGCCGAGACGAACGGGATGACCCCTTTGCCGACGCAACAACTGACGACGGACCTGCAGGTCATCGCTGTCATCGCGGCGTCCAAAAACCTGACTCTGACCGAAGAAGTACCCATTGACGGCTCGGTCACGCTGACCGTGCGTTACCTCTGACCCTTGTCGCCAATCCCCTAGACGCTGACCAGCCGCCTGAAGCTGGAAGCCACACAACGCCCGACAGAACCTGGACGCTCAGCGTGGAAACGCCGATGGGCGGGTCGGCCACGTTGGACGTTGTGTACCTGTAATTCGCGTTTTTTCCCAACCCTGTAGGAGCAATACCATAAGGATCACCCGTAACCTGTTGATCACCGCGCTAATGATGAGCGCAGGCCATGCGCTCGCCGCGTCCAGCGTCGACCTGAGCGTCAAAGGCACAATCACCCCCAGCGCCTGTACACCCACACTGGGTAACGGCGGGGTCATTGATATCGGCAAGATTTCCACAAAGGCGCTCAATGCTAACCTGCCGACTCATATTCCTACCCCCCTCATCAAACTGACCGTCACCTGCGATGCCGCGACACTGATGGCAGTCTCGGGCAAAGACAATCGGGCAGGTACCCACTTCGAAGAGGACAACCCGTACGACTTCGGCCTGGGATTGATCAATGGCACCGAAAAATTGGGCGGTATTGAGTTGCGTGTGGATAACCCCATTGCCGATGGCGTGGCGGTACGCACAATCGCGTCCGACGACGGTGGAGCCTGGTATGGGGGGCGGGTCCTTGCAACCACTACATTGATCTCGGTTGCAAACACCGGCAGCCTGGCCCCAATCCCGGTGCAAGTGCTGAGTGCCGACATGTCGTCCTATCTGAGAATTGCACCCACTAAAAATCTGACCCTTGATAAAGAGGTCGCAATCGACGGCTCCGCAACAATCACCGTGAACTACCTGTAAATCAAGGCCCTGCGACAGGGACGGCCTCGCTCTGTACGTCTACGTATCGGGCGCGGCCGGCCCCCAGCCCCGCGATGATCGCGCCCAGGCCGATCACGCCGAACACCCAGCCGGTGGCGCCCCAGCCACCGGTCCAGTCATGCAGCACACCGACTGCCAACGGGCCCAATGAGGCCAGCGTATAACCGATGCCCTGAGCCATCCCCGACAGGTTTGCCGCAACATGAGAATCGCGTGAGCGCAACACGATCAAAGTGAGCGCCAGGCTGAACGTACCGCCCTGCCCCAACCCCAACAGAATCGCCCAGCCCCACAGGCCATCAAGCGGCGCATACAGGCAGCCGAACAGGCCGCCGAGGGTGAGCAGCATCACCACGACAATGGCCAGCCGCTGGTCCTTGCCACGGGTGGCCAGCCATGGCGCCGTCAAAGCACTGAGCAGTTGCACGATGATCGAACCGGACAACAGCAAGCCGGCTTCGGTGGCACTCAGGCCACGGCTGATCAGGATCGATGGCACCCAGCCGAACACGATGTAGGCCAGGGATGATTGCAGGCCCATGTACAAGGTCACTTGCCAGGCCAGCGGGTCGCGCAGCAACCCCTTCACCTTGTAAGCCACTTGATGAGCGCCATGTTTTTGCCCCACCTGTGGCAACCAGAACAACGCCGCAACCAGCGCGGGCACGATCCAGAACCCCAGGCCGAAGGTCCAGCTGTCGCCGAAGAAGTGGCTCAGCGGCACCGTGGCCCCCGCCGCCAGCGCCGCGCCCAGGCACAGCGCCATGGTGTACACGCCGGTCATGGTGCCCGCCTGTTTGGCGAAGTCACGCTTGACGATGCCCGGCAGCAGCACGCCGATGATGCCGATACTGGCGCCGGCAATCAGGCTGCCAACGAACAGCCCGGCCTCGCCGAACGAGCTGCGCAGGATGATGCCGCCGGCCAGCGTCAGCAAAATCCCCAGCACTACCCGCTCGGCACCAAAACGCCGGGCCAGGATCGGCGCCAGTGGCGCGAACAAGCCCAGGCACATTACCGGCAAGGTGGTCAGCAGACCGGCCTTGGCCGCCGACAGGCCCAGGCTGGCCGAGACGTCATTGAGCAACGGCGACAGGCTCGACAGCGCCGGGCGCAGGTTCATCGCCACCAGGACCAGCCCCAGGATCAGCAACCAGGGGCGGCTCATGGCGGGTGGGGTGTGTTGCACCACTTCGTCGTCGGCTTCGGCGTCGATCAACAGTTCTTCGAGTTTGGTTTCAGGGTTCATTGATCAGCTGCCGGCAGAGGGATTTGGCGCGTTCCGGGTCTTGTTTTTCGACGGTTTCGAGCAAGGCGATATGCAGGTCGAACACTGCCTGGCGGCGCGGAGTGATGTTCAAGGTCTGGCGCAACTGAGCACCGACGATGGCGGAAAAGTACTGGTACAACTCGCTCAGCGCCGGGTTGTGCGCGGCGTCCACCAAGTGCTTGTGAAAGATCAGGTCGGCGCTGATGTAGGCCTCCAGGTCGCCGTGATACAACGCCGCGCTGGCGTCGAGGGCCTCGCGCAGCCTTTTGAGGTCTTCGTCGGTGCGGCGCAACGCGGCCAGGCTGATCGCCTCCACCTCCAGAATCTGCCGCGTCTCCTGCGCCTGCTCCAGCGTGCAGTGGGACAACGCGCGCATCGTGCCCAACGGGTCGGTCATCGAGCGCAGGTAACTGCCATCGCCCTGGCGGATCTCAATCAACCCGGAAAACGCCAACACACGCATGGCTTCGCGCACGGTATTGCGGCTGATGCCCAACTCGGCAGACAGCTCGGGCTCGGTGGGCAGGCGTTCGCCAATGGCCCACGTGCCCTGGCTGATGCGCAGGCGCAGCTGCTCCAGGGCCTGGTCGACCAGAGAGCGTTTGATCAAGGGGGCGATGTCTGTCATGGGTTTTAAGCTTTCGTCCAATCATAGGATGAATTTTCCTACAGCCTATTCGGAGTTGCCTACAAAGGCAACGCACTACGGTTCTTAAGCAGGAAAAGGAGCAGTATTTTCGATTGGTAAAATTACCCTCTGAGGGTAATTATTGGACTCAGGTGTCTTATGGAAAAGTACACACCTCACTACGATTTGGCGTTGGTTAAGGCTGAGGTCATTAAGTTGGGTTTCAGGGCGTTCACCGCAACTGCCCGAGAGGGAGCTCGACAGCTCGAATTGAGCCTGGACCAAATGCAACAGGTGGTCTGCGCCCTTGAGCGCCGAATGTTGTGCAAATCGATGACGACCTATGCAGACCATCGGGTATGGCAGGACGTCTACCTGATCAAGATTTACGGCACGGAGATTTACATCAAGGTCACTTACCGCCCAGGCGGTGGTCCTCCTGTAATCTCCTTCAAGGAGAAAACCCTATGAGAACCCAGCAATGCATGAGCTGCGGAACCCATGACGCAATGCAGCACTTCGAAGGTCGCACCTTCACGATCAACACGCGGGGAATGGTTCGAGATATCCCCGACATTGCAGGCTGGGAATGCGAGGTCTGCCATGAAGTTGAATTCGATCACGACGACGACAGTGCAGAGCGTTATTGCAAGGCCTCTGATCTGCTGTTGATCGACGCACGCAAAATCATCGCCGCCGAAATGAAGCGAATCCGCCGCAAACTGCATCTCACACAAAAAGACGCGGTGAGGCTCTTCACCGTCCGCGGGCACAATGCATTTTCACGCTACGAACGGGCTGAAATTTTTCCGCCGGAACCGTTGCTCACATTAATGCGCCTTCTGGATAAACACCCACACCTGCTGGCTGAAATCGAGGTCCTCAACGCGGGGAAAGACTTGAACCAACTGCTCATCGCCAGGGATGCACAGCTACTGGCGGCTCAGGCGTCCTGAAAAAAACGCAGGCAAAAATAAACCCGGCACAGGGCCGGGTTTATTTATTCACCCATCGATCAATGCAGAATCTGGCTCAAGAACAACTTGGTCCGGTCATTCTGCGGGTTGTCGAAGAAGTCATTCGGCGCCGCCTGCTCCACGATCTCGCCCTTGTCCATGAAGATCACGCGGTTGGCCACGGTGCGCGCAAAACCCATTTCGTGGGTTACGCACAACATGGTCATGCCGTCTTCGGCCAGGCCGATCATGGTGTCGAGTACTTCCTTCACCATCTCCGGGTCGAGTGCCGAGGTCGGCTCATCGAACAGCATGATTTTCGGCTTCATGCACAGTGCGCGGGCAATCGCCACACGCTGTTGCTGACCACCGGACAGCTGCCCTGGAAACTTGTGGGCCTGCTCCGGAATGCGCACGCGCTCCAGGTAGTGCATGGCGATTTCCTCGGCCTTGCGCTTGGGCATCTTGCGCACCCACATCGGCGCCAGCGTGCAGTTCTGCAGGATGGTCAGGTGCGGGAACAGGTTGAAGTGCTGGAACACCATGCCGACTTCACGGCGGATCGCTTCGATCTGCTTGAGGTCGTTGGTCAGCTCCACGCCATCGACCACGATGCGGCCCTGCTGGTGCTCTTCCAGACGGTTGAGGCAGCGGATGGTGGTGGACTTGCCCGAACCCGACGGGCCGCACAGCACGATACGCTCGCCCTGTTTGACGTTGAGGTTGATGTCTTTCAACACGTGGAACTGGCCGTACCACTTGTTGACGCCCTGCATCTGGATAATGCCTTCAGGGCCCACAGGCTTTTTGATTGCTTCGCTCATAAAAGAACTCCTAACGCTTGTGGCCTGTGTCGAGCTTGCGTTCCAGATGCATGGAATAGCGCGACATACCAAAACAGAAAATCCAGAACACCAGGGCGGCGAACACATAGCCTTCAGTGGCCATGCCCAGCCATTTCGGGTCGGCAGCCGCTTGCTTGACGCTGTTGAGCAGGTCGAACAAGCCGATGATGATCACCAGGCTCGTGTCCTTGAACAGCGCAATAAACGTGTTGACGATGCCCGGGATCACCAGCTTCAGGGCTTGCGGCAAAATCACCAGGCCCATGCTGCGCCAGTAACCCAGGCCCATCGCCGCAGCAGCTTCGTACTGCCCTTTGGGAATGGCTTGCAGACCGCCGCGCACCACTTCGGCCACGTAGGCCGACTGGAACAGGATCACACCGATCAGGGCCCGCAGCAGCTTGTCGAAGTTCATGCCCTCAGGCAGGAACAACGGCAGCATCACCGAGGACATGAACAGCACCGTGATCAACGGCACGCCGCGCCAGAATTCGATGAAGGTCACGCAGACCACTCGAATCGCCGGCATGTTGGAACGTCGCCCCAGCGCCAGCACGATGCCCAACGGCAAGGCGCCCGCGATACCGACGGTGGCGATCACCAGGGTCAGCATCAGGCCGCCCCATTGGCTGGTCGCCACGTTGGTCAGGCCGAACACACCGCCGTGCAGCAGGCAGTAGGCAATGATCGGGTACAGCACCAGGAAGCTCAGGCCGTAAATCGCCTTGTGCTGGAAGCGCGAGATGAACAACGGCGCCACGCCGACGATGGCCAGCCACACGGTCAGGTCCACGCGCCAGCGCAGGTCGCCCGGGTAGTAGCCGTACATGAACTGTCCGAAGCGCTGTTGGATAAACACCCAGCAGGCGCCTTCCTTGGTGCAGTCGGCGCGGGTGGTGCCCACCCAGTTGGCATCGATGATGGCCCAATGCAGGATCGGTGGCACCACCAGGTACACCAGGTAAATCGCCAACAAGGTCAGCAGGGTGTTGAGCCAGCTGGAGAACAGATTGGCGCGCATCCATGCCACCGGGCCGAAGACTTTGCTCGGCGGCGGCATATCAGGTTTGAAAGTATGCGTACTCATGGGTGTTTCCTCACCGCTCGATCAGCGCAATGCGCTTGTTGTACCAGTTCATCAGCAGGGAAATGCTGATGCTGATCGCCAGGTACACGCTCATGGTGATGGCAATAACTTCAATGGCCTGGCCGGTCTGGTTGAGTACCGTGCCGGCAAACAGCGAAACCATTTCCGGGTAACCGATACCGGCGGCCAGCGACGAGTTCTTCGCCAGGTTCAGGTATTGGCTGGTCAGCGGCGGAATGATCACCCGCAGGGCCTGCGGGATGATGACCTTGCGCAGCGTCGGCCCAGGGCGCAGGCCCAGGGAACGTGCAGCTTCGGTCTGGCCGTGGCTGACGGACTTGATGCCCGAACGCACGATCTCGGCGATGAACGCGGCCGTGTAGACGGTGAGCGCCAGGGTCAGTGCCAGCAGTTCGGGGATCAGTACCCAGCCACCGACAAAGTTGAACCCTTGCAGCTTCGGCATTTCCCAGTGCAGGGGGGCGCCGAAGATCAGGGCGCACAACGCCGGGATCACGATGAGCAGCGCCAGGCCCGCCCAGAACTTGTGGAACGGCACGCCGGTGGCTTCAAAGCGCTTGTTGGCCCAGCGGGCCATGAACACGATGGCCACGATGGCGACCACGATGCTCGCCACGAACGGCCAGAAACCGTCAGCGGCCAGTGCTGCCGGCATGTTCAAGCCACGGCTGCTGACAAAGAAGGTATCGCCGAAGTTGTGGCTGTTACGCGGCCCTGGCATGGTCAGGAACACCGCGAAATACCAGAACAGGATTTGCAGCAGCGGCGGGATGTTGCGGAACACTTCCACATACACCGTCGCCAGCTTGTTGATCATCCAGTTCGGCGACAGGCGCGCGACGCCGACGATGAACCCGAGGATCGTTGCCAGCACCACACCGATCACGGTCACCAGCAAGGTGTTGAGCAAACCGATCACGAACACGCGGGCGTAGCTGTCCGATTCGGTGTAGTCGATCAGGTGCTGCGCGATGCCGAAGCCGGCACTGCGCTCAAGAAAGTCGAAACCCGAGGTAATGCCCCGGTGTTGCAGGTTGGTCTGGGTATTGTTGAAGAGGTACCAGCCCAGCGAGACCACCGCCACAATCGTGATGATCTGGAAGAGCCACGCACGCACTTTGGGATCGCTGAAGCTGAGCTTCTGCTTTGGTGCGCCGATTTGATTTTGCATGAAGTGCCCCGGAAAGAATGGAACAGAACATCACCCGGCGGTTGGCCCACCGGGTGACAGAACCATCAGCGATCAGCGCACAGGTGGTGCGTATTGAATGCCGCCGTTGTTCCACAGCGCGTTCAGGCCACGGTCGATTTCCAGCGGGGTGCTCTTGCCGAGGTTTTTCTCGAAGACTTCGCCGTAGTTACCGACTTGCTTGACGATCTGTACAACCCAATCCTTTTTCAGTTTCAGGTCTTTGCCGTATTCACCGTCAGCACCGAGCAGACGTGCAACGTCCGGGTTCTTGGTGGACTTGGCTTCAGCTTCAACGTTTTTCGAAGTGATACCGGCTTCTTCAGCGTTGAGCATGGCGTAGCCAACCCAGCGCACGATGGCCAGCCACTCGTCGTCGCCGTTACGCACGACTGGGCCCAGTGGTTCTTTGGAAATGGTTTCCGGCAGAACCGAGTAGTCCTTCGGCGAAGCCAGCTTGCTGCGCTGTGCGAACAGCTGCGACTTGTCGGAGGTCAGCACGTCGCAACGACCGGATTCCAGCGACTTGGCGCTTTCATCGGAGGTGTCGAAGGTGATCGGGGTGTATTTGAGGTTGTTGGCGCGGAAGTAGTCGGAAACGTTCAGCTCAGTGGTGGTACCGGCCTGGATGCAGATGGTTGCACCGTCCAGTTCCTTGGCACTTTTCACGCCCAGCTTGTTGTTTACCAGGAAGCCAACACCGTCGTAGTAGGTGATGAAGCCTGGGAATTTCAGGCCCATGCCCGCATCGCGGGAGCTGGTCATGGTGGTGTTACGCGACAGGATGTCGACTTCGCCGGACTGAAGCGCGGTGAAACGCTCCTTGGCATTCAACTGGCTGAATTTGACCTTGGTAGCGTCGCCGAAAACGGCAGCGGCTACAGCGCGGCATACGTCAGCGTCGATCCCCAGGATCTTGCCGCTGGCATCCGGTACCGAGAAACCCGGCAGGCCGTCACTCACGCCACATTGCACAAAGCCTTTCTTCTGCACGGCGTCCAGGGTGGCGCCGGCTTGGGCGAAACCACTAACACCCAGCACGGCCGCCGCACACACGATGGCCAGGGTGGATTTCAATACCTTCATTCAAACCTCCAGTTTTGCTCTTGTTGTGTCGGAGCTCGAACCCCAGCGCACCCTTATGAGGCGATATCGACCTGTGTTGGCTTTTTTTAGGTCGAGCGGCATGAGGCTTTCGCAATAATTCCAGTTGCTATCCCACAAGCGGCAGTCACTGATAGTGTTACCGTCCTGGGTTAGTTCTGACATCGACCTACACATAGCAAGGCCCGTACCAGAGTGCTGGCTGAGTCGTTTCAGCCCATGGTCAATAGAAAAAGATTCAACCGTGCGACATTCTCTTAACAGATCAACCCGTCGCGCACCGTTCCGACGCACTCAATCGGAGCGCGCGCACATATATGGAGCAGACATGACCGAACCCTTGATTCTTCAGCCCGCCAAGCCCGCAGACGCCTGCGTAATCTGGTTGCATGGCCTGGGTGCCGATCGCTACGACTTCCTGCCGGTGGCCGAAGCCCTGCAGGAAAGCTTGCTGACTACCCGCTTCGTTTTGCCCCAGGCGCCGACCCGCCCGGTGACCATCAACGGCGGTTACGAGATGCCGAGCTGGTACGACATCAAGGCCATGAGCCCGGCCCGCTCCATCAGCCTGGAAGAGCTGGAAGTGTCGGCAAAAACCGTCACGGATTTGATCGAAGCGCAGAAGAGAACCGGAATAGACGCTTCGCGGATTTTCCTCGCCGGGTTTTCCCAAGGTGGCGCCGTGGTCTACCACACCGCATTTTTGAATTGGGAAGGCCCGTTGGGTGGCGTGATCGCCCTCTCCACCTACGCACCTACCTTCAGTGACGAGCTGGAGTTGTCCGCCAGCCAGCAACGCATTCCAACCCTGTGCCTGCACGGCCAGTACGACGACGTGGTCCAGAACGCCATGGGTCGCAGCGCCTACGAGCATTTGAAGAGCCGTGGTGTCACCGTGACATGGCAGGAATACCCAATGGGCCACGAAGTGTTACCCGAAGAGATACGCGATATAGGTGCTTGGTTGACCGCTCGCCTGGGCTGAAAACCACACATTATGTAGCCACATGACAGACGCACTACGCCGCGCCCGATTCTTGCATTACACTGGCCGGCGTACATTCCTTAACCAATTAATGAGATCACCGTGCTCGAAGCACTCAAGAAGATGTTCGGCAAAAGCGAGGCCGAGCCGCTCGCGCCTGTTCCCACTGCCCCTGCCCCCACTGCTGGCAGCCGCAATGACGGTAAACAGCCCGACCGGACTGCACCTGTCGCTCAGCCTGAAACGCCTACGGTGACACCGCCAGAGCAGGCAAAACCGGCTGAAGCCGCGCCGCCAGCGTCTAAGCCACGCCGCGAACGTGCGCCAAAACCACCGGTCAAGCCGTGGAAACTCGAAGACTTCGTCGTCGAACCCCAGGAAGGCAAGACCCGCTTCCATGATTTCAAACTCGCCCCGGAACTGATGCACGCCATCCAGGACCTGGGCTTCCCGTATTGCACGCCGATCCAGGCGCAGGTGCTGGGCTTCACCCTCGCCGGCAAAGACGCCATCGGCCGCGCCCAGACCGGCACCGGCAAGACCGCCGCGTTCCTGATCTCGATCATCACCCAGCTGCTGCAGACGCCGCCGCCGAAAGAGCGCTACATGGGTGAACCCCGCGCGCTGATCATCGCCCCGACCCGGGAGCTGGTGGTGCAGATCGCCAAGGACGCCGCCGACCTGACCAAGTACACCGGCCTCAACGTCATGACGTTCGTGGGCGGCATGGACTTCGACAAGCAGCTCAAGCACCTCGAAGCGCGCCATTGCGACATCCTGGTCGCCACCCCGGGCCGCCTGCTCGACTTCAACCAGCGCGGCGACGTGCACCTGGACATGGTCGAAGTGATGGTGCTGGACGAAGCCGACCGCATGCTCGACATGGGCTTTATCCCGCAAGTGCGCCAGATCATTCGCCAGACCCCGCCGAAATCCGAGCGCCAGACCCTGCTGTTCTCCGCCACCTTCACCGATGACGTGATGAACCTGGCCAAGCAATGGACCACTGACCCGTCCATCGTCGAGATCGAAGCGGAAAACGTGGCCAGCGAAAACGTCGAGCAACACATCTACGCCGTGGCCGGCGCCGACAAATACAAGCTGCTCTACAACCTGGTCAACGACAACGGTTGGGAGCGCGTGATGGTGTTTGCCAACCGCAAGGACGAAGTGCGTCGCATCGAAGAGCGCCTGGTGCGCGATGGTGTGAACGCCGCGCAACTGTCGGGCGATGTGCCGCAGCACAAGCGCATCAAGACGTTGGAAGGTTTTCGCGAAGGCAAGATCCGCGTGCTGGTGGCCACCGATGTGGCCGGTCGCGGCATTCACATCGACGGCATCAGCCACGTGATCAACTTCACCCTGCCGGAAGTGCCGGATGACTACGTACACCGCATCGGCCGTACCGGTCGGGCGGGCGCTGCGGGTGTGTCGATCAGCTTTGCCGGTGAAGATGACTCATACCAGTTGCCGTCGATCGAGGCGCTGCTGGGCCGCAAGATCAGTTGCGAGACGCCGCCGACGCACCTGTTGCGGGCCGTAGAGCGCAAACGCCCTTAAAGGCTGGAATGCAGTCGACCTGTAGGAGCTGGCTTGTGTGGGAGCTGGCTTGCCTGCGATGAGGGCCCCAAGATCGCCGCTGGCCTTGAGGTCGCTATCGCCGGCAAGCCGGCTCCTGCAGTGGATCGGGTTCCTGCTTAGAAATGAGGATTCCAGGAGGAACCATGAACCACGCCGACTACCTCATCATCGGCGGCGGCATTGCCGGTGCCTCGACCGGCTACTGGCTGTCACAACACGCCCGCGTCATCGTGCTGGAGCGTGAGTCAATGCCGGGCTACCACTCCACCGGCCGCTCTGCTGCACTGTATATCGCCGCCTACGGCACACCGCAGGTACGCGCCCTGACCCTGGGCAGCCGCGCCGTCTTCGACCACCCACCTACCGGTTTTACCGAGCATCCCTTGCTGACTCCCCGTGGCGAAATCATCGTCGACCTGGTGGGTGACGCCGAGGAGCTGCAGCGCCACTACCAGAGCGCCAAGGCTATGGTGCCCGCTACCCGTTTGCTGGACGCCGATGACGCCTTGGAGATGATGCCGATCCTGCGCCCGGAAAAAGTACACGGCGCGATCTACGACCCGACCGTCTGCGATATCGACACCGACGCGCTGTACCAAGGCTACTTGCGCGGTATTCGGCGCAATGGGGGCGAGATCCACACCGACAGCGAAGCACAACAGCTGCACCGCGACAGCCAAGGCCACTGGCAAGTACACACGGCGCACCACGTGTTCGCCGCGCCGGTGGTGATCAACGCCGCCGGCGCCTGGGCCGATCAGATCGGCGCCTTGGCCGGCGCACGCCCGATCGGCCTGCAACCCAAGCGCCGCAGCGCGTTTATCTTCGCCCCGCCCGGGGATGTGAATATCAACGCCTGGCCCGAGCTGGCGGCGTTGGACGGTTCGTTCTACATGAAGCCGGACGCCGGCATGTTTCTTGGCTCACCCGCCAACGCCGACCCGGTAGAACCCCACGACGTGCAGCCCGAAGAACTGGACATTGCCATGGGCATCTACCACATCGAAGAAGCCACCACCCTGACCATCCGCCGCCCGACCCGCACGTGGGCAGGGCTGCGCAGTTTTGTCAGTGACGGCGACCTGGTGTGCGGGTTTGATTCACACGTGGAAGGGTTGTTCTGGGTGGCCGCCCAAGGCGGTTACGGCATCCAGACCTCCCCGGCCATGGGGCAGGCCAGCGCGGCGCTGGTGCGAGGGGAGCCGTTGCCCGACTCACTGACCGGGCTTGGGTTGACCGAGGCGATGCTGTCGCCGGCCCGATTGAAACCCACCCTGTAGGAGCCGGCTTGCCGGCGATGAGGCCCTCTGGTTGGGCACAAGGCTCAAGGGCCCTATCGCCGGCAAGCCGGCTCCTACGGGGGTTATTTCCAGCGGTCTGCGGCCGCGTGATCGCTGCTGCGCCCTTCAACCCAGCGCGGGCCTGCGCTGGTGTTTTCTTTTTTCCAGAACGGCGCCCGGGTCTTGAGGTAATCCATCACAAATGCACAAGCATCAAACGCCGCCTGGCGATGGGCACTGGCGGCACCCACGAAGACGATAGGCTCGCCCGGCTCCAGGGCGCCAATGCGGTGCAGCACTTCCAGCTTGAGCAACGGCCAACGCTGCTCAGCTTCCACGGCGATCTTGGCCAGGGCTTTTTCGGTCATGCCGGGGTAATGCTCGAGGAACATCCCCGCCACATCGAAGCCGTCGTTGAAGTCGCGTACATAGCCGACAAAGCTCACCACCGCGCCGACGCCGACATTGGCCGCGTGCATCGCGTTGACTTCGGCACCGGGATCGAACGCCTGGGCCTGCACACGAATGGCCATGGTCAGCCTCCGGTCACGGGCGGGAAGAACGCCACTTCATCGCCGGCTTGCACGGGCTCATCGAGGCCGCACAATTCTTCGTTGCGCGCGCACATCAGGCTGGCTTCGTTGAGCACCGCAAACTCAGGGTCGCTGGCCAGGGCCTGCCGTACGGCATCGACGGTGGCAAAGTCGCCCTCCATCTCCAGCGAGTCAAACCCCACCGCCTCGGCGTAGCGTGCGAAAAACAATACGTTGATGCTCATGCCTGGTCCGCCTTGAAGTGCCCGCTTTTACCGCCAAGCTTTTCCAGCAGACGGATATTTTCGATGGTCATGCCGCGGTCTACCGCTTTGCACATGTCATAAATGGTCAGTGCGGCGACGCTGGCGGCCGTGAGGGCCTCCATCTCCACGCCGGTCTGGCCGGAGAGTTTGCAGCGTGCCAGGATGTGCACCGCGTCCACGCCGTCGGCGCTGAGTTCCACCTTGACGCCAGTCAGCATCAACGGGTGGCACAGGGGGATCAGGTCGCTGGTTTTTTTCGCTGCCTGGATCCCGGCGATGCGGGCCACGGCAAACACGTCGCCCTTGGGGTGGGCGCCGTCGACGATCATTTTCAGGGTCTCGGGCAACATGCGCACCCGCGCTTCGGCCACCGCTTCACGGAACGTCACGGCTTTGTCGGTGACGTCGACCATGTGGGCGCGACCTTGGGAATCGAGATGAGTCAGCACAGGGATACTCCTGATCAGGAGCAGCGATTGTAAACCTAACGCATAACAAATGTGGGAGCTGGCTTGCCTGCGATGCAGGCACCGCGGTGTATCAGCTACACCGTGGTGATGCTATCGCAGGCAAGCCAGCTCCCACAAAAAGCCCGGTCCCTATGGATCGGTTACAGGTGGGATTCGGCGTATTCAGCCAGGATCGAACGTGGAACCCCTTGCAGCGCAATGTGCACGCCGTTCGGGAAGTCTTTGAAGCGTTCCGTCAGGTAGGTCAGCCCGGAGCTGGTCGCGGACAGGTAAGGGGTGTCGATCTGTGCCAGGTTGCCCAGGCACACCACTTTGGAACCGGCGCCGGCACGGGTGATGATGGTTTTCATCTGGTGCGGCGTGAGGTTCTGGCATTCATCGATCAAAATCAGGCTTTGCTGGAAGCTGCGACCTCGAATGTAGTTGAGGGATTTGAACTGCAACGGCACTTTGCTGAGGATGTAGTCGACGCTGCCATGGGTGTTTTCGTCATCCATGTGCAAGGCTTCGAGGTTGTCGGTGATCGCCCCCAGCCACGGCTCCATTTTTTCCGCCTCGGTGCCGGGCAGGAAACCGATTTCCTGGTCCAGGCCCTGCACGCTGCGGGTGGCGATGATGCGGCGATAGCGCTTGGTCACCATGGTCTGCTCGATGGCAGCAGCCAGGGCGAGAATGGTTTTACCGGAACCGGCAGCACCGGTCAGGTTCACCAGGTGGATGTCCGGATCGAGCAGCGCGTACAGCGCCAGGCTCTGGTAGATATCACGCGGTTTCAGGCCCCAGGCTTCCTGGTGCAACAGGGGTTCCTGATGCAGGTCGAGGATCAGCAGCTTGTCGACCTGAATCTCTTTGATCCAGCCCACGAAGCCCTGCTCGTCGACGATGAATTCATTGATGTGCACGGCCGGCAGGTTGTCGATCAGCTGAACCTGGTGCCAGGTGCGGCCATGGTCCTGACGGGTTTCGACCTTGCTGACGCGGTCCCAGAACGAGCCGGTCATCATGTGATAACCCCGGGAGAGCATCGACACGTCGTCGACCAGTTGGTCGGTGCTGTAGTCCTCGGCAGCGATCCCACACGCTCGTGCCTTGAGGCGCATATTGATGTCTTTGGTCACCAGCACCACGCGCAGGTCCTTGTCGCGAGCGTGCAGGTCGATCAATTGGTTGATGATTTTGTTGTCGTTCAGGTTTTCCGGCAGCAGGCTGTTGGGCTCGCTGCGCTTGCTCATCAGAATCGACAGCAAGCCCTTGGGCCCGCCTTTGCCTCGCTGGATCGGCACACCGACTTCAACATCTTCGGGTGAGGCTTCACCCAAGGTCTTGTCGATCAGGCGAATGGCCTGGCGGCATTCGGCGGCCACGCTGTGGTGCCCGCTTTTGAGTTTGTCGAGCTCCTCAAGCACGATCATCGGGATGGCGACGTGGTGTTCTTCGAAGTTAAGCAGCGCGTTTGGATCGTGGATCAGTACGTTGGTATCAAGCACATAAAGGATTGGCTGGTCGGAAGAAGGGTTACGTCCATGATCATCCATACTCGGTCACCTTTGTGGGAGCCAGTCGACGCAATACCTGGGCGGTGCTGCGCCTCGATTCGACCACCGACTGCACCTGAAGTGACGTCAAGCGCAGTGCCCACATGAGGAGTCTTGGAAGACGCCACCTGTGCTGCAGGTTTCGGCGATCTGACTTCGTAATACCGCAAAAGCCATGACAGGAAAAAGCACTTTGACGCTTTTTTGAAGTTTATTTTTCAGGATGACGAATAGCACTAGCCGAGTGCCAGCGACCCCGTTAAAGTCGGAAGTCCGCCTGCATCGAAACGCCCTCTAAAATCGCCCCAGAAATGCCTCATCCCCAACAGGGCCGGGCACTTCGTCTTTTCAGCGAAACGCCTCACGGCAGTCCTGCCAACCCAGCCCGCTTTGCGCCGTTGCCTGCATCAACAAAGGCAATGCCACCCGCGCCTTGTCCTGGGTGTCGTGGAACACAATCACCCCTTTGCGCCACAGCAGCATCAACGTCAGCACGCGCTGCGCCGACTCGTCGGGCTTGAGCTTGCCCGGGTCATCCTGGGAGTCGATGTCCCACAACGCCACTTGCAGCCCCTGGGACTGGAAAAACCCCTGGCTGTCCGCCCGGCGCTGACCGTAGGGCGGGCGAAACAGCGGTACGTAGTTCTCCGGCATCAGGTTTTGCACCAGCGACGCCGTGCGGGTGATCGAACTTTGCCAGTCGACCCAATGGCTGTGGGAACGGTACTGCCAGCCCTGGATACCCACGCACTGGCCTTGGTACAAGGCCTGCACATCAGCGGCAGAACTGCGCTCCACTCGGGTCTGCAGGCTGCTGCCGAGGGCAAAGAACGTCGCGTTCATCTTCTGTTTGCGCAAGTAATCGGTAAGCCAGTCGGTGTTGCCACTGACTGGCGCCGGGCCGCCATCGAAGGTCAGCAGGAACAGGCGGTCGTTGAGTTCATCGCCATTGCGCTCATGGTCACCAAAGCGCGCGACTTCGCTGCTGATCTGCGGGAACAACGCGGCCTTGCGTAGCAATTCGTCGAGGTAGCGTTCGTGGAAATTATGGCTCGGGCCGGCCCAGCCTATATAGAAAGAGTTTTCGCTGACCTGGAACTTGCCAGCCTGCTCGCGCAGGTCGTCCATGTTCTCGACCAGGTAACAAAACGAGGCGTCCTCCTCGCAGCTCTGTTGGGCGAAGGTGTAGTTCTCCAACAAACGTTGCCACAGCTGGCGGCGCAGGTCGTCGATGGACGCCAGGTTGATGATCTTCAACCCCAGGCGCTGCTTGAGCGCGGTTTCGTCCTGGCTTTCGCTGGCCAGCAGGCTGTGGGCGAACATCAGGATTTCGGCGCGTGAGGCCACATCGAACAGCGCGGGGCTGCTGAGCTTTTCAGGCCAGGTGCCGCGGTCCAGGCTGGCCACGTCCACAGGTGCGGCCTGGGCGCCCAGGCAAAACAGGCAGGCGGACAATAAAAGCGCAATTCGCACAAAGGGTCTCCCTTTCCAGAGTCGTCGGCCACTATAGCCGATCCACCACGCCCCCTGTAGGAGCCGGCTTGCCGGCGATGAGGCCCTGGAGACTTGAAGTGATCTTGCGGACGCCATCGCCGGCAAGCCGGCTCCTACAGTTTCGATCTCTATCGTTGCCATAGGTGGAGTCGAACGCCTCAACCCCCTAGAATCCCCCCACGATTTAAGGAGACGACTTCATGCTGACGGTGATTTCACCCGCCAAGACCCTCGATTTCGAGACCGCGCCTGCGACCCAGCGCTTTACCCAGCCGCAATTTCTGGACCACTCCCAGGAACTGATCGAGCAGCTGCGCACGCTGAGCCCGGCGCAGATCAGCGAGTTGATGCACGTGTCCGACAAGATCGGCGGCCTCAACGCTGCCCGTTTCGGCAGTTGGACCCCGGCGTTCACCCCGGCCAATGCCAAGCAGGCGCTGCTGGCGTTCAAGGGCGACGTGTACACCGGCCTCAACGCCGAAACCTTCAGCGACGCCGATTTCACCTACGCCCAGGACCACCTGCGCATGCTCTCGGGCCTGTACGGCCTGCTGCGCCCCCTGGACCTGATGATGCCGTACCGCCTGGAAATGGGCACCAAGCTGCCCAACGCCCGTGGCAAGGACCTGTACGCCTTCTGGGGCACCCGTATCAGCGAGTGGCTGAACGAAGCCCTGGCCGAGCAAGGCGATGACGTGCTGCTGAACCTGGCGTCCAACGAGTACTTCTCGGCGGTCAAGCGCACGGCCCTGAACGCGCGGATCATCAACACCGAGTTCAAGGACCTGAAGAACGGCCAGTACAAGATCATCAGCTTTTACGCCAAGAAGGCCCGGGGCATGATGAGCCGCTTCGTGATCGAAGAACGCATCAACGACCCGGCCAGGCTCATGGAGTTTGACGTGCAGGGCTATCGCTTCAATGCCGAGCAGTCCAAGCCCGACAACCTGGTGTTCCTGCGCGATCACGCACCGGAATAAAGCCCTCGAAAGCACAGATGTTCGAATGTGGGAGCTGGCTTGCCTGCGATAGCGTCGGTGAATTCAACACCGCCATCGCAGGCAAGCCAGCTCCCACATTTCTTGACCGCATTTCGCCCACCGAACCGTCATCATTTTGGCGTCAAAAAATATCTTGACGCATTCCTAACGAATCTTTCACTCGACAATTCTCATTTTTTTTCGTAGTGGCACCACTTTTTTTAAACAGTAGTGGCACAAAACTATCTCCCCGCACCAACTCCCCACAACTACTGGCCCAAATAGCAAGTGCTATCACTATAGTACTAGTGCCATCTTTCCTAATATTTCAAGAAATTTCCGGAAACAGGATGAGCGGCCTGGAACTTCGCCAAAACGCACGGCTCATACCACCGGTAACGAAATTCTCTGTTTCTGTAGGAGATGACTTACATAGCGACCCAAGGAAGTAGCAAAGTTGCCCCATCAACTTTGACTCACGGGTCATATCATCAACTGAATTGAGTTGAGGGCGGCGATAAGGACTGGTTGCTATCCCCTATAGGCCAAGGCAGCGCTTACCTAAATGTGTCGGTGGTGACACCCAGGTGATTGATAATTAAGGGCTTTAAGCCTCTATCAAGCCCCTGCGGCACCGGCGTCGGGCCCTTCTCCAAGGTAGCCCGGCTGCATTTCAGGGCAAGCCCCAATAACAAGGCCAAGTTGCGCACAACTTGAGTGCAATAGTTAGTCACTCGCTATTTAACATGCCTGTACGCGGTAAGTCGGCGTCTAGTCGTCTAACTTCCGCGGCAACAGTGACGCTTGCAAACATGAACTCCGGCCATCTAATTGGCATGATTAAAATCGTCTTCAATGACAAGAGGTAAATGCGATGCGCATCAGCATATTTGGTTTGGGTTACGTTGGCGCAGTGTGTGCCGGTTGCCTGTCTGCCCGTGGCCACGAAGTGGTGGGCGTAGACATCTCCAAGGAAAAGATCGACCTGATCAATGCGGGCAAATCGCCAATCGTTGAACCGGGTCTGGGTGAACTGTTGAGCCAGGGGATCGAAACCGGTCGACTGCGCGGTACCACCAACTTCGCCGACGCCATCCGTGACACTGACCTGTCGATGATCTGTGTCGGTACGCCGAGCAAGAAAAACGGTGACCTGGAACTCGACTACATCGAAGCCGTGTGCCGCGAGATCGGTTTTGTCCTGCGTGACAAAACCACCCGCCACACCGTGGTCGTGCGCAGCACCGTGCTGCCAGGCACCGTGGCCAACGTGGTGATTCCGATCCTCGAAGACTGCTCGGGCAAAAAAGCCGGTGTCGACTTCGGCGTCGCGGTCAACCCGGAATTCCTGCGTGAGTCCACCGCCATTGCCGACTACGACTTGCCACCGATGACCGTGATCGGCGAGTTCGACAAAGCCTCCGGCGATGTCCTGCAGTCGCTCTACGAAGAACTCGATGCACCGATCATCCGCAAGGACATCGCCGTTGCCGAAATGATCAAGTACACCTGCAACGTGTGGCACGCCACCAAGGTGACCTTCGCCAACGAGATCGGCAACATCGCCAAGGCCGTCGGCGTCGATGGCCGTGAAGTGATGGAAGTGGTGTGCCAGGACAAGACCCTCAACCTGTCCCAGTACTACATGCGCCCAGGCTTCGCTTTCGGCGGTTCGTGCCTGCCCAAAGACGTGCGCGCCCTCACCTACCGTGCCGGCTCTCTGGACGTGGAAGCGCCGCTGCTCAACTCGCTGATGCGCAGCAACGAGTCCCAGGTACAGAACGCCTTCGACATCGTTTCCAGCCACGACAAACGCAAAGTCGCCCTGCTGGGCCTGAGCTTCAAGGCCGGCACCGACGACCTGCGTGAAAGCCCGCTGGTTGACCTGGCCGAAATGCTGATCGGCAAGGGCTACGACCTGAGCATCTACGACAGCAACGTCGAATACGCCCGTGTCCACGGCGCGAACAAGGACTACATCGAGGGCAAGATCCCGCACGTGTCGTCCCTGCTCAACTCGGACTTCGATGATGTGATCAACAACTCCGACGTGATCATCCTCGGCAACCGCGACGAGAAATTCCGCGCCCTGGCGCAGAACGCTCCACACGGCAAGCAAGTGATCGACCTGGTGGGCTTCATGTCCAAGGCCACCTGTGCGACCGGTCGTACCGAAGGCATTTGCTGGTAACAGCAACGGCAAGTTCCAGGCGGCAGGCGTTTCCATCCCCAGCGCCTGCCGCCTGGAACCTCCTTCACCTTCGGATGACGCTTATGTCCAAGTTAAAACATGTACTACTGCAATCCGCCGGCTGGCTGTTCTTCCTCAGCCTGCTGATGGGACTCGCCCTGCTGCTGCCGGCGAGTACGTTCGACTCGGAGTCGAAGAATTTTATTTTCCTGATTGGCGCCGTGGGTATCTGGCGCTACTCGATGGGTGCTACGCATTTCTTTCGCGGCATGCTGTTTTTGTACGTGGTCTACCCGCACCTGCGCCGCAAAGTGCGCAAACTGGGCAAGGCCGCCGACCCGTCCCATGTGTTCCTGATGGTCACCAGTTTTCGTATCGACGCGCTGACCACCGCGCAGGTCTACAGCTCGGTGATCCGCGAAGCCATCGAATGCGGTTTCCCCACCACCGTGGTGTGCTCGCTGGTGGAAATGTCCGATGAACTGCTGGTGAAAAGCCTGTGGGAACGCATGAACCCACCGGAGCACGTGAAGCTCGACTTCGTGCGCATCGCCGGTACCGGCAAGCGTGACGGCCTGGCCTTCGGTTTCCGTGCCATCTCCCGCCACCTGCCGGATGACCGCGCCGTGGTCGCCGTGATCGATGGCGACACCGTGCTCGCCGAAGGCGTCGTGCGCAAGACCGTGCCGTGGTTCCAGCTGTTCGGCAACGTCGGTGGCCTCACCACCAACGAATTCTGCGAAGTGCGTGGCGGCTACATCATGAGCGAATGGCACAAGCTGCGCTTCGCCCAACGCCACATCAACATGTGCTCCATGGCCCTGTCCAAGCGCGTGCTGACCATGACCGGTCGCATGTCGGTGTTCCGTGCCAGCGTAGTGACTGACCCGGGCTTTATCGCCGACGTGGAAAGCGACTCGCTGCAACACTGGCGCCTGGGCCGCTTCAAGTTCCTCACCGGTGACGACAAGTCCAGCTGGTTCAGCCTGATGCGCCTGGGCTACGACACCTTCTACGTACCGGACGCCGCGATCAACACCGTGGAACACCCGCCAGAAAAAAGCTTTATCAAGGCCAGCCGCAAGCTGATGTTCCGCTGGTACGGCAACAACCTGCGCCAGAACTCCCGTGCCCTGGGCCTGGGTGTTCGCCGCCTCGGCCTGTTCACCAGCATCGTGCTGTTCGACCAGCGTGTGTCGATGTGGACCTCCCTGCTCGGCCTGACCGTGGCGATCATCGCCACCTTCAAGTACGGCGGCGCGTTCATCCTCGCCTACCTGCTGTGGATCGGCATCACCCGCCTGATTCTCACCCTGCTGCTGTCGTGCTCCGGCCACAAGATCGGCCCGGCCTACCCGGTGATTCTCTATTACAACCAGATCATGGGCGCGCTGGTGAAGATCTACGTGTTCTTCCGCCTTGATCAACAGTCCTGGACCCGCCAGGACACCAAACTGACCCGCGATTTGGCCAGCTTTCAACGTTGGTTCAACACCTGGTCGTCTCGGACCATGACCTTCTCCGCCGGCAGCATTTTCGTCGCCGTGTTGCTGATGATGGTCTGACCCTGCCAAGCCTGAATTAACCTAGGAATTACACCGATGAATAGCCAAGCAAACGTCAACGTTGTCCACGAATCCGAAGCCCAGCGCCAACATGCCCGCGTGAAAATCCCGGCCAAGCTGCGCTTTTTCAACACTGACCGCACACCGACCGAAGCACGGGTCATCGACCTGTCTGCCGGCGGCCTGGCCTTCACCTCCACCCAGCCGTTGACCGTCGGCGAAGTGCACAAGGGCCGCCTGCAGTTTGTGATCGATAACCTGGGCCTGGCCATGGACGTGGAACTGCAAATCCGCTCCTACGACCGCCAGACCGGCCGCACCGGTTGCCAGTTCCAGAACCTGGAACCCCAGGATATTTCCACCCTGCGCCACCTGATCACTTCGCACTTATCCGGCGACATCGTGACCATGGGCGACGTGCTGGCGACCCTGCAACGCGACAACTTCACCAAGGCGCGCAAGGTCAAGGACAGTGGCAGCGGCATGACCGCCTTTGGTCGCCTGCGTGCGGTGACCTTCAGCGCCGGTATCTTCATCGTCGGCCTGGCTGCGTTCGGTTTCGTGTTCAAGTCGGTGTACGGCATGTACTTCGTCAGCCACGCCCAGGCCGGCCTGGTCAGCGTGCCCGGCATGAACGTGACCATGCCACGCGACGGCACCGTGCAGAGCCTGCTCAAAGGTGACGCCGTGGCTGCCAAAGGCGCGCCGCTCGCCACCTTCAGCACCAGCATGCTCGATGTGCTCAAGGGCCACCTGGACGAAGACCAACTGCAACCGGCCAAGGTTGAAGAGCTGTTCGGCAAACAAATGACCGGCACCCTGACGTCGCCGTGCGACTGCGTGGTAGCCCAGCAAATGGTCGCCGACGGCCAATACGCCAGCAAAGGCGACGTGATCTTCCAACTGGTGCCACGCGGCAGCCAGGCCAACGTGGAAGCGCGCTTCACCTATCGCCAGTTCGCTGACGTGCGCCCAGGCACGCCGGTGAGCTTCCAGGTGGCCGACGAAGAACAGATCCGCACCGGCACCATCGTCAGCAGCACCAGCCTGAACAGCGCCGACCTGTCCTCCGACATCCGCGTACAGATCAAGCCTGACGCACCGCTGGACAGCACCTACGCCGGCCGCCCGGTGGAAGTGACCAGCGACCGTGGCCCTTCGCTGAACTGGCTGATCGATAAAGCCATGGCCAACGGTCTGTAAGCAGAGGACATGCCTGTGATGACTCTCCCAAACACACCACTCCCCTCTGTGGGAGCCGGGCTTGCCCGCGATGGCATCGACTCGGTACACCCGATATACCGAGGTGCCCGCATCGCAGGCAAGCCAGCTCCCACACAAGGCAGATCGCATGCAGCCGCCGTGTATTGTGCTCTGGCACTGGCCGTCAGCCTGGCCGGTTGCGCCGGCCTGCCCGACCAGCGCCTGGCCAATGAAGCGCTCAAGCGTGGCGACACCGTCACCGCCCAGCAGAATTACCAGCAACTGGCTGACCTGGGTTACAGCGAGGCCCAAGTGGGCCTGGCCGATATCCAGGTGACCACCCGTGACCCCGAGCAGATCCGCCAGGCCGAAGCCACCTACCGCGCCGCCGCTGACACGTCGCCGCGTGCCCAGGCTCGCCTCGGCCGTCTGCTGGTGGCCAAGCCCGGTGCCACCGAAGCCGAGCAACACGAAGCCGAAGGCCTGTTGAAAAAGGCTTTTGCCAATGGCGAAGGCAACACCCTGATCCCGCTGGCGATGCTCTACCTGCAATACCCTCACAGTTTCCCGAACGTGAACGCCCAGCAGCAGATCAGCAAGTGGCAGGCCGCGGGTTATCCGGAAGCCGGTTTGGCCCAGGTGCTGCTGTATCGCACCCAAGGCACCTACGACCAGCATCTGGATGATGTGGAGCGCATCTGCAAGGCCGCGCTGAACACCACCGATATCTGCTATGTCGAGCTGGCCACGGTCTACCAGAAAAAAGCCGAGCCGGAAAAACAGGCCGAACTGCTCAAGCAAATGGAAGCCGGCTACAGCCGTGGCACCGTCACTGCACAACGGGTCGACAGCGTTGCTCGCGTACTCGGCGATGCCTCCCTGGGCAAGCCAGACGAGAAAACCGCCCAGGCCCTGCTGGAAAAAATCGCCCCGGGCTACCCGGCGTCCTGGGTCAGCCTGGCGCAACTGCTCTACGACTTCCCGGAACTGGGCGACGTCGACCAGATGATGAAGTACCTGGACAACGGCCGCGCCGCCGACCAGCCGCGCGCCGAGCTGTTGCTGGGCAAGCTCTACTACGAAGGCAAGTGGGTGCCGGCCGATGCCAAGGCCGCCGAAGCGCACTTCGAAAAAGCCGTGGGCAAGGAAGTGGCCGCCGATTACTACCTCGGCCAGATCTACCGCCGTGGCTACCTGGGCAAGGTTTACCCGCAAAAAGCCCTGGATCACTTGCTGACCGCTGCGCGCAATGGCCAGAACAGCGCCGACTTCGCCATCGCCCAATTGTTTTCCCAAGGCAAGGGCACCAAGCCCGACCCATTGAACGCCTATGTCTTCAGCCAGTTGGCTAAAGCCCAGGACACGCCAGAGGCCAACGACTTGGCCACGCAACTCGAAGCCCCGCTGACCCCGGAGCAACGCACCCAGGGCCAACGCCTGGTGCAACAAGAGCTGGCCGCCCGCGGCACCCTGGCCCAGAGCACGCTGCAACTGCACGCCCTGGATGAAGAAGACGGCGAGGAATCCCTATGAAGCTCAACCCATTCGTCAAGGCCGGTATCGGCCTGACCTTCGCCTTGTTGTGGTCGTGCCCGACCCTGGCTGCGCTCACCGAAGCCAAGAACTTCGGCCTGGAAGTCAAAGCCACCGCGCAGTCCGAAGATGACCGCGACCTCGGCACCCAGAAAGGCGGCGACGTCAACGGCATCGGCCTCGACCTACGCCCGTGGATCTATGGCGAAAGCGGCGCGTGGAGCGCCTACGCCATGGGCCAGGCCGTGACCTCCAGCGACATCATCGAGACCGACACCCTGCAACAGTCGGCCGATGACACCACAGAACAGTCGAGCAACGATGACCGCAAAGCCAAGAAAAACTACCTGGCCCTGCGCGAATTCTGGGTCGGCTACAGCGGCTTCACGCCCTACCCCGGCGAGATCCTCAAGTTCGGTCGCCAGCGCCTGCGCAATGACGACGGCCAATGGCGCGACACCAACATCGAGGCGCTGAACTGGACCTTCGACACCACCTTGCTCAAGGCCAATATCGGCGCCGCTGAACGCTTCAGCGAATACCGCACCGACCTCAAGGAACTGTCGCCCAAGGACAAAGACCGCCAACACTTCTACGCCGACGCTGCCTACCAGTGGACGCCGGGCCAGTGGATCGGCCTGCGCGGTCACCACACCCATGACGACGGCAAGCTCGACTACGCCGAACCGGGTGTGGCTTCCGACCCGCTGGACAAGCGCGAAAACGGCGACCTGACCTGGCTCGGCATCGAAGCCAACAGCGATGCCTACAACTGGCGTAACACCAACACCGTCAACTACTGGGCCAGCGTCACCGGCATGCAGGGCAACCGTGACACGGTCAACGCGCTGAACGCCGACGGCACCCGCCCAACGAATGCCAAGCGCAGCGATGACGTGAACGGCTGGGCCACCGACCTGGGTATCCGCCTGCGTCTGGACCCGCAATGGCAAGTAGGCGCGGCCTATGCCCGCGCCAGCGCCGAGTACGAACAGAACGGCCTGCAAAGCAACCGCTCCAACTGGACCGGCACCCAATCGCGCCTGCACCGCTTCGGCGAAGCGTTCCGTGGCGAGATGAACAACATGCAGTCCATGAGCCTGTTCGGTTCCTGGCAGCTGCGCGAGGACTACGACGCCAGCCTGGTGTACCACAAGTTCTGGCGCGTCGACGGCAACAAGCCGGTGGGCAGCAACGGCATCGATGCGGTGCAGAACAACACCGATGACGTGACCGGCGCGATCCTGTCCAGCACCTCCCTGCCCCTTGAAGACGGCAAGAAAGACCTGGGCCAAGAGATGGACCTGGTCGTCACCAAGTACTTCAAAAAAGGCCTGCTGCCGGCCGCGCTCAGCCAGTCGATCGACGAACCGTCGGCCCTGGTGCGCTTTCGTGCAGGCGTGTTCAAACCGGGTGACGCCTATGGCAGCCAGGTGGACTCGTACATGCACCGCGCCTTTGTCGACGTGATCTGGAAATTCTGATGGGAGCCTGCGCGATGAACCCTCAAGCCCTCAAAGGCTCGGTCAGCCTGCTGGTCGCAGCCATGCTGCTGGCCAGCACTTCGGCCTTTGCCGACGGTGCGGCGGTGAAGGCGCCGACCATCGCCAAAGAGCTGCAACAGGCCAAGACCTACACCATTTCCAGCCCGCCGACGGCGCCACTGGAAATGGATAAACCGGCCCTGCCTGATCTGTCCGGCTACACCGCTGCGGCGATGGAAAAGAAAATCGTGCGGACCAAGCCGGGCAAAATCAGCCTGCGCCGCATGATGCAGGAAGACGCCCTCAAGGACTTTATCGGCGGTGACAACAAGATGGCCGAATGGGTGGTGCGCCAGCACGGCATTCCCCAGGCGATCTTCGTCGATGACGGCTACATGAACCTCAAGGACCTGCTGGGCAAGGTGCCCAAGCAGTACTTCAGCGAAACCTCACCGGGTGTGTTCCTGGCCAAGCTGCCGATTGTGGTCGGGCGCAAAGGCATCCTGGAAATCGACAAGAAGACCCAGCAATTGCGCCTGTCCCAGGAAGCCGGTTCGTTCCTGATCAACGACGGCCAACTGTTTGTACGTGACACCCAGATCACCGGCTGGAGCGAAAAAGCCAACGGCCCGGCGCTGTTCAAGTCGCCCAAGGAATTCCGCCCGTTCCTGCTGGCCTGGGGCGGCACCGAAACCTACGTCGCCAACAGCAAGATGGCCAGCTTCGGCTACGCCAACAGTAAGTCGTACGGGGTGAGTATTTCCCAGTACACGCCGAACATGGCCAAGGTGCTCAAGCGCCCGGAGCCGACTGGCTGGATTATTGATTCCGAGTTCTCGGACATGTGGTACGGCTTCTACTGCTACGAAACCACCGGCTTTGTGCTCAAGGGCAATACCTACAAAGACAACATCGTCTACGGCATTGACCCCCACGACCGTTCCCACGGCCTGATCATTGCGGACAACACCGTGTACGGCACCAAGAAGAAGCACGGCATCATCATTTCGCGGGAAGTGAACGACAGCTTCATCTTCAACAACCGCAGCTACGACAACAAGTTGTCGGGCCTGGTGATCGACCGTAACAGCGTGAACAACCTGATCGCCGACAACGAGATCTACCGCAACCACACCGACGGCATCACCCTCTATGAGAGCGGCGACAACCTGCTGTGGGGCAACAAGGTGATCAGCAACCGTCGCCACGGCATCCGCGTGCGTAACAGCGTGAACATCAAGCTGTACGAAAACACCGCCATGGCCAACGGCCTGACCGGCGTGTACGGCCACATCAAGGACTTGACCGACACCGACCGCGACATCGCCCTCGACCCGTTCGACGCCAAGGTCTCGCTGATCCTGGTGGGCGGTGAGCTTGCCGGTAACGGCAGCGGGCCGCTGTCGATCGACTCGCCGTTGAGCATCGAGCTGTACCGCGTGTCGATGCTGGCGCCGACCAAATCCAGTGGCATCAGCTTCTCCGGCGTTCTTGGTGATCGCCAGGAAGAAATTCTCGACCTGCTGGTGCGCCAGCAGAAAGCCGTGCTGATCGACCCTGTCGAACGCCAGACCGAAATGCAGGACTGAGGATGACCCTTATGCACCCAAACATGATCAAACTGCTGAGCCTCTCGGGTCTGACCCTCGGCCTGCTGGCGGCCAGCCAGGGCGTACGCGCCGATGAAGTAAAGGCCCCGACCTTTACTGCCGAACCCTGCTGCAGCCTGTGCCCGGCCGCCCACGATGCGCGCAACTACACCACGCGCTACCAGCAGAACTTCACCACCCTGGTGCAAGCCCAGGGCGACTGGTTGTTCCGTACCCAGGAAGACCTGCGCACCGAGTTCGACACCAGCCCGGCCGGCTACAAGCGCATGCAGCAACTGCACGATGCGTTCAAGGCCAAGGGCGTGGAACTGGTGGTGGTCTACCAGCCAACCCGTGGCCTGGTGAACCGCAACAAGCTCAACCCGGAAGAAAAAGCCAAGTTCGACTTCGACAAGGCTCTGACCAACTACAAAACCATGCTCGGCCGTTTCGCCAAGATGGGCTATGTGGTGCCGGACCTGTCGCCGCTCACCAACGAGCAACTGCCGGATGAACTGCCGGCCCACGATTTCTACTTCCGTGGTGACCAACACTGGACGCCGTACGGCGCCCAGCGCACGGCGAAAATCGTCGGTGAAAAAGTACGCGCCATGCCTGAGTTCGCCGACATTCCCAAGCGCGAATTCGAGACCAAGCGCTCCGGGCGTATGGGCAAGACCGGCACCCTGCACAACATGGCCGGGCAACTGTGCGGTACCAGCTACGCGATCCAGTACATGGACCAGTTCACCACCGAGCCCAAGGGCGAAGCGGGTGACGGCGACCTGTTCGGCGATTCGGGCAACCCGCAGATCACCCTGGTGGGCACCAGCCACAGCGGCAAGAACTACAACTTCGCGGGCTTCCTGGAACAGGAAATCGGCGCTGACATCCTCAACGTCGCCTTCCCGGGCGGTGGCCTGGAAGGCTCGATGATCCAGTACCTGGGCAGCGATGAATTCCAGAAGAGCCCGCCGAAAATCCTCATCTGGGAATTCTCGCCGCTGTACCGCCTGGACCAGGAAACCATCTACCGCCAGATGATGGCGTTGCTCGACAACGGCTGCGAAGGCAAGACCGCGCAGATGACCTCCAGCACCACCTTGAAACCCGGCAAGAACGAATTGCTGGTCAACAGTTCGAACAAAGACCTGCGTAACGCCAGTCACCAGGTTGATATCCGCTTCGCCGACCCGTCGGTGAAAACCTTGCAAGCCACCCTCTGGTACATGAACGGGCGCCACGAGGACCTGAAGATCGAAAAACCCGAAACATCCGATACAGACGGGCGTTTCGCCTTCGAACTGCGCACCGATGAAGACTGGGCCTCGCAGAACTTGCTGGCCGTGGAAGTCCAGGGCCCCGAAGCAGGCCAGGCCGCGCAGAAGGTTGAAGCGAAAATTTGCACACGCAACGTATTCCCAGCCGGTGGTCAACAGACCGCTTCAACTGGGCAATGAGGTTACCTATGCAGAAGTTATTGATCCCTACGTTACTGGGCCTTGCGATCTTCGCAGGCTCGGTCAACGCCGCCGCGCCACTGCGCCCGCCTCAGGGCTATTTCGCCCCGATCGAGGCGTTCAAGACCGGCGACTTCAAGAATGACTGCGACGCCATGCCGGCGCCGTACACCGGTTCGCTGCAATTTCGCAGCAAGTACGAAGGTTCGGACAAAGCTCGCGCCACGCTGAACGTGCAATCTGAAAAAGCCTTTCGCGACAGCACGGCCGACATCACCAAGCTGGAAAAAGACACCAGCAAGCGCGTGATGCAGTTCATGCGCGACGGTCGCCCGGAGCAGTTGGAATGCACCCTGAACTGGCTGACCAGCTGGGCCAAGGCGGATGCGCTGATGTCCAAGGACTTCAACCACACCGGCAAGTCCATGCGCAAATGGGCGCTGGGCAGCATGGCGTCGGCCTATGTGCGCCTGAAGTTTTCCGACTCCCACCCGCTGGCCAACCACCAGCAGGAATCGCAGTTGATCGAGGCATGGTTCAACAAACTCGCCGATCAGGTCGTCAGCGACTGGGACAACCTGCCTCTGGAAAAAACCAACAACCACTCCTACTGGGCTGCGTGGTCGGTGATGGCAACGTCCGTCGCCACCAACCGTCGCGACCTGTTTGATTGGGCGGTGAAGGAATACAAGGTCGGCGTGAACCAGGTCGATGACCAGGGCTTCCTGCCCAACGAATTGAAGCGTCAGCAACGCGCCCTGTCGTACCACAACTACGCCCTGCCGCCGCTGTCGATGATCGCCAGTTTTGCCCTGGTCAACGGTGTTGATTTGCGCCAGGAAAACAACAGCGCACTCAAGCGCCTGGGCGACAAAGTGCTGGCCGGGGTGAAAGACCCGGACATCTTCGAGCAGAAGAACGGCAAGGAACAGGACATGAAGGACTTGAAGCAGGACATGAAATTCGCCTGGCTCGAACCTTTCTGCACCCTCTACACCTGCGCCCCGGATGTGGTGGAGCGCAAGCACGGCATGCAACCGTTCAAGACGTTCCGCCTGGGGGGTGACCTGACCAAGGTCTACGACCCGGCGCATGAAAAAGGCAACAAAGGCAGTTAGGTGAATACCCTCCTGTAGGAGCCCGGC
>NZ_JBWKPU010000022.1:0-107204 GCF_059418405.1 Pseudomonas sp. GW821-FHT09A09
GCAGTGAAACGATGCATCGCCGATGGTAGTGTGGGGTTTCCCCATGTGAGAGTAGGTCATCGTCAAGATTAAATTCCGAAACCCCATTTGCGAGAGCAGATGGGGTTTTGTTTTGCGCGGTCGAAAAGTATTTGACGCTTTTGTTGCGCGCGCTTTTCGCGCCAAGCCCCTGCCTTTCTATGCAATGGCTCTACGCATGGCTATCATGCGTGCCTCATTGTGAGGCGATACTTGCATGCTGACGTTGTTGAAACTCTTGAAAGATGGCCGCTTCCATTCCGGAGAGGCATTGGGTGCTGCGCTCGGTGTCAGTCGCAGTGCTGTCTGGAAGCAGCTGCAGCATCTGGAGACTGAATTGAATCTCCCTATCCATAAGGTTCGAGGACGGGGATATCAGTTGGCATCCCCCCTGGTCTTCTTGGATGCCGAGGAGATCGCTTCAAATTCGGCTACTGCGGCCTGGCCCGTCCATATTTCAGACTCCATTGACTCCACCAATGCCGAAGCATTGCGCCTTGTCGAGGCCGGTTGTGCCGCGCCGTTCCTGGTGCTCGCAGAGCAGCAAACGGCAGGCCGGGGGAGGAGGGGGCGGGCGTGGGTCAGTCCATTTGCACAGAACGTGTATTACAGCCTTGTGTTACGCATTGAGGGCGGTCTGAGGCAGTTAGAGGGGTTGAGCCTCGTCGTCGGATTGGCTGTCATGCAGGCCCTGCGTGAGTCGGGGGTGCAAGGCGCGGCTTTGAAGTGGCCAAACGACGTTCTTGTCGGTCGGAAGAAAATTGCCGGAATTTTGCTTGAGTTGGTCGGGGACCCCGCTGATATCTGTCATGTTGTCCTGGGCATCGGGATCAACGTGAATATGCAGAATGCCGCAGAGGTTGATCAGCAGTGGTCTTCGGTGCAGCTGGAAACCGGTTTTCCTCTTGATCGCAACCTTCTTGTTGCAAGGCTTGGCCAGCAGCTGCAGCACTATCTGGACCTGCATAAGGCTTCCGGCTTTTCCGCGCTCCAGGAAGAGTGGGAGCGGAATCATTTGTGGCAGGGTAAAGCTGTTTCCCTCATAGCCGGAGTTAACCATATTGAAGGGGTGGTCTTGGGTGTCGATCGTCAGGGGGCATTGCGGTTGAGTGTCGAGGGTGTCGAAAAGACATACAGCGGTGGTGAATTAAGCCTGAGGTTGCGTGATGATTCTTGAGCTCGACTGTGGGAACAGCTTCATCAAGTGGCGTGTGCTTGATTTGCCAGCGGTAGGCGCTTTTGCGGAAGGCGTCGTCGGTTCGGATGTCGCGTTGATAGATAGCCTGTCAGCGATACCAGGCCTCTTGCTGACACGCTGTCGTTTGGTGAGTGTTCGGGCTTTGGAGGAAACGAGCAAGTTGGTGGCGGCCTTGGAGGCGGCTTTTGGGGTTGTCGTGTCTTGCGCTGCGCCCGCCCGCGACATGGCGGGCGTTCGCAATGGGTATGAGGAGTTCGAGCGCCTCGGGCTCGATCGCTGGTTGGCAATGCTCGGTGCCTTCAAATTAGCTTCGAGTGCCTGCCTGGTGCTTGATTTCGGTACAGCAGCAACGGCCGATTTTATTGCTGCGGATGGTGAGCACCTGGGAGGCTTCATCTGCCCTGGGATGCCGCTAATGCGTAACCAGTTGCGAACTCATACCCGCAAGATCCGTTACGACGATGCCGCCGCCGAGCAGGCATTGGCGCGCTTGTTGCCAGGTCGTACCACCGTAGAGGCAGTCGAGCGCGGCTGTACGCTCATGCTGAGAGGGTTCGTGCTGACTCAACTGGAGCTTGCTCGAAGTTACTGGGGGGATGAGTTCACGGTGTTTCTCACAGGCGGGGATGCCGAGCTCGTTTCGGAGGCTGTGCCTCAAGCTCGGCTTGTTCCGGATCTGGTCTTTGTTGGTCTGGCGATGGCGTGCCCTTTGTCCTGAGGTGTTTATGCGTTGGCTGTTTCTGCTTTTACTGGTCCTCAATGCGTTTTACTACATTTGGCATCAGCAAGAGGCGCCGTTACGGGCAAAGGATGTCACTCCTCTGAGTCTCTACAAGGGCTCTCAGCAGGATATCCGTCTGCTGAGTGAGTCCTCCGACGCGGTGCAAAAACGTGACAGGGGCAAGGCCTCTGAGGTGAATACCTGCTTGTACCTGGGTGGCTTTGCGGATCAGCGACAAGCATCAGTGCTTGAGCAGCGCCTCATCAGTCTGGATATAAAGGTCAAGATGCAATTGCTCAATACGTCGGAGGTCTCGGGTTATTGGCTTCGTGTTGCCCCTGAAAGCAGGCGCCTCGCTGACGATCTGCCCTTTGAAAACCTTGCTAAGGAATTCAATGAGTTAAAACATAAAATAATGTTGTGCGAAGGCGTTGCATCTCTCGAATAGTTTGCATAGAATGGCGCCCGCTTCGCAGTGAAGACCTTTACGGTCAACACGGTGAAGCAAAGGTCAACGCAGCTAACCTCATATTTTTAAATGAGAAAATGCTTGACAGAAGGTCGGCGTAATGTAAAATGCCGGCTCGCTTAGGAGGGGTTCCCGAGCGGCCAAAGGGATCAGACTGTAAATCTGACGTCTACGACTTCGAAGGTTCGAATCCTTCCCCCTCCACCATTTTTAGCGTGAGCTGCAAGCTCCGCGGGTATAGTTTAGTGGTAGAACCTCAGCCTTCCAAGCTGATGATGCGGGTTCGATTCCCGCTACCCGCTCCAAGTTTGCAGGTTGTGCAAGGTGTTTCGCTCTTGTAGCTCAGTTGGTAGAGCACACCCTTGGTAAGGGTGAGGTCAGCGGTTCAAATCCGCTCAAGAGCTCCATATAACAAGGCAGATATGAAAATATCTGCCTTTGTTTTAACAGCTGCCTCGGCTTGATGGTGTTGTGCTTGGCTTTGTTGCTGGGTGATTTCAAGTCTCTTGGGGTTGGTTGTTGTAAAGTCTTTTTCAGGCCTGCATAATGGTCGGCCTGATTTTGTTTTAGGTCAGTAGCTCAATTGGCAGAGCGACGGTCTCCAAAACCGTAGGTTGGGGGTTCGATTCCCTCCTGACCTGCCAGATTCACGTGGTGTGTCTGGCTTTCTTTTCACAGGATCTTCATAGATGACTCCTAAGGCTGAAGCTCAAAGCTCTCGTTTCGATCTGGTCAAGTGGCTCGCCGTAGTCGCGTTGGTGGTCGTAGGCGTTGTTGGCAATCAGTACTATTCTGCTTCGCCGATCCTGTACCGTGTGCTCGCATTGCTTGCTCTTGCTGCTGTAGCTGCCTTTGTAGGCCTGCAGACTGCTAAGGGTAAGTCTTTCGCAGTCCTGGTAAAGGAAGCTCGCACCGAAATTCGTAAAGTCGTTTGGCCGACTCGCCAAGAAACTACGCAGACCACCCTGATTGTGGTGGCTGTTGTTCTGGTTATGGCGTTGCTGTTGTGGGGGCTTGATTCCCTGCTCGGCTGGCTTGTTTCCTTGATTGTTGGCTAAGGGTGTCCCGTGGCTAAGCGTTGGTACGTTGTGCATGCTTACTCGGGTTACGAGAAGCATGTTATGCGCTCTTTGCTGGAGCGCGTAAAGCTGGCAGGCATGGAAGATGGCTTCGGCGAAATTCTGGTTCCCACTGAAGAAGTGGTCGAAATGCGGAATGGCCAGAAGCGCAAGAGCGAACGCAAGTTCTTTCCAGGCTACGTGCTGGTTCAAATGGACATGAACGAAGGTACTTGGCACTTAGTCAAAGATACCCCTCGTGTTATGGGTTTTATCGGCGGTACAGCTGATAAGCCTGCTCCAATCACTGACAAAGAGGCGGAAGCAATTCTGCGTCGTGTTGCTGATGGCAGCGACAAGCCCAAGCCGAAGACGTTGTTCGAACCGGGTGAGGTTGTTCGTGTTACAGATGGTCCGTTTGCTGATTTTAACGGCACTGTCGAAGAAGTTAACTACGAAAAGAGTCGGATCCAAGTGGCTGTGCTCATTTTCGGTCGCTCTACTCCGGTAGAGTTGGAGTTCAGTCAGGTCGAGAAGGTCTAGCTGAGCAAGCATCCCAACCCCGCAGCCTTAGGCTGTGGGGTTTTGTCGTCACTGGGATAAACGCGCAAGTAACCGGGGAGCCTTTCGAGGCGTTTGAACCCGTAATTGGAGTGCCTCATGGCCAAGAAGATTACCGCTTACATCAAGCTGCAAGTGAAGGCCGCTCAGGCCAACCCAAGCCCACCCGTCGGTCCAGCTCTGGGTCAGCACGGCGTGAATATCATGGAATTCTGCAAGGCCTTCAACGCCCGTACTCAGGGTCTTGAGCCAGGTCTGCCGACTCCAGTGATCATCACTGTCTACAGCGACCGTAGCTTCACTTTCGAAACCAAGTCGACCCCGGCTTCGGTTCTGCTGAAGAAAGCTGCTGGTCTGACTAGCGGTTCCGCTCGTCCTAACACCGTTAAGGTTGGCACCGTAACTCGTGCTCAGCTGGAAGAAATCGCGAAAACCAAAAACGCGGATCTGACTGCAGCTGATATGGATGCAGCCGTGCGTACCATCGCCGGTTCTGCTCGTAGCATGGGCCTTAACGTGGAGGGTGTGTAATGGCTAAGCTGACCAAGCGCCAAAAGGCTATCGCCGGCAAAATCGAAGCGGGCAAGTCCTACAACTTTGTAGACGCTGCTGCCCTGCTGACCGAGCTGTCGACTGTCAAGTTCAGCGAGTCCGTTGACGTTGCTGTAAACCTGGGTGTTGACCCACGTAAATCCGACCAGGTCGTTCGTAGCGCAACTGTGCTGCCACACGGTACTGGCAAGACTGTACGTGTTGCTGTCTTCACCCAAGGCCCGGCGGCTGAAGCTGCTCTGGCCGCTGGCGCAGACCGCGTTGGCATGGACGACCTGGCTGCCGAAATGAAAGGCGGCGACCTGAACTATGACGTAGTTATTGCCTCCCCGGATGCAATGCGCGTTGTAGGTCAGTTGGGTCAGATCCTGGGCCCACGTGGTCTGATGCCTAACCCTAAAGTCGGCACCGTAACCCCAGACGTAGCTACCGCGGTTAAAAACGCCAAGGCTGGTCAGGTTCGTTATCGCACTGACAAGAACGGCATTATTCACACCTCCGTTGGCAAGGTCGGTTTCGACGCCGTCAAGCTGAAGGAAAACGTTGAAGCCCTGATCGCTGACCTGAAGCGTATCAAGCCAGCTTCCTCGAAAGGTATCTACGTCAAGCGCGTTACCCTGAGCACCACTATGGGCCCAGGTCTGGTCATCGACCAAGGCTCGTTGGACGTATAAGACACAAGTTGGCGCGAGAGATTGCGCCAATTGAAAAAATTGGGGTCCCTGCCTGGCGGGGGCTATCCAAGACCGTAGGCGACGCAAGTCTTAAACCACAAGCCTACGCAGATGGTGCTCCCGGTTCCTTACCGAATCAGACACCAAAACGACATCCGGCTCCGGCCAGATGAAACGGTAACAAGCAGGAGTTAAACCCGTGGCAATTAATCTCGAAGACAAGAAGGCCATCGTCGCTGAAGTCAACGAGGCTGCCAAAGCTGCTCTGTCCGCTGTCGTGGCTGATGCCCGTGGTGTGACAGTAGGCGCTATGACCGGACTCCGTAAAGAGGCTCGTGAAGCTGGCGTATACGTACGTGTTGTACGTAACACCCTGCTCAAGCGCGCTGTTGCTGACACTGAATACAGTGTTCTCAACGACGTGTTCACTGGCCCGACTCTGATCGCGTTCTCCAAAGAACATCCAGGCGCTGCTGCCCGTTTGTTCAAAGAGTTTGCCAAGAGTCAGGATAAGTTCGAGATCAAGGCAGCTGCGTTCGAGGGCAAGTTCCTCGCAGCTAACCAAATCGACGTACTGGCAACACTGCCGACCCGCGACGAAGCCATTTCGCAGCTGATGAGCGTGATTCAAGGCGCTACCAGCAAGCTGGCTCGTACTCTGGCTGCAGTTCGCGAGCAAAAAGAAGCTGCCGCAGCCTAAGGCTGAGCAACTTCTCTCGCGTATTTTTGTTTATTTCGATGGCCTCGTAGGCCGTCCCCCAATTCAGGAAATACAGTAATGTCTATCTCCCAAGAAGATATCCTCAACGCCGTAGCTGAAATGTCGGTTCTGCAGGTTGTTGAGCTGATCAAAGCTTTCGAAGAAAAATTCGGCGTTTCCGCTGCCGCTGCTTCCGCTGGCCCAGCTGCTGCTGCTGCCGTTGTTGAAGAGCAAACCGAATTCAACGTCATGCTGACCGAAGCTGGCGAGAAGAAAGTAAACGTGATCAAGGCAGTACGTGAACTGACCGGTCTGGGCCTGAAAGAAGCCAAGGCTGTAGTTGACGGCGCTCCTGCCCTGGTTCTGGAAGCTGTTGCCAAAGACGCAGCTGACAAAGCCAAAGCAGCACTGGAAGAAGCAGGCGCTAAAGTCGAGCTGAAGTAAGCATCGACCTTGCGTCTCCAGCCCAAGCGTTAAGCTGAAGGCTGATGGCTGGTGGCTCTTGCCACCGGCCTTTTTCCGTTCTTGGCTGTCGACTCGGTCGCCGCCATTAACGCGCTGTAGCCACCCGATGCGGTGGTGCAAACCATGGGGTTTGCGAGATTTTCTGGCTGCTCCCGTCGGAGGGGCCAAACAAGCAGGTGACCAAGCTGGGGAACGCTGATGGCTTACTCATATACTGAGAAAAAACGTATCCGCAAGGACTTTAGCAAGTTGCCGGACGTCATGGATGTCCCGTACCTTCTGGCTATCCAGCTGGATTCGTATCGTGAATTCTTGCAGGCGGGAGCGACCAAAGATCAGTTCCGCGACGTGGGCCTGCATGCGGCCTTCAAATCCGTTTTCCCGATCATCAGCTACTCCGGCAATGCTGCGCTGGAGTACGTCGGTTATCGCCTGGGCGAACCGGCATTTGATGTCAAAGAATGCGTGTTGCGCGGTGTTACTTACGCCGTACCTTTGCGGGTAAAAGTGCGCCTGATCATTTTCGACAAAGAATCGTCGAACAAAGCGATCAAGGACATCAAAGAGCAAGAAGTCTACATGGGCGAAATCCCATTGATGACAGAGAACGGTACCTTCGTTATCAACGGTACCGAGCGTGTGATCGTTTCCCAGCTGCACCGTTCTCCGGGCGTGTTCTTCGACCACGACCGCGGCAAGACGCACAGCTCCGGCAAGCTCCTGTACTCCGCGCGGATCATTCCGTACCGTGGCTCGTGGTTGGACTTCGAGTTCGACCCGAAAGACTGCGTGTTCGTACGTATTGACCGTCGTCGCAAGCTGCCGGCCTCGGTACTGCTGCGCGCGCTTGGCTATACCACCGAGCAGGTACTGGACGCCTTCTACACCACCAACGTATTCAGCCTGAAGGATGAAACCCTCAAGCTGGAGCTGATCGCTTCGCGCCTGCGTGGTGAAATTGCCGTTCTGGACATCCAGGATGACAAGGGCAAGGTCATTGTTGAGGCTGGCCGTCGTATTACTGCGCGCCACATCAACCAGATCGAAAAAGCCGGTATCAAAGAGCTGGAAGTACCTCTGGACTACGTTCTGGGTCGTACTACCGCCAAGGTCATCGTTCACCCGGCAACAGGCGAAATCCTGGCCGAGTGCAACACCGAGCTGAACACCGAGATCCTGGCCAAGATCGCCAAGGCCCAGGTTGTTCGCATCGAGACCCTGTACACCAACGATATCGACTGTGGTCCGTTCATCTCCGACACACTGAAGATCGACTCCACCAGCAACCAATTGGAAGCGCTGGTCGAGATCTATCGCATGATGCGTCCTGGTGAGCCACCAACCAAAGACGCTGCCGAGACCCTGTTCAACAACCTGTTCTTCAGCCCTGAGCGCTATGACCTTTCTGCGGTCGGCCGGATGAAGTTCAACCGTCGTATCGGTCGTACCGAGATCGAAGGTTCGGGCGTGCTGTGCAAGGAAGACATCGTCGCGGTACTGAAGACCCTGGTCGACATCCGTAACGGTAAAGGCATCGTCGATGACATCGACCACCTGGGTAACCGTCGTGTTCGCTGCGTAGGCGAGATGGCCGAGAACCAGTTCCGCGTTGGCCTGGTACGTGTTGAGCGCGCGGTCAAAGAGCGTCTGTCGATGGCAGAAAGCGAAGGCCTGATGCCGCAAGACCTGATCAACGCCAAGCCGGTGGCTGCGGCGGTGAAAGAGTTCTTCGGTTCCAGCCAGCTTTCCCAGTTCATGGACCAGAACAACCCGCTCTCCGAGATCACCCACAAGCGCCGTGTATCCGCACTGGGCCCGGGCGGTCTGACCCGTGAGCGTGCAGGCTTTGAAGTTCGTGACGTACACCCGACGCACTATGGTCGTGTTTGCCCGATCGAAACGCCGGAAGGTCCGAACATCGGTCTGATCAACTCCCTGGCCGCCTATGCGCGCACCAACCAGTACGGCTTCCTCGAGAGCCCGTACCGCGTGGTGAAAGACGCACTGGTCACCGACGAGATCGTGTTCCTGTCCGCCATCGAAGAAGCTGATCACGTGATCGCTCAGGCCTCGGCCACGATGAACGACAAGAAAGTCCTGGTCGACGAGCTGGTAGCTGTTCGTCACTTGAACGAGTTCACCGTCAAGGCGCCGGAAGACGTCACCTTGATGGACGTTTCGCCGAAGCAGGTAGTTTCGGTTGCAGCGTCGCTGATCCCGTTCCTGGAGCACGATGACGCCAACCGTGCGTTGATGGGTTCCAACATGCAGCGTCAAGCTGTACCGACCCTGCGCGCTGACAAGCCGCTGGTAGGTACCGGCATGGAGCGTAACGTAGCCCGTGACTCCGGCGTTTGCGTCGTGGCTCGTCGTGGCGGCGTGATCGACTCCGTTGATGCCAGCCGTATCGTGGTTCGTGTTGCCGATGACGAAGTTGAAACTGGCGAAGCCGGTGTCGACATCTACAACCTGACCAAATACACCCGCTCGAACCAGAACACCTGCATCAACCAGCGTCCGCTGGTGAGCAAGGGTGATCGCGTTCAGCGTAGCGACATCATGGCCGACGGCCCGTCCACCGACATGGGTGAACTGGCTCTGGGTCAGAACATGCGCATCGCGTTCATGGCATGGAACGGCTTCAACTTCG
Organism: Pseudomonas sp. GW821-FHT09A09; assembly: GCF_059418405.1. NCBI lineage: Bacteria > Pseudomonadati > Pseudomonadota > Gammaproteobacteria > Pseudomonadales > Pseudomonadaceae > Pseudomonas > Pseudomonas sp. GW821-FHT09A09. The sequence goes on from NZ_JBWKPU010000022.1 coordinate 9,067, forward strand.
AAGACTCCATCTGCCTGTCCGAGCGTGTTGTTCAAGAAGACCGCTTCACCACGATCCACATTCAGGAACTGACCTGTGTGGCGCGTGACACCAAGCTTGGCCCAGAGGAAATCACTGCAGACATCCCGAACGTGGGTGAAGCTGCACTGAACAAGCTGGATGAAGCCGGTATCGTTTACGTAGGTGCTGAAGTAGGCGCAGGCGACATCCTGGTCGGTAAGGTCACTCCGAAAGGCGAGACCCAACTGACTCCGGAAGAAAAACTGCTGCGTGCCATCTTCGGTGAAAAAGCCAGCGACGTTAAAGACACCTCCCTGCGCGTGCCGACTGGCACCAAGGGTACTGTCATCGACGTACAGGTCTTCACCCGTGACGGCGTTGAGCGTGATGCTCGTGCACTCTCCATCGAGAAGACCCAGCTCGACGAGATCCGCAAGGACCTGAACGAAGAGTTCCGTATCGTTGAAGGCGCGACCTTCGAACGTCTGCGTTCCGCTCTGGTAGGCCACAAGGCTGAAGGCGGCGCAGGTCTGAAGAAAGGTCAGGACATCACCGACGAAATCCTCGACGGTCTTGAGCACGGCCAGTGGTTCAAACTGCGCATGGCTGAAGATGCTCTGAACGAGCAGCTCGAGAAGGCCCAGGCCTACATCGTTGATCGCCGCCGTCTGCTGGACGACAAGTTCGAAGACAAGAAGCGCAAACTGCAGCAGGGCGATGACCTGGCTCCAGGCGTGCTGAAAATCGTCAAGGTTTACCTGGCAATCCGTCGCCGCATTCAGCCGGGCGACAAGATGGCCGGTCGTCACGGTAACAAGGGTGTGGTCTCCGTGATCATGCCGGTTGAAGACATGCCGCACGATGCCAATGGCACCCCGGTCGACGTCGTCCTCAACCCGTTGGGCGTACCTTCGCGTATGAACGTTGGCCAGATCCTTGAAACCCACCTGGGCCTCGCGGCCAAAGGTCTGGGCGAGAAGATCAACCGTATGATCGAAGAGCAGCGCAAGGTCGCAGACCTGCGCAAGTTCCTGCACGAGATCTACAACGAGATCGGCGGTCGCAACGAAGAGCTGGACACCTTCTCTGACCAGGAAATCCTGGATCTGGCGAAGAACCTGCGCGGCGGCGTTCCAATGGCTACCCCGGTGTTCGACGGTGCCAAGGAAAGCGAAATCAAGGCCATGCTGAAACTGGCAGACCTGCCAGAAAGCGGCCAGATGCAGCTGTTCGACGGCCGTACCGGCAACAAGTTCGAGCGCCCGGTTACTGTTGGCTACATGTACATGCTGAAGCTGAACCACTTGGTAGACGACAAGATGCACGCTCGTTCTACCGGTTCGTACAGCCTGGTTACCCAGCAGCCGCTGGGTGGTAAGGCTCAGTTCGGTGGTCAGCGTTTCGGGGAGATGGAGGTCTGGGCACTGGAAGCATACGGTGCTGCTTACACTCTGCAAGAAATGCTCACAGTGAAGTCGGACGATGTGAACGGTCGGACCAAGATGTACAAAAACATCGTGGACGGCGATCACCGTATGGAGCCGGGCATGCCCGAGTCCTTCAACGTGTTGATCAAAGAAATTCGTTCCCTCGGCATCGATATCGATCTGGAAACCGAATAACACGTGACGCGAATCGAGAGCGGGGCTGTTTAGCCCGCTCTCTGCTCCGCCAGGAGGAAAGGCCTTGAAAGACCTACTGAATTTGCTGAAAAACCAGGGTCAAGTCGAAGAGTTCGACGCCATCCGTATTGGGTTGGCATCGCCTGAGATGATCCGTTCGTGGTCGTTCGGTGAAGTTAAAAAGCCGGAAACCATCAACTACCGTACGTTCAAACCTGAGCGTGACGGCCTGTTCTGCGCCAAGATCTTTGGCCCGGTAAAGGATTACGAGTGCCTGTGCGGTAAGTACAAGCGCTTGAAACACCGTGGTGTGATCTGCGAGAAGTGCGGCGTTGAAGTTGCACTGGCCAAGGTTCGTCGTGAGCGCATGGCGCACATCGAACTGGCTTCGCCAGTAGCCCACATCTGGTTCCTGAAATCGCTGCCGTCCCGTATCGGCTTGCTGATGGACATGACCCTGCGTGATATCGAACGCGTTCTCTACTTCGAGAGCTATGTCGTTATCGATCCAGGCATGACCACCCTTGAAAAAGGTCAGCTGCTGAACGACGAGCAGTACTTCGAAGCGCTGGAAGAGTTCGGCGACGATTTCGATGCCCGCATGGGTGCCGAAGCTGTCCGCGAACTGCTGCACGCTATCGACCTGGAGCACGAGATTGGCCGTCTGCGCGAAGAAATTCCGCAAACCAACTCCGAAACCAAGATCAAGAAGCTGTCCAAGCGTCTGAAGTTGATGGAAGCCTTCCAGGGTTCCGGCAACTTGCCAGAGTGGATGGTGCTGACCGTTCTGCCGGTTCTGCCGCCAGACCTGCGTCCGCTGGTACCGTTGGACGGTGGTCGTTTCGCGACCTCTGACCTCAACGACCTGTACCGTCGCGTGATCAACCGTAACAACCGCTTGAAGCGCCTGCTTGATCTGTCCGCTCCGGACATCATCGTGCGCAACGAAAAGCGTATGTTGCAGGAAGCGGTCGATGCCTTGCTCGACAACGGTCGTCGTGGCCGCGCTATCACCGGTTCGAACAAGCGTCCTCTGAAGTCCTTGGCTGACATGATCAAGGGTAAGCAAGGTCGTTTCCGTCAGAACTTGCTCGGTAAGCGTGTTGACTACTCCGGTCGTTCGGTAATTACCGTAGGCCCGACCCTACGTCTGCACCAGTGCGGTCTGCCTAAGAAGATGGCGCTGGAGCTGTTCAAGCCGTTCATCTTTGGCAAGCTGGAAATGCGCGGTCTGGCGACCACCATCAAAGCGGCCAAGAAAATGGTCGAGCGCGAACTGCCAGAGGTTTGGGATGTTCTCGCTGAAGTGATTCGCGAACACCCGGTTCTCCTCAACCGTGCACCGACGCTTCACCGTCTGGGTATCCAGGCGTTTGAACCGGTACTGATCGAAGGTAAGGCTATCCAGCTGCACCCTCTGGTCTGTGCTGCGTACAACGCCGACTTCGACGGCGACCAAATGGCCGTGCACGTACCGCTGACACTGGAAGCCCAGTTGGAAGCGCGTGCGTTGATGATGTCGACCAACAACATTCTGTCGCCAGCCAACGGTGAGCCAATCATCGTTCCGTCGCAGGACGTTGTATTGGGTCTGTACTACATGACCCGTGAAGCGATCAACGCCAAGGGCGAAGGTCGTGTGTTTGCTGACCTGCAAGAAGTTGACCGTGTGTTCCGTGCCGGCGAAGCCGCACTGCACGCCAAGGTCAAAGTGCGGATCAACGAAACCGTCAATGACCGTGATGGTGGCAGCGTGACCAACACCCGTATCGTCGACACCACTGTCGGCCGTGCGCTGTTGTATCAAGTTGTGCCAAAAGGTCTGTCGTACGACGTCGTCAACCTGCCGATGAAGAAAAAGGCGATCTCCAAGCTGATCAACCAGTGCTACCGCGTGGTTGGTCTGAAAGAGACCGTGATCTTCGCTGACCAGTTGATGTACACCGGTTTTGCTTACTCGACCATTTCCGGCGTTTCCATCGGTGTTAACGACTTCGTTATCCCGGATGAAAAAGCCCGCATCATCGGTGCTGCCACCGACGAAGTGAAAGAGATCGAAAGCCAGTACGCCTCCGGCCTGGTAACCCAGGGCGAGAAGTACAACAAGGTAATCGACCTTTGGTCGAAGGCGAACGACGAAGTTTCCAAGGCGATGATGGCCAACCTCTCGAAAGAGAAAGTCATCGACCGTCACGGCGACGAAGTTGACCAAGAGTCCTTCAACTCGATGTACATGATGGCCGACTCGGGCGCACGGGGTTCTGCTGCGCAGATCCGTCAGCTCGCCGGTATGCGTGGTCTGATGGCCAAGCCGGACGGTTCCATCATTGAAACGCCGATTACTGCGAACTTCCGTGAAGGTTTGAGCGTACTTCAGTACTTCATCTCCACTCACGGTGCTCGTAAGGGTCTTGCGGATACCGCGTTGAAAACCGCTAACTCCGGTTACCTGACTCGTCGTCTGGTAGACGTTGCACAAGATCTGGTTGTAACCGAGATCGATTGCGGCACCGAGCATGGCCTGCTGATGACGCCGCACATTGAAGGCGGTGACGTTGTAGAGCCGCTGGGTGAGCGCGTATTGGGTCGTGTTATTGCCCGTGACGTATTCAAGCCGGGTACCGAGGAAGTTATCGTTCCTGCTGGCACCCTGGTAGACGAAAAGTGGGTCGAGTTCATCGAACTCAACAGCATCGACGAAGTGATCGTTCGCTCGCCGATCAGCTGCGAAACCCGCTACGGCATTTGCGCCAAGTGCTACGGCCGTGACTTGGCTCGTGGTCACCAGGTGAACATCGGTGAAGCGGTCGGCGTTATTGCTGCCCAGTCCATCGGTGAGCCGGGTACCCAGCTGACCATGCGTACGTTCCACATCGGTGGTGCGGCAAGCCGGACTTCTGCAGCCGACAGCGTTCAGGTGAAGAATGGCGGTACCGTCCGTCTGCACAACCTGAAGCACGTTGAGCGAGTGGATGGCCACCTGGTTGCTGTGTCCCGTTCCGGTGAGCTGGCAATCGCTGATGACTACGGTCGTGAGCGTGAGCGTTATAAGCTGCCGTACGGTGCTGTGATTTCGGTTAAAGAAGGTGACAAGGTCGACGCTGGCGCAATCGTGGCCAAGTGGGATCCGCACACTCACCCGATCGTTACCGAAATGAAAGGTACCGTGACCTACGTGGGCATGGAAGAAGGCATCACGATCAAGCGTCAGACTGACGAATTGACCGGTATGACCAACATTGAAGTACTCGACGCTAAAGATCGTCCAGCTGCCGGTAAAGACATCCGTCCAGCCGTGAAGATGGTTGATGACAACGGCAAGGATCTGTTGCTGCCAGGCACTGACGTTATCGCTCAGTACTTCCTGCCAGCCAACGCCCTGGTCGGTGTAGCGGATGGTGCGAAGATCGCGATCGGTGATGTTATCGCGCGTATCCCGCAAGAAACTTCGAAGACCCGTGACATCACCGGTGGTCTGCCGCGTGTTGCCGACTTGTTCGAAGCGCGCCGTCCGAAAGAAGCGTCGATTCTGGCTGAAGTCAGCGGCACCATCGCGTTCGGTAAAGAGACCAAGGGCAAGCGCCGTCTGGTCATTACCCCGAACGACGGTAGTGATCCGTATGAAGAGCTGATTCCGAAGTGGCGTCACCTGAACGTGTTCGAAGGCGAACAGGTAAACCGCGGCGAAGTTATCTCCGACGGTCCGAGCGATCCACACGACATCCTGCGTCTGCTGGGTGTGAGTGCGCTGGCCAAGTACATCGTTAACGAGATCCAGGACGTTTACCGCCTGCAAGGCGTGAAGATCAACGACAAGCACATCGAGACCATTCTGCGTCAGATGCTGCGTAAAGTTGAAATCGCTGAATCCGGCGATTCCAGTTTCATCAAGGGCGACCAGATGGAACTGACTCACGTACTGGTGGAAAACGAGCGCCTGACGAACGAAGACAAATTCGTGTCCAAGTTCACTCGCGTGCTGCTGGGTATCACCAAGGCGTCGTTGTCGACTGAGTCGTTCATCTCGGCGGCCTCCTTCCAGGAGACCACTCGCGTACTGACCGAAGCAGCGGTAACCGGCAAGCGCGATTACCTGCGCGGCCTGAAAGAGAACGTGGTTGTGGGTCGTCTGATCCCGGCCGGTACCGGTTTGGCTTACCACAGCGAGCGTAAGCGCCGCCGTGATGCTGACAAGCCGTTGCGCGTAAGCGCCAGTGAAGTGGAAGCTGCACTGACCGAAGCGCTGAACTCTAGCGGTAACTGAGTTCTGCGATAAATAAGTCCGGGCCCTGGCAGCCCCATTCGTCGGATCGAGGTAATTTTGCCCCAGTTCGATGAGAGGGGAGGTCGGGGCCTTGCCTTGACTGGGGGCAAGATCCTCTTTAGACTCTTGTACCCCTAAATTTGGCGGGAATTCGTTCCTGCCATTTTGCTTTTCTTGCAAGACAATAGCGTCGCAAGACAACAGTGGAGCTAGTAGATGGCAACTATCAACCAGCTGGTACGTCAGCCGCGTAAGCGTATCGTCGAGAAATCCGACGTACCTGCGCTGCAGAACTGCCCGCAACGTCGTGGCGTATGCACTCGCGTGTATACCACTACGCCGAAAAAACCTAACTCGGCACTGCGTAAAGTATGCCGTGTGCGCCTGACCAACGGTTTCGAGGTTTCCTCGTACATCGGTGGTGAAGGTCACAACCTGCAAGAGCACAGCGTGGTACTGATCCGCGGCGGTCGTGTAAAAGACTTGCCGGGTGTTCGTTACCACACCGTACGCGGCTCCTTGGATACTTCCGGCGTTAAAGGTCGTAACCAGGGTCGTTCGAAGTACGGTACCAAGAAGCCTAAGTAGTAGCGGCTTTTTGTAACACTGAATCATCTAATTTTCTGAGTCGATAAGAGTAAGGTCGGAGGCGTCCCGTAAGGGCACCGATTCCGAGCGAACCTGAAGACCGTTTGAGGGCTTATCCATGCCAAGAAGACGCGTAGCAGCCAAGCGCGAAGTGCTTGACGATCCAAAATACGGAAGCCAAATCCTGGCCAAGTTCATGAACCACGTGATGGAAAGCGGCAAGAAAGCCGTTGCCGAGCGTATCGTTTATGGCGCGCTGGAAAAGGTTAAAGAGCGCAAGAACAGCGACCCCCTGGAAATCTTCGAGAAAGCTCTCGACGCCATCGCTCCGCTGGTCGAAGTGAAGTCGCGCCGTGTAGGCGGTGCTACTTACCAGGTTCCGGTTGAAGTTCGCCCGTCCCGTCGTAACGCTCTGGCAATGCGCTGGTTGGTAGACTTCGCCCGTAAGCGCGGCGAGAAGTCTATGGCTCTGCGTTTGGCTGGCGAACTGTTGGACGCTGCTGAAGGTAAAGGTGCTGCTGTTAAGAAGCGTGAAGACGTGCACCGTATGGCTGAAGCTAACAAAGCTTTCTCGCACTACCGCTTCTAATTTTAGCTTCACTAATTTTGCGAGGGCTTTATGGCTCGTACTACTCCGATTAGCCGCTACCGTAACATCGGTATCGTTGCTCACGTGGATGCTGGTAAAACCACCACCACCGAGCGCGTACTGTTTTACACCGGCAAAAGTCACAAAATGGGCGAGGTGCATGACGGCGCCGCGACCACAGACTGGATGGTTCAGGAGCAGGAGCGTGGTATTACCATTACTTCTGCTGCTATTACCGCCTTCTGGAAAGGTTCCGAGAAGCAGTACAAAGACGAGCATCGCTTCAACGTAATCGATACCCCGGGCCACGTAGACTTCACCATTGAAGTAGAGCGTTCCCTGCGCGTACTCGACGGCGCTGTCGTTGTGTTCTGCGGTACCTCGGGTGTTGAGCCTCAGTCGGAAACCGTATGGCGTCAAGCCAACAAGTACGGCGTTCCACGTCTTGTTTACGTAAACAAGATGGACCGTGCTGGTGCCAACTTCCTGCGCGTGATCGGTCAGATCAAGCAGCGTCTGGGTCACACTCCGGTGCCAATCCAATTGGCAATCGGTTCCGAAGATAACTTCCAGGGTCAGATCGATCTGATCAACATGGAAGCGGTCTACTGGAATGACGCTGACAAAGGTATGGTTCCTGTTCGCAAGCCAATCCCTGCCGAGCTTCAAGAGCTGGCTGACGAGTGGCGCAACAACATGGTTGAGGCTGCTGCCGAAGCCAGCGAAGAGCTGATGAACAAGTACCTCGAAGGTGAAGAGCTCACCAACGTGGAAATCAAGGCCGCTCTGCGTCAGCGCACTATCGCTGGCGAAATCGTCCTGGCTGTTTGTGGTTCCTCGTTCAAGAACAAGGGTGTTCCCCTGGTTCTCGACGCCGTTATCGACTTCCTGCCTGCTCCAACCGACATTCCTGCTATCAAGGGTTCCAACCCTGATAACGAGGAAGAAGAGATGGAGCGTCACGCAAGTGATGACGAGCCGTTCTCGGCATTGGCGTTCAAAATTGCTACCGACCCATTCGTGGGTACTTTGACCTTCGTTCGCGTTTACTCGGGCGTGTTGGCATCCGGCGACGGCGTGATCAACTCGGTTAAAGGCAAGAAAGAGCGTGTGGGTCGTATGGTGCAAATGCACGCAAACGCCCGTGAAGAGATCAAGGAAGTACGCGCTGGTGACATCGCGGCCCTGATCGGCATGAAGGACGTCACCACTGGTGAAACCTTGTGCGACGCTGCCAAGCCAATCATCCTGGTTCGCATGGACTTCCCGGAGCCGGTTATTTCGGTAGCCGTAGAGCCTAAGACCAAGGATGACCAGGAAAAAATGGGTATCGCTCTGGGCAAGCTTGCTCAGGAAGATCCATCTTTCCGCGTTAAAACTGATGAAGAGACTGGTCAGACGATCATCTCCGGCATGGGCGAGTTGCACCTGGACATCCTGGTTGACCGGATGCGCCGTGAGTTCAACGTCGAAGCCAACATCGGTAAGCCTCAGGTTTCCTATCGTGAGCGCATCACGAAGAACTGTGAAATCGAAGGCAAGTTCGTTCGTCAGTCCGGCGGTCGTGGTCAGTTCGGTCACTGCTGGATCCGTTTTGCTCCTGCTGACGAAGGTCAGGAAGGTCTGCAATTCGTGAACGAAGTAGTTGGTGGTGTGGTTCCTAAGGAATACATCCCGGCTATCCAGAAGGGTATCGAAGAGCAGATGAAGAACGGTGTTGTTGCCGGCTATCCGCTGATCGGCCTGAAAGCAACCGTTTTTGACGGTTCTTACCACGACGTCGACTCCAACGAGATGGCGTTTAAGGTGGCTGCCTCCATGGCTACCAAGCAACTGGCCCAGAAGGGCGGTGGTGAGTTGCTTGAGCCGATCATGGCGGTAGAAGTTGTTACACCTGAAGACTATATGGGTGATGTCATGGGCGACCTTAACCGTCGTCGCGGCATGATCTTGGGTATGGAAGACACGGTTTCCGGCAAAGTGATTCGCGCCGAGGTTCCGTTGGGTGAGATGTTCGGTTATGCGACCGACGTTCGCTCCATGTCCCAGGGTCGCGCAAGCTACTCTATGGAATTCAAAAAATACAACACAGCTCCGGCGCACATCGCTGAAACTGTATCCAAAAAACAAGGCTGATTCAGTCCTTTAGGCAAGGAGTTAATTGTCGTGGCTAAAGAAAAATTTGATCGTTCCCTACCGCACGTAAACGTTGGCACCATCGGCCACGTTGACCACGGTAAAACCACTCTGACCGCTGCTCTGACTCGCGTCTGCTCCGAAGTTTTCGGTTCGGCTCGTGTTGACTTCGACAAGATCGACAGCGCACCAGAAGAAAAAGCTCGTGGTATCACCATCAACACCGCTCACGTTGAGTACAACTCGACTATTCGTCACTACGCTCACGTTGACTGCCCAGGTCACGCTGACTACGTGAAGAACATGATCACTGGTGCTGCCCAGATGGACGGCGCGATCCTGGTTTGCTCGGCCGCTGATGGTCCGATGCCACAAACCCGTGAGCACATCCTGCTGTCCCGTCAGGTAGGCGTTCCGTACATCGTGGTTTTCCTGAACAAGGCTGACCTGGTAGACGACGCTGAGCTGCTGGAGCTGGTTGAGATGGAAGTGCGCGATCTGCTGAGCACTTACGACTTCCCAGGTGACGACACTCCGATCATCATCGGTTCTGCTCGTATGGCTCTGGAAGGTAACGACGAAAACGAAATGGGCACCACTGCCGTTCGTAAACTGGTTGAAACCCTGGACAGCTACATCCCAGAACCAGTTCGTCTGACCGACAAGCCGTTCCTGATGCCAATCGAAGACGTATTCTCGATCTCCGGTCGCGGTACTGTTGTGACTGGTCGTATCGAGCGCGGTATCGTTCGCGTTCAGGATCCACTGGAAATCGTTGGTCTGCGTGACACTACCGTCACCACCTGCACCGGTGTTGAAATGTTCCGTAAGCTGCTCGACGAAGGTCGTGCTGGCGAGAACTGCGGCGTTCTGCTGCGTGGTACCAAGCGTGACGACGTTGAGCGTGGCCAGGTTCTGGTTAAGCCAGGTTCGGTTAAGCCGCACACCAAGTTCACCGCAGAAGTTTACGTTCTAAGCAAGGAAGAAGGCGGTCGTCACACTCCGTTCTTCAAAGGCTACCGTCCACAGTTCTACTTCCGTACTACTGACGTGACCGGTAACTGCGAGCTGCCAGAAGGCGTTGAAATGGTAATGCCAGGCGATAACATTCAAATGACTGTTACCCTGATCAAAACCATCGCAATGGAAGACGGTCTGCGCTTCGCTATCCGTGAAGGCGGCCGTACCGTTGGTGCTGGCGTTGTAGCTAAAATCATCGAGTAATTATCTCTTCTGAGATAGCTCCGATGTTTTGAGAAAGCCCCCGCTCAGCGGGGGCTTTTTTATTGGGTTGACACCTATCTGGGGCGTCTATAGAATTGCGCCTCCTTTTAACGGGCGCATTGCGCCCGGTGGGAATAGCAGCCGGAGTCTGAAATCCAATGCAAAATCAGCAAATCCGTATCAGGTTGAAGGCTTTTGACCATCGCCTGATCGACCAATCCACCCAGGAAATCGTGGAAACCGCGAAACGTACTGGTGCTCAAGTGCGTGGTCCAATTCCACTGCCTACCCGTAAAGAGCGGTTCACCGTTCTGGTCTCCCCGCACGTCAACAAAGACGCGCGTGACCAGTACGAGATCCGTACTCATAAGCGCGTACTGGACATCGTCCAGCCAACGGATAAAACCGTTGATGCACTTATGAAGCTCGATCTGGCGGCCGGTGTGGAAGTACAGATCAGCCTCGGCTAAGACTCGGGTCTTAGTCGTGTAACGCTCTGAAATGGGCGGCCATAGCGGGTGAAAGCCCCGTACACTCATGAGGTTTACAACATGACTATTGGTGTAGTCGGTCGTAAATGCGGTATGACCCGTATTTTCACCGAAGAAGGTGTCTCCATTCCGGTCACGGTCATTGAGATCGAGCCGAATCGCGTCACCCAGTTCAAAACTGAAGAAACCGATGGCTATCGTGCAGTGCAAGTCACTGTCGGCGAGCGTCGTGCTTCGCGCGTGACTGCTGCTCAAGCAGGTCACTTCGCTAAAGCAAACGTTGCAGCTGGTCGCACTGTCATGGAGTTCCGTCTCGAAGACGGCGACTACCAGGCTGGCGATCTGATCAACGCTGAAATCTTCGCTGCTGGTCAACTGGTTGATGTAACCGGTCAGTCCAAAGGTAAAGGCTTCCAGGGTACGATCAAGCGTTGGAATTTCCGTGGCCAAGACAACACTCACGGTAACTCCGTTTCCCACCGCGTCCCGGGCTCTATTGGCCAGTGCCAGACTCCTGGTCGTGTATTCAAGGGCAAGAAAATGTCCGGTCATATGGGCGCTGAGCGCGTGACCGTGCAGTCCCTCGAAGTAGTGCGCGTCGACGCTGAACGCAATCTGTTGTTGGTCAAGGGTGCTGTTCCTGGCGCTACTGGCGGCAACCTGGTTGTACGTCCAGCGGCCAAGGCTCGCGGTTAAGGGGAAGCTGACATGCAATTAAACGTAAATGACGCTCAAGCGATCGAAGTTTCCGAACTGACGTTTGGCGGCGAGTTCAACGAGACGCTGGTTCACCAAGCAGTCGTGGCCTACATGGCCGGCGGCCGTCAAGGTAGCAAGCAGCAAAAGACCCGTTCCGACGTTCGTGGTGGCGGTAAGCGCCCTTGGCGTCAGAAAGGTACTGGCCGTGCTCGTGCTGGTACTATCCGTAGCCCAATCTGGCGCGGCGGCGGTACCACTTTCGCAGCTCGTCCTCAGGATCACTCGCAGAAGCTCAACAAGAAGATGTACCGCGCAGCTCTGCGCTCCATCCTTGCTGAACTCGTGCGTACCGACCGTCTGGTCGTGGTTCAGGACTTCGCTGTTGAAAGCCCGAAAACCAAAGACCTGCTGGGCAAACTGAACAACATGAGCCTGACCGACGTTTTGATCGTGTCGGAAGCTGTTGATCAGAACCTGTACCTGGCTGCTCGCAACCTGCCACACGTTGATGTACGTGACGTGCAAGGTTCCGATCCAGTTAGTCTGATCGCATACGACAAGGTGTTGATCACCGTGTCGGCCGTGAAGAAATTCGAGGAGCTGCTGGGATGAACCAGGAACGCGTATTTAAAGTTCTGCTTGGCCCGCACGTTTCCGAAAAGGCTACGGTTCTGGCTGACAAGAAAGGCCAGTTCGTTTTCAAGGTTGCAACTGACGCAACCAAGCTGGAAATCAAGAAGGCCGTCGAAAGCCTGTTCAGCGTGAAAGTTGAGCGTGTTACTACCCTGAATGTTCTGGGTAAGAGCAAGCGCACTGCTCGCGGTCTGGGCAAGCGTAATGACTGGAAGAAGGCAGTTATCTCCCTTCAGCCAGGCCAAGATCTCGATTTCAGCAGCAGTGCTGAGTAAGGAAGGGGTGCATCATGGCAATCGTTAAATGCAAACCGACTTCCCCTGGCCGCCGTTTTGTGGTCAAGGTGGTCAACCAGGAGCTGCATAAAGGCGCTCCTCACGCACCGCTGCTCGAGAAGAAATCGAAGTCTGGTGGTCGTAACAACAATGGTCGTATTACCACTCGTCACATCGGTGGTGGCCATAAGCAGCATTATCGTCTGGTCGACTTCCGTCGCAACGACAAAGATGGCATCGCTGCCACTGTCGAGCGTATCGAATACGATCCAAACCGTACTGCTCACATCGCTCTGCTGCTGTACGCAGATGGCGAGCGTCGCTACATCATCGCCCCTAAAGGCGTGAGCGCTGGCGACCAGCTGATCGCAGGTGCTTTGGCACCGATCAAGCCGGGCAACGCTCTGCAACTGCGTAACATTCCAGTTGGTAGCACCGTACACGGCATCGAATTGAAGCCAGGTAAAGGCGCACAGATCGCTCGTTCCGCTGGTGCTTCGGCTCAGCTGATCGCTCGTGAAGGTGTCTACGTGACCCTGCGTCTGCGTTCTGGTGAGATGCGTAAAGTGCTGGCTGAGTGCCGCGCGACCCTGGGCGAAGTCTCGAACTCCGAGCACAGCCTGCGTTCGCTGGGTAAAGCTGGTGCCAAACGCTGGCGTGGCGTTCGCCCAACCGTTCGTGGTGTTGCCATGAACCCGGTTGACCACCCACACGGTGGTGGTGAAGGTCGTACCTCTGGTGGTCGTCATCCGGTATCGCCATGGGGCTTCCCGACTAAGGGCGCGAAGACTCGTGGTAATAAGCGTACCGACAAAATGATCGTCCGTCGTCGCAAGTAAATAGAGGGATACGACAGTGCCACGTTCTCTGAAAAAAGGTCCTTTTATTGATCTTCACCTACTGAAGAAGATCGAAGTGGCGGCGGAAAAGAACGATCGCAAACCAGTTAAGACCTGGTCGCGTCGTTCGATGATCCTGCCACAAATGGTCGGTCTGACCATCGCAGTACACAACGGTCGTCAACACGTCCCAGTTCTCGTTAACGAAGACATGGTCGGCCACAAACTGGGCGAGTTTGCCGGTACCCGCACTTATCGTGGGCACGTGGCAGACAAGAAAGCCAAGCGTTAAGGGGTAAGGAAATGGAAGTAGCCGCTAAGTTGTCGGGCGCTCGAATCTCCGCCCAGAAAGCCCGCTTGGTCGCCGACCAGATCCGCGGGAAGAAGGTGGGCGAAGCGCTCAACCTGTTGGCTTTCAGCAGTAAGAAAGCCGCCGAGATCATGAAGAAAGTGCTGGAGTCGGCCGTAGCCAACGCCGAGCATAACGAAGGCGCAGACGTTGATGACCTGAAGGTCAGCACCGTTTTCGTCAACGAAGGGCGTTCGCTGAAGCGCATCATGCCACGTGCCAAAGGCCGTGCTGATCGCATCGTCAAGCGGTCTTGCCATATCACTGTCAAGGTTGCTGACAAGTAACGGAGTCGAAGAGATGGGTCAGAAAGTACATCCCATTGGCATTCGCCTGGGAATCGTCAAGGAGCACACCTCCGTCTGGTACGCAGACGGTCGGACTTATGCGGACTACTTGTTCGCTGATCTGAAGGTGCGTGAGTATCTCCAAGACAAACTAAAAAGCGCGTCCGTAAGCCGTATCGATATCCATCGTCCGGCCCAAACTGCACGTATCACCATCCACACCGCTCGTCCAGGTATCGTTATCGGGAAGAAAGGTGAAGATGTTGAGAAACTGCGTCAGGACCTGACCAAGCAAATGGGTGTGCCTGTGCACATCAATATCGAAGAGATCCGCAAGCCGGAGCTCGACGGTATGCTGGTTGCGCAGAGCGTAGCTCAGCAGCTGGAGCGTCGCGTAATGTTCCGTCGCGCTATGAAGCGTGCCGTACAGAACGCCATGCGCATTGGTGCCAAAGGCATCAAAATCCAAGTGAGCGGTCGTCTCGGCGGTGCTGAAATCGCACGTACTGAATGGTATCGCGAAGGTCGTGTGCCACTGCACACCCTGCGTGCCGACATCGACTATGCCAACTACGAAGCTCACACCACTTACGGTGTGATCGGTGTAAAGGTTTGGATCTTCAAAGGCGAAGTAATTGGTGGTCGCCAAGAAGAACTGAAACCACAAGCACCAGCGCCTCGTAAAAAAGCTGCTAAGTAAGGGGTACGCCAAATGTTGCAACCTAAGCGTACGAAGTTCCGCAAGCAGATGACAGGCCACAACCGTGGTCTGGCTCAGCGCGGTAGCAAAGTCAGCTTCGGCGAGTTCGCGCTGAAGTCTGTAGCTCGTGGTCGTCTCACCGCTCGTCAGATCGAGTCAGCGCGTCGTGCTCTGACCCGTCACGTAAAACGTGGTGGCAAGATCTGGATCCGTGTATTCCCGGACAAGCCGATCTCCAAAAAGCCTCTTGAGGTTCGGATGGGTAAAGGTAAGGGTAACGTGGAATACTGGGTAGCCCAGATTCAGCCAGGCAAGGTCCTGTATGAAATCGAGGGTGTTTCTGAAGAGCTGGCGCGTGAGGCTTTCGCCCTGGCTGCTGCAAAGCTGCCGCTCGCCACCTCCTTTGTTAAACGGACGGTGATGTGATGAAAGCGAATGAACTTCGTGAAAAATCCGCACAGCAGCTGAACGAGCAACTGCTCGGCCTGCTGCGCGACCAGTTCAATCTGCGTATGCAGAAAGCAACTGGCCAGTTGGGGCAGTCTCATCTGCTCTCGCAAGTTAAGCGTGACATCGCTCGCGTGAAGACTGTGCTCAACCAGCAGGCAGGTAAGTGATCATGGCTGAAGCCGAAAAGACTGTCCGTACGCTGACTGGCCGTGTTGTCAGCGACAAGATGGACAAAACCATCACCGTTCTGATCGAGCGTCGCGTTAAGCACCCGATCTACGGTAAATATGTTAAGCGTTCGACTAAGCTGCACGCGCACGACGAAACCAATCAGTGCCACATCGGCGACAAAGTCACTATTCGTGAAACTCGTCCGCTGGCCAAGACCAAGTCTTGGGCACTGGTTGATGTTCTCGAACGCGCTGTGGAAGTCTAAGGACTAGGGGTCGGAGAAATTATATGATTCAGACTCAATCCATGCTCGATGTGGCCGATAACAGCGGCGCTCGCCGTGTTATGTGCATCAAGGTGCTGGGTGGCTCCCATCGTCGTTACGCTGGTATCGGTGACATCATCAAAGTTACCGTGAAGGAAGCAATTCCTCGCGGTAAAGTGAAAAAAGGCCAAGTGATGACTGCTGTTGTAGTCCGCACTCGTCACGGCGTACGCCGTGCTGATGGCTCCATTATCCGCTTTGATGGCAACGCTGCTGTTCTTCTGAACAACAAGCAAGAGCCGATCGGCACCCGTATCTTTGGGCCAGTGACCCGTGAACTTCGTACTGAGAAGTTCATGAAGATCGTCTCGCTCGCCCCAGAAGTGCTGTAAGGAGATCCGACATGCAAAAGATTCGTCGTGACGACGAGATCATCGTGATCGCCGGCAAAGACAAAGGTAAGCGCGGTAAGGTGCTGAAGGTTCTCGCTGACGACCGCCTGGTCGTTGGTGGTCTGAACCTGGTCAAGCGTCATACCAAGCCTAACCCGATGTCGGGCGTACAGGGCGGTATCGTCGAGAAAGAAGCGCCACTGCACGCTTCTAACGTCGCCATCTTCAACGGCGAAACCAACAAGGCTGACCGCGTTGGTTTCAAAGTAGAAGACGGTAAGAAAATTCGTGTCTTCAAGTCGACCCAAAAAGCGGTTGATGCTTGAACACTGCTAGGTAGATAAGACCATGGCACGACTACAAGAGATTTACCGGAAGGAAATCGCCCCCAAGCTTAAGGAAGAACTTAAGCTCGGGAACGTGATGGAAGTTCCGCGCGTCACCAAAATCACCCTGAACATGGGTCTGGGCGAAGCGATCGGCGACAAAAAAGTCATCGAGCACGCTGTTGCTGACCTGGAAAAGATCACCGGCCAGAAAGTCGTTGTGACCTACGCTCGGAAATCCATCGCTGGCTTTAAAGTCCGTGAAGGTTGGCCGATCGGCGTCAAAGTGACCCTGCGCCGTGAGCGTATGTACGAGTTCCTGGATCGTCTGCTTTCGATCTCCCTGCCTCGGGTTCGCGACTTCCGCGGCCTGAATGCCAAGTCCTTCGATGGTCGTGGTAACTACAGCATGGGTGTGAAAGAGCAGATCATCTTCCCGGAAATCGACTACGACAAGATCGATGCTCTCCGCGGTCTGGACATCACCCTGACCACCACTGCCAAGAACGATGATGAAGGTCGCGCCCTGTTGCGTGCTTTCAAATTCCCGTTCCGCAACTGATTGGAGTAGGACCATGGCCAAGATGAGCATGAAAAACCGCGAGCTGAAGCGTCAGCTCACGGTTGCCAAGTACGCCAAGAAGCGTGCAGCACTGAAAGCAATCATCGTTGATCTGAACGCAAGTCCAGAAGCGCGTTGGGAAGCTACAGTTGCTCTGCAGAAGCAGCCACGTGACGCAAGCGCTTCGCGCATGCGTAACCGCTGCCGCCTGACCGGTCGTCCACACGGCGTTTACCGCAAGTTCGGCCTCGGCCGTAACAAACTGCGTGAAGCGGCAATGCGTGGTGACGTACCAGGTCTGGTTAAAGCCAGCTGGTAAGTACTTTCGAAGTCCAGGTGGTTGGCGTCGCAAGATAGCGACCACCGGTGACCTTGAATCTGGAACAAGCCCCTTTTGGGGCTTGTTTCATTTCCGGAGTGTGTCTAGAATACCCGGCTCGCCTGAGCCCGTGTTTTCTATGCCCGGAGATTCTCGGCGACATATGTAGCCGCAAGGCTAATTTTTTTGTATTAGGAGCGTCTAGCCCATGAGTATGCAGGACCCGTTAGCGGACATGCTAACTCGTATCCGTAATGCCCAGATGGCTGAAAAGTCCGTCGTAAGCATGCCATCTTCCAAGTTGAAGGTAGCTGTTGCCAAAGTCCTGAAAGACGAAGGCTACATTGCGGGTTATCAGATCAGCAGCGATGTAAAAGCACTGCTGTCCATCGAGCTGAAGTACTTCGAAGGCCGTTCGGTCATCGAGGAAGTGAAGCGCGTTAGCCGTCCAGGCCTGCGTCAGTACAAGTCCGCTGAAGATCTGCCGAAAGTTCGTGGCGGTCTGGGCGTGTCTATCGTCTCCACCAACAAAGGTGTGATGACGGATCGTGCTGCGCGCGCTGCCGGTGTCGGCGGCGAAGTTCTTTGCACTGTGTTCTAAGGGGGGATAAGCATGTCTCGCGTCGCTAAGAACCCCGTTAAGCTGCCAGCCGGTGTCGAAGTCAAATTCGCAGGCCAACAGCTTTCGGTGAAGGGTGCCAAGGGTACTCTTGAACTGAACATCCATTCGTCCGTTGAGATCGTTGAAGAAGCTGGTGAGCTGCGTTTTGCTGCTCGCAATGGCGATCAACAAACTCGCGCAATGGCCGGTACCACGCGTGCGTTGGTAAACAACATGGTCCAAGGCGTAAGCCAAGGCTTCGAGCGTAAGCTCCAGCTGGTCGGTGTTGGTTACAAAGCGCAAGCAAAAGGCACGGTTTTGAACCTGGCCCTTGGCTTCTCGCACCCAGTGGATTACGAACTGCCGGAAGGCATCACCGCTGAGACTCCTAGCCAGACCGATATCCTGATCAAGGGCATCGACAAGCAACTGGTAGGTCAAGTGGCTGCTGAGATCCGCGACTTCCGTCCACCAGAGCCGTACAAAGGCAAAGGTGTGCGCTACGCGGACGAAGTCGTCCGTCGTAAAGAAGCCAAGAAGAAGTAGGGCATAGCAAATGACCGACAAAAAAGTTACTCGACTGCGTCGCGCTCGCAAAGCACGCCTGAAAATGCACGAACTCGAAGTCGTGCGTCTCTGCGTGTTCCGCTCGTCGCAGCACATCTACGCCCAGGTCATCTCGGCCGACGGCAACAAGGTCCTGGCAAGCGCCTCGACTTTGGATAAAGAACTGCGTGATGGTGCTACTGGCAACATCGACGCGGCCACAAAGGTTGGCCAGCTGGTCGCTACGCGTGCTAAGGCCGCTGGCGTCTCGCAAGTGGCTTTCGACCGCTCTGGCTTCAAGTACCACGGCCGCGTGAAAGCGCTGGCTGATGCTGCTCGTGAAGCTGGGCTGGAGTTCTAAGTTATGTCAAATAACGACCAAAAGCGCGACGAAGGCTACATTGAGAAGCTGGTTCAAGTTAACCGCGTAGCCAAAACCGTTAAAGGCGGCCGTATTTTCACTTTCACCGCGTTGACCGTGGTAGGTGATGGTAAAGGGCGTGTTGGCTTCGGCCGTGGCAAGTCGCGTGAAGTGCCTGCTGCGATCCAGAAGGCAATGGAAGCTGCTCGTCGCAACATGATCCAAGTTGATCTGAACGGCACCACTCTGCAGTACGCAATGAAGTCCGCCCATGGCGCTTCGAAGGTGTACATGCAGCCTGCTTCTGAAGGTACCGGTATCATCGCTGGCGGCGCTATGCGTGCTGTCCTCGAAGTTGCTGGCGTTCAGAACGTTCTGGCCAAGTGCTACGGCTCGACTAACCCGGTAAACGTGGTTCACGCCACTTTCAAAGGTTTGAAAGCTATGCAGTCTCCTGAGTCCATCGCTGCCAAGCGTGGCCTGACTGTCAAGGAGATCTTCTGATCATGGCTACCGTTAAAGTAACGCTGATCAAAAGCATGACCGGCCGCATCCCTAACCACAAACTGTGTGTTAAAGGTTTGGGTCTGCGTCGCATCGGTCACACTGTAGAAGTCCAGGATACTCCCGAGAATCGCGGGATGATCAACAAGGCTTACTACATGCTGCGTGTAGAGGGTTAATCGATGAAACTCAATGATCTGAGTCCAGCGCCGGGTTCCCGTCGCGAAAAGCATCGTCCGGGCCGTGGTATCGGTAGCGGTTTGGGTAAGACTGGTGGCCGTGGCCACAAAGGTCAAACCTCCCGTTCCGGTGGCACCATTGCTCCAGGCTTTGAAGGCGGTCAACAGCCGCTGCATCGTCGCCTGCCTAAGTTCGGTTTCGTATCCCTGAAAGCCATGGACCGCGCAGAAGTGCGTCTGTCCGAGCTGGCTAAAGTGGACGGCGACATCGTTACTCTGCAGACCCTGAAAGATGCCAACGTGATCAACGTCAACGTACAGCGTGTGAAAATCATGCTGTCCGGTGAAGTGACTCGCGCTGTCACTATCGGCAAGGGAATCGGCGCCACCAAAGGTGCGCGTTCGGCTATCGAAGCAGCTGGCGGCAAGTTCGAGGAATAAATGGCTAAGCAAGGTGCTCTCTCAGCGCTCGGCAAAGGCGGTATGTCTGAACTTTGGGCTCGTCTGCGTTTTCTGTTCCTGGCGATTATCGTCTACCGAATAGGCGCACACATCCCGGTTCCAGGTATCAACCCGGACCGACTCGCAGACCTGTTTCGACAGAATGAGGGGACCATTCTTAGCTTGTTCAACATGTTTTCCGGCGGCGCGCTGGAACGGATGAGCATTTTTGCACTGGGAATCATGCCGTACATTTCGGCATCGATCATCATGCAACTGATGACCGCCGTCAGCCCGCAGCTGGAGCAGTTGAAGAAGGAAGGTGAAGCTGGCCGTCGCAAGATTAGCCAGTACACCCGCTACGGCACTGTCATCCTCGCCCTGGTCCAAGCTATCGGCATGTCCGTTGGCCTGGCTGGGCAGGATGTTGCGTTCACTGGTGACTTTGGCTTCTATTTCGTCGCGGTATCCACATTTGTGGCTGGTGCGATGTTCATGATGTGGCTGGGTGAGCAGATTACTGAGCGTGGTGTTGGCAACGGTATCTCGATGTTGATTTTCGCAGGTATCGTCGCCGGTCTTCCGAGAGCAATTGGGCAGTCTTTCGAGTCTGCACGTCAGGGTGATATCAATATCTTCGCTCTGGTTGCCATCGGTTTGCTGGCAGTAGCGATTATCGGTTTTGTGGTGTTCATTGAGCGTGGCCAGCGTCGTATTGCTGTTCACTACGCCAAGCGTCAGCAGGGCCGTAAGGTCTTTGCTGCGCAGACCAGCCACTTGCCGCTGAAAGTGAATATGGCCGGTGTTATTCCGGCAATTTTCGCGAGCAGCATTTTGCTGTTTCCGGCTTCGTTGGGTACCTGGTTTGGTCAGTCTGAAAATATGGGCTGGCTGCAGGACCTCTCTCAGTCGATCGCTCCTGGTCAGCCGTTGAATATTCTGCTGTTTAGTGCAGGGATTATTTTCTTCTGCTTCTTCTATACGGCGTTGATGTTCAATCCGAAAGACGTAGCGGAAAACCTGAAGAAGTCCGGTGCCTTTATTCCGGGCATCCGTCCAGGTGAGCAGTCTGCGCGCTACATTGATGGCGTTCTGACTCGTTTGACCCTGTTCGGTGCTCTATATATGACGGCCGTGTGCCTGCTGCCCCAGTTCCTGGTGGTTGCAGCAAACGTTCCGTTCTACCTTGGCGGGACCTCGTTGCTGATCGTGGTCGTGGTTGTGATGGACTTCATGTCCCAAGTACAATCGCACCTCGTTTCGCACCAGTACGAATCCCTGATGAAGAAAGCCAACCTGAAGGGTTACGGCAGCGGCATGTTGCGCTGAGTACCCATAAGGTTCGAGGAGTTGGTGATGAAAGTTCGTGCATCGGTGAAAAAGCTGTGCCGTAACTGCAAGATTATTCGCCGCGAAGGTGTTGTTCGAGTAATTTGCAGCGCGGAACCGCGTCACAAACAGCGCCAAGGCTGAGTGTGATCCGCTTGAAGCCCGGCAGCTAGTGCGCTGCCGGGTTGATTATTTGTTATTACAGCGATATTATCTCGCGCCCTATTTCTTGGCTTCCGGGGCGTAGGTAGCTGTCAATTGGAGTCCCACTGAATGGCCCGTATTGCAGGCGTTAACATTCCAGATAACAAGCACACTGTTATCTCGCTGACCTACATCTATGGTGTTGGTCGCACTACTGCGCAGAAAATTTGCGCAGTTGCTGGGGTAAACCCAGCCGCTAAGATCAAGGATCTGAGCGACGAGCAGATTGAACAGCTGCGTGGCGAAGTGGCGAAGTTCACCACTGAAGGTGACCTGCGTCGCGAAATCAACATGAAAATCAAGCGTTTGATGGACCTCGGTTGCTATCGCGGTCTGCGTCATCGTCGTGGTCTTCCAGTGCGCGGTCAGCGTACCAAGACTAACGCGCGTACCCGTAAAGGTCCGCGTAAGCCGATCCGCAAGTAATCGCCCCAGCGAATCGACAGGAAAATTATCATGGCAAAACCTGCTGCTCGTCCTCGTAAAAAAGTTAAAAAGACAGTGGTTGATGGCATCGCCCACATCCATGCTTCTTTTAACAACACCATCGTGACCATCACCGACCGTCAAGGTAACGCGCTGTCTTGGGCTACCTCTGGTGGTTCGGGTTTCCGCGGTTCCCGCAAGTCCACCCCGTTCGCTGCTCAAGTAGCTGCTGAACGTGCTGGTCAAGCTGCGCTGGAATACGGCCTGAAAAACCTCGACGTTAACGTCAAGGGTCCAGGTCCAGGTCGTGAGTCCGCTGTCCGTGCTTTGAACGGCTGTGGCTATAAGATCGCCAGCATCACCGACGTGACGCCAATCCCGCACAACGGGTGCCGTCCGCCGAAGAAGCGCCGCGTGTAATCCAGGAGATTGTAAAGAATGGCTCGTTACATTGGTCCAAAATGCAAACTCGCTCGTCGCGAAGGCACCGATCTCTTCCTGAAGAGCGGCGTGCGCGCGATCGAATCGAAGTGCAACATTGAAGCAGCACCTGGTATCCACGGCCAACGCCGCGGTCGCCAGTCCGATTACGGCACCCAACTGCGTGAAAAGCAGAAGGTCCGTCGTATCTACGGCGTTCTCGAGCGTCAATTCAGCGGCTACTACAAAGAAGCTGCTGGCAAGAAAGGTGCAACCGGTGAAAACCTGCTGCAACTGCTCGAATGCCGTCTGGACAACGTTGTATACCGTATGGGCTTTGGTTCTACTCGTGCCGAATCCCGTCAGCTGGTATCGCACAAGTCGATCAGCGTTAACGGTCAGACCGTAAACGTTCCGTCCTACCAGGTTCGTGCTGGTGACGTGGTTGCGGTTCGCGAGAAAGCAAAAAACCAACTTCGCATTGTCCAAGCTCTCGATCTGTGTGCCCAACGTGGCCGCGTAGAATGGGTAGAAGTAGACACTGAGAAGAAGTCGGGCGTTTTCAAGAACGTTCCTGCTCGCAGTGATCTGTCCGCCGACATCAACGAAAGCCTGATTGTCGAGCTCTACTCCAAGTAAGGGCTAGAAAATAGGTGCATCCATGCAGATTTCGGTAAATGAGTTCCTGACACCCCGCCACATTGATGTGCAGGTTGTCAGTCCAACCCGCGCCAAGATCACTCTCGAGCCTCTCGAGCGTGGTTTTGGCCACACCCTGGGCAACGCGCTGCGCCGCATCCTGTTGTCCTCAATGCCCGGCTGTGCAGTAGTCGAGGCCGAGATTGACGGTGTGCTCCACGAGTACAGCGCCATCGAAGGTGTACAGGAAGACGTAATTGAAATCCTGTTGAACCTTAAAGGTCTGGCTATCAAGCTGCACGGCCGTGACGAAGTTACGCTGACCTTGTCGAAGAAGGGTTCGGGGGTGGTTACCGCTGCCGATATTCAGCTGGATCATGATGTCGAGATCGTTAACCCCGATCACGTAATCGCTAACCTGGCGTCTAACGGCGCCCTGAACATGAAGCTCACCGTAGCTCGTGGTCGTGGTTATGAACCGGCCGACTCGCGTCAGAGCGATGAAGACGAAAGCCGCAGCATTGGTCGCTTGCAGCTTGACTCTTCGTTCAGTCCGGTTCGCCGTATCGCATACGTGGTGGAAAACGCCCGTGTCGAACAGCGTACTAACCTGGACAAGCTGGTTATTGATCTGGAAACCAACGGTACTCTGGATCCTGAAGAGGCTATCCGCCGCGCTGCAACCATCCTGCAACAGCAGTTGGCTGCGTTCGTCGACCTCAAAGGTGACAGCGAACCAGTGGTAATCGAGCAGGAAGACGAGATCGATCCGATCCTGCTTCGCCCGGTTGACGATCTGGAACTGACTGTACGTTCGGCTAACTGCCTTAAGGCGGAAAACATTTACTACATCGGCGACCTGATTCAGCGTACCGAAGTAGAACTGTTGAAGACTCCGAACCTGGGCAAGAAATCCTTGACTGAAATCAAGGACGTTCTGGCCTCCCGCGGTCTGTCCCTCGGCATGCGCCTCGACAACTGGCCGCCTGCAAGTCTTAAGAAGGACGACAAGGCGACTGCCTGATCGTCGTAATCACCGAACGTGAGTTTGGTAAGGAATGAACCATGCGTCATCGTAAAAGTGGTCGTCACCTGAGCCGTACCAGCTCGCACCGCAAGGCCATGTTCCAAAACATGGCGGTGTCGCTGTTCGAGCACGAGCTGATCAAAACTACACTGCCGAAAGCTAAAGAACTGCGTCGCGTTGCTGAGCCGCTGATTACTTTGGCCAAGACAGACAGCCTGGCTAACCGCCGTCTGGCTTTCGACCGTACTCGTTCGAAAGCTATCGTTGGTAAGCTCTTCAACGACCTGGGCAAGCGTTACGCTACCCGTGAGGGTGGCTACCTGCGCATCCTCAAGTGCGGTTTCCGTGCTGGCGACAACGCGCCTATGGCGTACGTCGAGTTGGTTGATCGTGCTACTGCTGGCGAAGCTGTAAGCGCCGAGTAAGACGACAAGCTGTAACGAAGAACCGGGCCTAGTGCCCGGTTTTTTGTGCGCGTAAGAAAAGTGCAGTGTGTTCAAAATTCCACGGTGAGTGCTTAACGCTATGGGTCAGCGAGAGTTTGGTAGAAATTTTCTATTGATGCCTACAATTTAATGAATTTGTAGACGTCATGTTGATGATCAATACTCCCTCCAAGCCGATTAGCCGGCAGTTCCAAGTCCGACCTGAGGGAAATTGAGCATGAGCCAGAATAAAATCCTTACTACCGCCAGCGGCGCCCCCGTTGCGGACAACCAGAATTCCCGTTCCGCCGGCCCACGCGGCCCGCTGCTGCTCGACGATTTTCACCTGATCGAGAAGCTCGCTCACTTCAACCGCGAGAACATTCCTGAGCGCCGTGTGCACGCCAAAGGTTCAGGTGCCTACGGTACTTTCACTGTCACCCAGGACATCACGAAATACACCAGTGCCAAGCTGTTCGAATCCGTTGGCAAGCAAACGCCGACCTTCCTGCGTTTCTCCACTGTAGGGGGCGAACGCGGTTCGGCTGATACAGAGCGCGATCCACGCGGTTTTGCCTTGAAGTTCTACACCGAAGAAGGCAACTGGGACATCGTGGGTAATAATACTCCGGTGTTTTTCATCCGTGACCCGCTGAAGTTCCCTGACTTCATCCACACTCAGAAACGCCTGCCGCAAAGCAACCTGAAAAGCGCCCAAATGATGTGGGACTTCTGGTCGCACTCCCCGGAGGCGCTGCACCAGGTCACCATCCTGTTTTCCGACCGTGGCATCCCTGATGGCTACCGTCACATGCACGGCTTCGGCAGCCACACCTACAGCCTGATTAACGCCAATGGCGAGCGTCACTGGGTGAAGTGGCACTACAAGACCAAGCAAGGCATCAAGAACCTGGCGCCTGCAGAAGCTGCACGCCTGGCCGGTACCGACCCTGATTACGCCCAGCGCGATCTGTTTGGTGCGATCGAGCGTGGTGATTTCCCGAAATGGCGCGTCTGCATTCAGATCATGACTGAGGCCCAGGCCAACGCTCACTACGAGAACCCGTTCGACGTGACCAAGACCTGGTCGCAGAAGGAGTTCCCGCTGATTGAAGTTGGCGAGTTGGAACTCAACCGCAATCCGCAGAACTACTTCGCTGAAGTGGAACAAGCTGCGTTCGGTCCAAGCAACATGGTTCCAGGTGTCGGCCTGTCGCCGGACCGCATGCTGCAAGGTCGTGTATTCGCTTACGCAGATGCGCACCGCTACCGTGTTGGCACCAACCACCAGCAATTGCCGGTGAACGCCCCACGCAGCCCGGTGAACAGCTATCAGCGTGACGGTTCGATGGCTTTCGGCAGCAACGGCGGCGCAGCGCCAAACTATGAGCCGAACAGCTACAGCGACGCACCGAAGCAGGCTCCTCAGTACGCAGAGCCAGCGCTGGCCCTCAGTGGCGCCGCGGACCGTTACGATCACCGCGAAGACACCGATTACTACAGCCACGCCGGTGCGCTGTTCCGCCTGATGAATGACGAGCAGAAAGCATTGCTCGTCAACAACATCGCCGGCGCCATGGGCGGCGTCTCCAGTGATGTGGTCCAGCGCCAGTTGGGGCACTTCTACAAGGCAGACCCGGCTTATGGAGAAGCAATCGCAAAGGCATTGGGTGTATCGCTTAACTGACTCTAAACGATAAGCAGAACCGCCCTCATTTGGGCGGTTTTTGCGTTAAATCAGCTACTTTTCTCTGAAAATCTTCACTTTTCTGCCGTTGGTCTCGTGACCTCCGAGTCATCATGGTTCAAACTACAGACTTTCAAGCAGGGAGATGTAGGGCGATGCAAGGTCACCCCGACGTAATCGATTACCTCAACACGTTGCTGACGGGCGAACTGGCAGCGCGTGACCAATATTTCATCCATTCGCGCATGTACGAAGACTGGGGCTTTACCGAGCTCTACGAGCGTATCAATCACGAGATGGAAGAAGAGGCACAGCACGCCGACGCACTGATGCGCCGTATCCTCATGCTCGAGGGCACGCCGCGTATGCGTCCTGATGATCTGGATGTGGGCACCACGGTGCCTGACATGCTCGCTGCCGACCTGCGTCTTGAGTACAAGGTGCGAGCCGCACTCTGCAAGGGCATTGAGCTCTGCGAGAAGCACAGCGACTTCGTCACTCGTGAGATCCTGCGCGTGCAGTTGAACGACACCGAAGAAGATCACACCTACTGGCTGGAAAAGCAGCTGGGTCTGATCAAGCTGGTGGGCCTGGAGAATTACCTGCAATCGCAGTTCTGATTCCCGGCTACGAAAAAGCCCCTGTCACCGCAAAGTGACAGGGGCTTTTTATTGGGCCCGATAATCAGGCCCGGTCGCGCTCTAGCAGCGGCTTCAAGTAGTAACCAGTATGGGATTGCGGCATTTCGGAGACCTGCTCCGGCGTACCCACCGCGATGATCTGGCCACCCTTGGAGCCGCCTTCCGGCCCCAGGTCGACCAGCCAGTCGGCCGTCTTGATCACATCCAGGTTGTGCTCGATCACGACCACCGTGTTGCCGTGATCGCGCAGACGGTGCAGCACGTCCAGCAGTTGCTGGATGTCCGCGAAGTGCAGGCCGGTGGTCGGTTCATCGAGGATGTACAGGGTCTTGCCGGTATCGCGCTTGGACAGCTCACGGGACAGTTTCACCCGTTGTGCCTCACCACCAGACAACGTGGTCGCCGATTGCCCCAGCTTGATATACGACAAGCCTACGTCCATCAGCGTCTGCAGCTTGCGCGCCAACGCTGGAACGGCATCAAAGAACTCCCGGGCTTCCTCAATAGTCATCTCAAGGGTCTCGTGGATGCTCTTGCCCTTGTATTTGATCTCCAGGGTTTCGCGGTTGTAGCGCTTGCTCTTGCATACGTCGCACGGCACGTAGATGTCCGGCAGGAAGTGCATCTCCACCTTGATCAAGCCATCGCCCTGGCAGGCTTCGCAGCGGCCGCCCTTGACGTTGAACGAGAAACGACCTGGCCCGTAGCCCCGTGAGCGGGATTCCGGCACGCCCGCGAACAACTCGCGAATCGGCGTAAACAAGCCGGTGTAGGTCGCCGGGTTGGAGCGCGGTGTGCGGCCAATCGGGCTCTGGTCGATATCGACCACTTTGTCCAGGTGCTCCAGGCCCTTGATGCTGTCGTGTGCAGCCGCTTCCAGGGTGGTCGCGCCGTTCAAGGCAGTGGCACTCAACGGGAACAGCGTGTTGTTGATCAGCGTCGACTTGCCCGAGCCGGAAACCCCGGTCACACACGTCAGCAGGCCCAGCGGAATCTCCAGGTCGACATTGCGCAGGTTATTGCCTCGCGCGCCCTTGAGGTGCAGCGCCAGCTTCTTGTTGCGCGGTGTACGCTTGGCCGGCACTTCAATTTTCACTCGGCCCGACAGGTATTTGCCGGTCAGCGAGTCGGGATGGGCCATGACCTCGGCCGGCGTGCCCTCGGCCACAATGTGCCCGCCGTGCACGCCCGCACCCGGGCCGATGTCGACCACGTAATCGGCCAGGCGAATCGCGTCTTCGTCGTGCTCGACCACAATCACGGTGTTGCCGATATCGCGCAGGTGTTTCAACGTGCCCAGCAGGCGGTCGTTGTCTCGCTGGTGCAAGCCAATCGATGGCTCGTCGAGGATGTACAGCACGCCGACAAGGCCGGCACCAATTTGGCTGGCCAGGCGAATACGCTGGGCTTCACCGCCCGACAAGGTATCGGCACTGCGATCCAGCGACAGGTAGTCTAGGCCAACATTGACCAGGAACTGCAGCCGCTCGCGAATCTCCTTGAGGATCTTGTCGGCAATCTCGCCACGGCGTCCCGTTAGCTTGAGCACACCAAAGTACTCGCAGGCATCGCCGATCGGCAGGCTGGTGACAGCCGGCAACGTCTTCTCACCGACCCACACATGGCGAGCCTCGCGACGCAGGCGCGTACCGCGGCAATCCGGGCAGGGCTGGGTGCTGAGGAACTTTGCCAATTCTTCACGCACGCTCGCCGATTCGGTCTCGCGGTAGCGACGTTCCAGGTTCGGCACGATGCCCTCGAACGGGTGGGAGCGCTTGACGATGTCGCCACGGTCGTTCAGGTATTTGAAATCGACGTTCTGCGAACCGCTGCCATGCAGGATGACTTTCTGCTGTTCGGCAGGCAGTTGGTTGAACGGCACTTCCAGGCTGAACTTGTAGTGGGCCGCCAACGACCCGAGCATCTGGAAGTAGTAGACGTTACGCCTGTCCCAGCCGCGTATAGCCCCCTCCGCCAAGGTCAGTTCGCCATTGACCAGGCGCTTGATGTCGAAGAACTGCTTGACCCCCAGGCCATCGCAAGTCGGGCAGGCGCCGGCCGGGTTATTGAAGGAAAACAACTTGGGTTCCAGCTCGCTGATGGCGTGACCGCAGATCGGGCAGGCAAAACGAGCGGAGAAGATGATTTCTTCGCCCGGCTCGTCATCCATCGGCGCCACGAGGGCGATGCCGTCCGCCAGCTTCAACGCGGTCTCAAACGATTCCGCCAGGCGCTGCTGCAAGTCAGCCCGCACCTTGAAGCGGTCCACCACCACGTCGATCGAATGCTTCTTCTGTTTGTCGAGCTTCGGCGCTTCATCCAGCTCATACAGCTTGCCGTTGATGCGTGCGCGTACAAAGCCCTGGGCGCGCAGTTCTTCGAAGACGGAAAGGTGTTCACCCTTGCGCTCACGGATCACCGGTGCCAGCAACATCAGCTTGGCGCCTTCCGGCTGGGCCAGCACCAGGTCCACCATCTGGCTGACGGTCTGGGCTTCCAGGGGAATGTCGTGGTCGGGGCAGCGCGGAATACCGACTCGCGCATACAGCAGACGCAGGTAGTCGTAGATTTCGGTGATGGTGCCCACGGTGGAGCGCGGGTTGTGGGAGGTCGATTTCTGCTCGATGGAGATCGCCGGCGACAGGCCTTCGATGGTATCGACGTCGGGTTTTTCCATCATCGACAGGAACTGGCGGGCATAGGCCGACAGCGATTCCACATAACGACGCTGGCCTTCGGCATACAGCGTGTCGAACGCCAGGGACGATTTGCCGGACCCGGACAAGCCGGTGATGACGATCAGTTTGTCCCGGGGCAGGGTCAGGTCGATGTTCTTCAGGTTGTGGGTTCTAGCCCCACGAATCAGGATCTTGTCCAAGATGGCCTCGCACGGCGGGCGTAAATAATGCTGGAGTATACGGCTAAAGACTGGATGAATATACACTGTCAAAACGCCGCTTGCAGCCTTACATGAAAGCTGCGCGGCAAAGCGCCGCATATACCCTCTCAATCGATGGGACTGGTAGAATCGCCGCCGGTTCACACGAGGTTTTTCCATGCACGATCCCCACAGCGAACGCATGAGTAGCGGCGAGACCCGAGCGGCAAGCGGTCTGGCCCTGGTGTTCGCCTTCCGTATGCTTGGCATGTTCATGGTGTTGCCGGTGCTGGCGACCTATGGGATGGACCTCGCAGGCGCGACCCCCGCATTGATCGGCTTGGCGATTGGCGCCTATGGCCTGACCCAGGCTATTTTCCAGATCCCGTTCGGGATCATTTCCGACCGTATCGGCCGCCGCCCGGTGATCTATCTGGGATTGATCGTCTTTGCCCTCGGCAGCGTGCTCGCCGCTCAGTCAGATTCTATTTGGGGCGTGATTGCCGGTCGCGTCCTGCAAGGTGCCGGCGCGATTTCCGCAGCGGTCATGGCGCTGTTGTCGGACCTCACCCGTGAACAACACCGCACCAAGGCCATGGCCATGATTGGCATGACCATCGGCCTGTCGTTTGCCGTGGCCATGGTGGTCGGCCCCTTGCTGACTCGCGCGTTCGGCTTGCACGGTCTGTTCCTCGCAACGGGTGGCATGGCGTTGTTCGGGATCGTGATCGTGGCCTTGATGGTGCCGCGTTCTACCGGCACCTTGCAGCACCGCGAGTCCGGTGTGGCGCGCAAGGCGTTGCTGCCGACGCTCAAGCATCCGGACCTGCTGCGCCTGGATTTAGGTATCTTCGTGTTGCACGCGATGCTGATGTGCAGCTTTGTCGCGCTGCCTCTGGCGCTGGTCGAAAAAGCCGGCCTGCCCAAGGAACAGCACTGGTGGGTCTACCTCACCGCGCTGCTGATTTCGTTCTTCGCCATGATCCCGTTCATCATCTATGGCGAGAAAAAACGCAAGATGAAACAAGTGCTGCTGGGCGCCGTCGCGACGCTGATGCTCACTGAGCTATTCTTCTGGCAGTTCGGCGACAGCCTGCGGGCGCTGGTGATCGGCACGGTGGTGTTCTTTACCGCGTTCAACTTGCTGGAGGCCTCGTTGCCTTCGCTGATCAGTAAAGTTTCACCGGCCGGTGGCAAGGGCACGGCGATGGGAGTGTATTCCACCAGCCAGTTCCTCGGTTCTGCATTGGGCGGCATCATGGGTGGCTGGATGTTCCAGCATGGCGGTTTGTCGGTTGTCTTCCTGGGATGCGCCGGGCTGGCTGCACTTTGGTTAGCCTTTGCTGTTACCATGCGCGAACCGCCATACGTCACAAGCCTGCGCCTGCCTTTGTCGCCCGAAGCAATTCGTGAAGCCGGCCTAGTAGAGCGCCTTAAGGCCGTTGTTGGGGTAACAGATGCGGTAGTGATCGCCGAAGAAGCCGCCATCTACATCAAATTGGACACCGAATTATTGGATCGCGCGACGCTCGAGCAACTGGTCAACCCAGTGCCGACAGCGCGCCCAGCCTAGGAGAACGTTATGGCCCGTGGGGTTAACAAAGTCATATTGGTCGGTACTTGCGGCCAGGATCCCGAAGTTCGCTACTTGCCTAACGGTAACGCCGTGACCAACCTGAGTCTGGCGACCAGCGAACAGTGGACCGACAAGCAGACCGGCCAGAAGGTCGAGAAAACCGAATGGCACCGTGTGTCGATGTTCGGCAAGGTCGCCGAGATCGCCGGTGAATACCTGCGCAAAGGTTCGCAGGTCTACATCGAAGGCAAGCTGCAGACCCGCGAGTGGGAAAAAGACGGTATCAAGCGTTACACCACTGAAATCGTGGTCGACATGCAAGGCACCATGCAACTGCTGGGCGGCCGTCCACAGGGCGACCAACAGGGCCAGGGCGGCATGTCCAACTCGGCTCCGCGTCCACAGCAGTCGCGTCCACAGCCAAGCCAGCAGCCACAGCGTGAGTCGCGTCCAGCGCCACAGCAGGCTGCTCCGCAACCGGCTCCGGATTTCGACAGCTTTGATGACGATATCCCGTTCTAAGGTCTGAGACCCGGAACACCAAAACCCCCGACCGCGAAAGCGTCGGGGGTTTTTTATGGCCCGTGATCAGGCATCTGTCGACGCGGCCGTTACCACCATCTCCTTGAACCGTTGCAACACCGCCGAGCCATCCCCGATCCGTGTTGCCAAATGCAGCGGCGCCACCAGGCTCTGGCATTCCGTCAGCGCTCGATAAACGATGCCGTCGCCACGCAACCGCTGCATGGAGGCCGGCACGATGGACACGCCCAGGCCCGCCGCCACCAGGCTCAACGTGGCGGTCATGCGTGGTGCTTCCTGGACCACTTGGGGGCTGAACCCGGCCTCACGGCAGGCCACCAGGATCGCGTCGTACAACCCCAATCCCACTCGACGGCGGTAGAGCACAAAGGATTCGGTCGCCAAGGCCTTCAACGGCAGGGGAGAGCCGGCATCGATTGCCAGCGGATGATCGGTGGGCAGCGCCAGCAACATCGGCTCCACCAGGATAGGTTCATCCTGTAACGATTGAGTGCCGCTCAGTGGCGAGCGAATAAACGCCGCATCGAGCTTCTCATGCACCAGCGCGTCCAGCAGTTCGCCAGTACCGGCTTCCTCCAGCACCACCGAGACGCCGACAAAGGTTTCGCGAAACAACCGCAACACACTCGGCACAAAAGGATGCAAGGCCGCCGAACTCGTAAAGCCGATCGCCAGGCGCCCGCGCTCACCCCGTGCGGCACGGCGCACCACTTCGGCGATGCCCTCAGCCCGGGAGAGAATTTCCCGCGCTTCATCCAGCAAGGCCAGCCCGGCAGTGGTGGGGCGCACGCCTCTGGGCAGGCGCTCCATCAAGACCACCCCCAACTCCGCCTCAAGGCTTTGCAACAGGCGCGTCAACGGCGGCTGTTGCATGCCCAGGCGTTCGGCGGCGCGGGTGATATAACCTTCTTCGGCAATCGCGACAAAGGCCTTGAGCTGGCGAAGCTCCAACATAAGCATACTTTCCGGGTATGGGAGTGCTCCAATCCTGGCATTTGTTCTCATGGCTCACAAGATTTAGGCTGTAGCCAACCTCATAAAGAAGGAAAGCCGTGATGACCTGGTCTGCCAAGCAGTACACGATGTTCGAACAACAGCGCACCCGTCCTGTCCGCGACCTGGTGGCGGCTATCCCGAATACCGAAGTTCGCAGCGCCGTCGACCTGGGCTGCGGGCCGGGCAATTCCACCGAGGTGTTGGCCGAGCGTTATCCACAGGCCCACGTCACCGGCATGGACAGTTCAGATGACATGCTGGTCGATGCACGCAAGCGTCTGCCAGCGCTGGCCTTTGAACTGGCGGATATTGGTGCCTGGAACCCTGCGCAACACTACGACGTGATACTGGCGAACGCCTCGCTGCAATGGCTGCCGGACCACGCCACGCTTTATCCACACTTGGTCCACCAGCTCACCCCCGGTGGCACGCTGGCGGTACAAACCCCGGACAACCTCGACGAACCTGCGCACCGCCTGGCCCGTGAAGTGGCAGCCGATGGCCCGTGGTCTGCGAAGATCGGCGCGGTCAAGCACAACGAACGGCATGCGGCGAGCTACTACTACGAGCTGCTGAGTAAACACTGCAGCACCGTCGATGTGTGGCGCACCACCTACCAGCATCCGTTGGCCGATCACGGGGCGGTCGTGGAATGGTTCAAGGCCTCGGCCCTGAGGCCCTTCCTCGCACCGTTAAGCGATAGCGAAAAGGCCGCCTTCCTACAGGAATACAAGGCGCGGATTACCCAAGCTTATCCAGCCCTGAGCGACGGCACCGTATTGCTGCCATTTCCGCGCCTGTTCATCATTGCGACCCGCTGATACCTGGCCGGCAAGTGGCGGTCATGCCGCCGCCGCTTGCGCTTTCAAGTACTCATCCGCCGACAGCACGTCTGCATACGCAAACCCCAGCGACGCCATATAAGCCGCATGAGCCTGCGCCGCTGGAATCACCTGCCCGTTGAATTCCAGGTCACGCGTGGCACACGCGTCATGAATCACCGTGACCTTGTAGCCAAGATCCGCCGCCGCTCGCACCACGGCGTCGATGCACATGTGGCTCATGCTGCCGACGACGACCACGTCGGTGATGCTGCGCTGTTCCAGCAAGGTGCGCAGGTTGGTTTCACGAAACGCATTCACGAAATGTTTAAGCACCACCGGCTCGCTGCCTTCGTTCAGCACCTTGAGGTGCAAGTGCGCACCTTCGGAGCCCGGGGCAAAAAAGGGCGCGTCATCGGAGGTGAACTCATGGCGCACATGAATCACCGCATCCCCCGCTTGGCGAAAAGCCTGGAGCACCTGCGCAGCCTTGTCGGCCGCGGCTTCAACGCCGTCGAGCGGCCACTTGCCCTGAGGGAAGTAGTCGTTCTGGATATCGATTAGGATGAGCGCTTGCTTGGCCATGTGTGTTGCCTCGTGATGGGTTGATGGGGCTTAGTATCTTAGCTGGCGCCCGCACCCGGGATTGGCCGCACCGACAATAACAGGGGGAAAACTGACAATGGCGGTTGTTGAGCTGGGCGTGTTGATCTACAGAGGTGCGCAATTGGCGGCCGTGCATGGCTTGACCGACCTGTTCGGCGTCGCCAATCGGATCGCTGCCGAGCATCAATCCTCGCAACTGCCATTGTTGCGCGTTAGCCATTGGCAGGTAGACGCCACCGGCACGCCCGCCCGCGTGTTCGATAGCCACCCAGGGCCAGACCAACCCATGATGGCCGTGCTGGTGCCGCCCTCCATCGGTGAATTCACTGAAGAACAAGCGCCACCCGCTCTGCTGGAATGGCTTCGTCAAAGGCATGCTGCAGGCACCGTGCTCGGTGGCGTGTGCATCGGTTCGATCATGCTGGCGCGCAGCGGCCTGCTGGATGGGCGCAGTGCCACTACCCATTGGTCCTCGGCCAAATCCTTTGCCCTGCGTTACCCGGCCGTGCGCCTGGAAGCCGACAAGCCAATCGTTGATGACGGGGATTTGATCACCACGGCCGGGCTGATGGCCTGGTCTGAACTCGGCCTGCGTCTGGTTGATCGCCTGATGGGACCGAGCATTGCCGCCAGTACGGCGCGATTCCTGGTGATCGAGCACAGCGACAGCGCCAGCCAGTGCGGCAGCAACTTCGCGCCGATTCTCGGCCATGGCGATACCGCGATTCTCAAGGTGCAGCACTGGCTGCAAGCCAGCGGCGCGGTGGACGTGTCGGTCACCGCAATGGCGCAAGAGGCGGGGCTGGAAGAGCGCACCTTCCTGCGGCGCTTTCGCAACGCGACGGGGCTCAAACCCACCGAATATTGCCAGCACCTACGGGTGGGCAAGGCGCGACAGATGCTCGAATTCACCAACGGCACCATTGACCACATCGCCTGGACCGTGGGCTATCAGGACCCCAGTGCGTTCCGCGCCACGTTCAAGAAAATCACCGGCTTGGCACCCAGCGATTACCGCAGCCGCTTCGGCGTCTGAATCGTGCAGAACGCCGCGCCATTCACGGGCCGTCGTGCAGAATAAAACAGGCCTACTGCCATCGCTTTCCCCGCAACTGCTTGATTTGCAAACCGTCGCGTCATAACAGGCGTTGGCCTGATCCCTGCAACTTTCCCCTCACACACAGGGCGGGATAGCCAAGGGGGACGCATGACCCCGAGTCAACGCAAAAAGCTCGTCGTTTCTCACTTCACGCGCGAAGGCGCGCCGTTGCACGAGGTTCAAACCAACCTCGCGCTGGCGCGCTGGCTGGCGCAGATTCTCGGGCTCAAATTCGGCGGCAGTTATGATCCCGATCGGCATGCCGGCCGGGAGTTGTACCTGCTGCCCACGCAAACCCTGGTGGGTGCCGAGCAAGCGCGGCAGCTCAATATCAAAGGGCCGCAAGACCTGTGGGGCGGGTATGTCGAGCATGACTTCATCTGCACCAAGGCCATCAGTCACGGCCTGCTCGGCCCCGGCGCCAAGGCGCCCGAAGGCTGGTCGCCGCTGTTCTGCGAGCGAGTACGGGCCGTCGTGCTCGATGGCCTCAGCGTCTTTGCCCTCGAAGATGCGCGCCCTGCGGCCACGCGCCTGCTCTACAGCGGCCCCATCCGCCTGAAGCCCGTGCATGCGTGCGCCGGGCGCGGTCAGGAAGTTATCCACAGCCTCGACGAATTCGAAGCCTTACTGGCGCGACCAGACAGCGCGCGCCTGTTCGACGACGGCGTGGTGCTGGAGCAAGACCTGAGCGATGTGATCACCCACAGTGTCGGCCAGAGCTTCATCGGCGATCATGTCATCAGCTACTGCGGCGAGCAGTACCTCACAAAAGACGGGCAGGGCGAGGACGTCTACGGCGGTTCCAACCTGCTGGTGGTGCCTGGCTATTACGAAGACCTGTTGCGCCTCCCACTGCCCGATGATGTGTGCGAAGCCATCGAACAAGCCCGGGTGTTCGACAACGCTGCCGACGAGGCCTACCCCGGTTTCTATGCGTCGCGGCGCAACTACGACATCGCCCAGGGCCTGGACAGCGACGGCCAACGCCGCAGCGGCGTGCTCGAACAATCCTGGCGCATGGGCGGCGCGAGCAGCGCGGAAGTCGCCGCGTTGCAGAGTTTTATCAATCACCCAGGCCTGCGCGCCATTCAAGTGGCCTCGGTCGAGACCTACGTGGATCAGCCTCTGCCGGCTGACGCTATCGAGGTGTACCGCGGGCCTGCGCAAAACAGCGACTTTCTTCTCAAATACGTGACGGTTAAGGCTTATGACGGCTAGAAGCGAAAGCATTGCGATCGATATCGACGACGAACAGATGAGTGGTACCTTCCTGAGCCCCAAATCCAAAGTGCCTGGCGTGCTATTCGTGCACGGTTGGGGCGGCAGCCAAGAGCGCGACCTGGAGCGCGCCAAAGGCATTGCAGGCCTGGGCTGCGTGTGCCTCACGTTCGACTTGCGCGGCCATGCGGGCACCGGTATTCCGCTGTCTCGCGTTACCCGTGAAGACAACCTGCGCGATCTGCTGGCGGCCTACGACCGGTTGCTGTCGCACCCGGCCATCGACACCTCGGCGGTCGCGGTAGTGGGCACCAGTTATGGCGGCTACCTGGCGGCGATCCTCACGTCATTGCGCCCGGTACGCTGGCTGGCGTTGCGTGTGCCGGCGCTGTACCGCGATCAGGAGTGGCTCAAGCCCAAGCGGGACCTGGATAAGGTGGACTTGATGGATTACCGCAGCACGCTGGTGCATGCCGAAACCAATCGTGCGTTGCACGCGTGTTCGGCGTTTACCGGGGATGTGTTGATCGTGGAGTCTGAGTCCGACGACCACGTGCCCCACGCCACCATCATGAGCTACCGCGCAGCGTGCCAGCAGACCCACTCGCTGACCCACCGCATCATCGATGGCGCCGACCATGCGCTCAGCGATCCAGTGTCGCAGCAGGCTTATACGTCGATTCTGGTGGATTGGATTACCGAGATGGTGGTGGGGGAGCGGTTGAGCATTATCCAATCCCGATAATTGGGTGTTCTTGAGATTGCCATCGCAGGCAAGCCAGCTCCCACATTTGATTGGGTTCACACCTTTTGAATTGTGAATACCTTCAACTGTGGGAGCTGGCTTGCCTGCGATGGCGATTAACCCGTCAACACCCTTTCAAGCCGGTGCCTTTTTAACCCGCAACGCCTTGGCCTTGGCCTCCACCACGAGGTACATCACCAACGTGATCAGCAACGGCAAAATGAAGTAGATCGCCCGGTAGGCAATCAGCCCCGCCAGCAAACTCCCCCGCGAAGCCTCATGCTGCAACAGCGCAATAAACACCGCCTCCAGCACGCCCAGCCCGGCCGGAATATGCGTGACCACCCCGGCAATCGCGCTGATCAACAACACCCCCAGCACCAACGGATAATCCAGCTTGGCCGGCAAAAGCGTGAAAATCACCGCCGCCATCAACGACCAGTTCAGCGCGCCCAGCGCCAGTTGCAGGCAGGCCATGCGCACCGACGGCAGGTTGATCTCCATGCCGCGAATCGACCATGCGCGCTTCTTTGAAAACTGACACGCCGCCAGATAACCCAAGCTGGCCAGCACCAACAATGCACCAATGCCCTGCAACGCAACGGTACTGACCTTCCAGCCCGGTGGCATCGTCACCAACCCGCTACTGAATACCACCCCGGCCAACGCCATGTAGCCAAACCAGTTGGTCGCCAGGCTCAAGCCAAGGATCTTGGCGATATTGCCGGTGCTCACCCCCAGCCGTGAATACAGCCGGTAGCGCATGGCGATGCCGCCCACCCACGCACTCAGGTTGAGGTTGAACGCATAGCTTATGACCCCCACCGGCAGGATCTGCTTCCAACCCAACGGCTGGCGGATGTAGGTGCGGCCGATCAAATCAAAGCTGGCGTACACAAGGAAACTGCACAGCGTCAGGGCGCCTGCGATCAGCAACGTGCGCAGCTTGAAGTCGCCCAGGGTCTGCACCACGTCGCTCCAGTCGATGCGCCGGGCGAGCAGGGTGAACAGCACGATCAGCAGCAGGAAGAACACAACGGTCAGGGGTTTCTTCCAGCGCTTGAACCCGGATTCAGTGCTCATGGGCCTGGCTCCCGACGGGTTTCAAGCGTGGCTTGTGCGCCGGCAGCCAACCGGTCAGCGCAGGGAAGTGACGCATCACATGAAACACCAGGAAGCCCACGGTCAACCGCCAGAGCCACAGGCGCGGCGTGCGGTTTTCCGGCATGGTCTGGCAGTGATTGTTGGCGAGTGTTTCCAGGCGTTCATACAGGTGTTGATTGAACGCACGGTCGCGAATCAGCACATTGGCTTCCAGGTTCAGCGACAGGCTCAGCGGGTCCAGGTTGCTGGAACCCACGGTGCTCCATTCGTCGTCCACCAGCGCAACTTTGCCGTGCAGCGGGCGCTGGCAATATTCGTGAATCACCACGCCGTCCTTGAGCAAATAGTCGTAGAGCATGCGCGCCGCGAGCTTGGCCAACAGCACATCCGGCTGACCCTGCATGATCAGTTGCACCTGCACGCCACGGCGCGCTGCGTTGCGAATTTCCCGCAGCAGGCGGTAACCGGGAAAGAAGTAGGCGTTGGCGATCACCACGCGCTGTTGCGCCTTGCTCAAGGCGTGGATGTAGGCCTCTTCGATGTCGTCGCGGTGCTGCACGTTGTCGCGGTAGATCAGGCGTACCAGGCCGTCGCTGTTGTCGGTGGCCCACGGCGATGGCCGTTGCTGGCGCCGTCGCCAACCGCGTCGCGTGCGCACCTGGCGACCACTTTGCGCCAGGGCAAAATGGTGCAGGTCGGCCACGGCCGGGCCGGTCACTTGCACGGCGTAATCCTGCTTGGCCTCGGGGCCGAAATCGCCCAGATGGTCGGCCGAAAAATTGATCCCGCCGATAAACGCCACGCTGGCGTCCACCACCACGATCTTGCGGTGCAGGCGCCGGAACCAGTTGGTGCGAACCCCCAGGGTCTTGGACGCCGGGTCGAACATCTGCACCGTTACCCCGGCTTCCGCCAGTTCGCCCAAAAAGCTCGGGCTCAGCTCGCCGCAACCAAAGCCGTCCAGGCTCATCACGACTTTCACCCCACGCTGCGCCGCATCGATCAGGATGCCTTGCAGCTCCAGGCCAACCTTGTCTTCAAACAGAATGAAGGTCTCCAGCACGATCTCGCGCTGGGCCCCGCGCAAGGCGTCGAACACCTTGGGGAAGTACGCCTCGCCGTTCTCCAGCAACTCGACGCGGTTGCCGCTCTGCCAGCCGTAATCCAGATCACGCGCCTTGGCTTCGTCCGGTGGTTGGTCGGTGGCGATGTGTTCGACGGCGACGTTCATAGCTCGATCTCCACCGACAACGGCACATGGTCGGATAAGTGGGACCAAGGCCGAGTGGTCAACACTCGGGGGTTATGCACCTTCACGTTGCGCACATAAATACGGTCCAGGGGCAACAGCGGCAGGCGCGCCGGGAAGGTGCGCGGCAATTTTCCGTGGGTCTCGATAAACACTTCCCGCAGGCCGCTCTGGCTGAGGTCGGCCCGCTGGCGCCAGTCGTTGAAGTCCCCAGCGACAACCAGCGGCGCGTCGGCCGGTATCTCGCTGATGCGCTGTTCGAGCAAACGCAGTTGTTGCTGGCGATGCACTTCGCGCAGGCCCAGATGAATGCAGATCGCATGCACCTCCTGGCCGGTGCCCGGCAGGCGCAATACGCAATGCAGCAGGCCACGGTTTTCGTGGCCGCTTTGGGAAATATCCAGGTTGTCATAGCGCACGATCTGGAACTTCGACAGCAGCGCATTCCCGTGGTCGCCATGGGGGTAGACCGCGTTGCGTCCATAGGCAAACTGCGGCCAGATGCTGTCGGCGAGGAACTCGTATTGCGGCATATTCGGCCAGTCGCTGTAGCGCTGGGGGTGACGCTCGTGGGTGCCGTGGATTTCCTGCAGGAACACCATGTCGGCGCCCACACTGCGCACTGCTTCACGCAGCTCGGGCAGGATGAAGCGCCGATTCAGGGCGGTGAAGCCCTTGTGGATATTGACCGTCAGCACTGTGAAGCGCGTGATGGCGATGCTGGGCGTGGTGGGCATCCAGTCGGGATTCGCAGCCATGGTTGCTCCTGAAAAAACCATGGGGGCCTGGCCCCCGTTTATGGCTGACTGCGATTTTTGACGGAAAGTTTCCACCGTCCTACAGACGGCACGCATTCCAAAATGTGTGAGTGGGCTTGCCCGCGATAGCGGTGGGTCAGTCGTTAATTGATTGGCTGATGTACCGCATTCGCGGGCAAGCCCGCTCCCACAGGGGATCTGTGCTGTGACGGATTCAGTGGTCTACCCTCCGCCAAAGATGACGAAAGAGGGGAACGATCAAGGCTCAATCCCGTCAGTTCCTTACAGACCCTCTTGAAGGAGCCCGGTGTTTTGCTGAATCTCAGAGCTGCATTACTCCTCGGCGCGCTGCTGCTGTGTGGCAACGGCGCACTGCAAGCCGCAACCCCTGCACCTGCGGCGACCGCACCGGCCAAACCGGAGCTGTTGGTCGAAGGCGGTTTGCTCGGCGCCATCAGTTCCAGCATCGATGACGTGCAGGACAAACTCGACCTCAACCAGAACCTGGTGGACGCCTGGCGCCTGCGTGCCGACCGTGCGGCGGACGAAGTGGGGCGCCTGGTCGACCAGACCGCCGAGCGTTCGCCCTGGAGTGTGGCCGGGGACTTCTTGTTGCTCTCCGGTGTGTGGATCGGTGCCTTTGCCGTGCTGGCGCTGCTCGGGCGTTTTATCGTGCAGCGCTTG
The DNA here is from genome assembly GCF_059418405.1 of Pseudomonas sp. GW821-FHT09A09. NCBI lineage: Bacteria > Pseudomonadati > Pseudomonadota > Gammaproteobacteria > Pseudomonadales > Pseudomonadaceae > Pseudomonas > Pseudomonas sp. GW821-FHT09A09. The sequence goes on from NZ_JBWKPU010000022.1 coordinate 49,955, forward strand.
AGCCGGCGGCCGTTTGTCGAACGGCGTGGGCGCTTGCAAGCAGTGCTCGGGTATGTGGTGCCTTACACGATTCCTGCGCTGATTTGCCTGCCGCTGACGCTCTACGTCAGTCACTTTTTACCCACGTCCGTGGGCCGCGCGCTGGCGCTGTGTTTTGCCTACGCCACCAGCAGCGGCATTTTTTCCACGTCGATGCTGCTATGCGTCATTGTCATGTTCAACGTCGGCCATAAACGCCCGGCCGTGCAGATCATCCGTAGCTACTGCCCCAAGCCGCTGTTCCTGATCGGCTTTCTCGCCGCGCTCAGCGACGCCCTGACCAGCCCGCAGATCGCCCGCCAGCTCGGCGGCAATATCACCAGCAGCATTGCAGTGTTCACCGGCCTATTCGCGGCGGTGATCTTCGGTGTGCTGGTGGTGCGCCTGCGCCGTCCGGTGGCACACCTGATCCGCAACCGGCCCTTGGCCCAACGCCTCAAGCATCCGGCGCTGCAACAGTCGTTGCGGGTGTTTTCCGGGCTCTGGTACTGGCCGATCCTGTTGATGGTGCTGGTGTCGGCGATCAACCTGATCGGGGCCGGCGACGATAACCAGAAGGCCCTGCGCTGCGCGCTGTTCACCACGATCCTGCTGATCGGCACGGTGTTTTTGAGCACCGTGCTGCAACACCTGTTCAAGTCCCGCAGCCAGGTGGCGATCCAGCGCAGCAGTGCCTACAAGGAGCGTTTTCTCAGCCTGTTGCACGCGATCCTGCGCATTGTCATGGCCATCGCCTTTATCGAAATCCTCGGGCGGATCTGGGGCGTATCGCTGTTTGAATTCGCCCAGCGCAATTCGGTGGGCCGGGCGATCAGCGACTCGCTGAGCAGTATCGGCCTGATCCTGCTGATGACCTGGCTGTTCTGGGTGGTGCTCGACACGGCGATCCAGGAAGCGCTGAAACCACCGGTGAATAAACGCTCCAATCGCCAGCCGAGCACGCGGGTGAAAACCATCCTGCCGCTGGTGCGCAATGCGGTGAAGATCATCCTGGTAGTGATCTGCGCGATCACCACCATGGCCAACCTGGGCATCAACGTCGCGCCGTTGCTGGCCGGTGCCGGGGTGGTGGGCCTGGCCATCGGTTTCGGTTCGCAGCAACTGGTGCAGGATGTGATCACCGGCCTGTTCATCATCATCGAAGACACGCTGTCCATCGGCGACTGGGTGGTGCTCGACTCCGGGCATGCCGGCACTGTCGAAGGCCTGACCATCCGTACCTTGCGCTTGCGCGATGGCAAGGGGTTTGTGCACTCGGTGCCTTTTGGTCAGATCAAGGCGGTCACCAACCAGTCCCGGCAGTTTGCCTATGCGTTCTTCTCGGTGCAGTTCACCTACGACACCGACGTGGACAAGGCGGTGGAGCTGATCCGCGAGGCCGGGCAATCGATCCGCGACGATGTGTTCCTCAAGTACAACCTGCAAGGGCCACTGGAAGTGTTTGGCGTGGACAAGATGGACCTCAACGGCGTGGTGCTCACGGCGCAGTTCCGTACGGTGTCGGGCGGGCAATATGCGGTGAGCCGCGCGTTTAACCAGCGCTTGAAAAAGCTTGTGGATAACTGCGCCGAGGTGCATTTCGCGCAAACTTATCCACAGCAGGTTTTTTTACCCAAGCGCGGGCCGCAGGTGGATGAGCCGGATGAAGAGGTACCGGCGTCGGTGGTGCTGACCGAGCAGCCGCGTACCCAGTGACCTCATCGCGGGCAAGCCCGGCTCCCACAGTTTCGGCTGTGTGAACCCGTTCACCTGTGGGAGCTGGCTTGCCTACGATGAGGCTGGAGATAGCAACACCAGGCTCAATGCCTGATCCACCTCTCCAAGACCACCTGCTACCCCGCCCGATACAACAAGTTGCAACCCCACACTTTATCCGTGACGGTTGCGCGACAAACCCGCAAAATGCAACGATTCTTACAAATACCTAGACAACCATCGTTCCAACAGACCGGGCCTGCTCAATCTATGCGAATGCGCCTTATGTTACTGGGCGGCGGGAATGCCCTCGGGCAGGCGCTGATTCGCCTCGGTGCAGAGGAAGACATCGGTTTCCTCGCTCCTAAACCGCCCCAAGACGGCTGGGATGCCGCGAGTCTCACCCAACTGCTCGACGACACCCGTCCCGATGCGTTGATCAACCTCGCCTACTACTTCGACTGGTTCCAGGCCGAAGCGGTCAGCGAAACCCGCTTGGCTGCCCAGGAATTCGCCATCGAGCGCCTGGCCGAGCTGTGCCAGCACCACAACATCACCCTGGTGCAACCGTCCAGCTACCGCGTGTTCGATGGCTCCCGCGCCACCGCCTACAGCGAAAAAGACGAGCCGGTGCCCCTGGGCCTGCGTGGCCAGGCGCTGTGGCGCATCGAGCAGAGCGTGCGCGCCACCTGCCCGCAGCATGTGCTGCTGCGGTTTGGCTGGTTACTCGATGACAGCGTCGACGGCACCCTCGGGCGCTTCCTTGCCCGGGCCGAGAAGCCGGATGAGTTGTTGATGGCGGATGACCGTCGCGGCAACCCGACGCCGGTGGACGATGCCGCGCGGGTGATCATCTCGGTGCTCAAGCAGCTCGATTGTGCGGCGCCGTTGTGGGGCACTTACCACTACGCCGGCCATGAAGCGACTACACCGCTGGCGCTGGGCCAGGCGATCCTCACCGAAGCGCGCAGCTATCACCCGCTGGCCATCGAGTCACCCACCGCCCAGGCCCACGCGGCTCGGCCGGATGCAGCCGATGAGCCACAACACGCGGTGCTGGCGTGCAAGAAAATCCTGCACACCTTCGGCATCAAGCCACGGGCGTGGCGGGCGGGGTTGCCGGCGTTGCTGGATCGCTACTACCGCCACAGCTGACCCCAAACACGTAGGAGCCGGCTTGCCGGCGATAGCATCTCCTCGGTCTGGCTGAAAGACCGAGGTGTTTGCATCGCCGGCAAGCCGGCTCCTACAGGGGTATTGCGGTGGGGGTTAGAACTTGTAGCCGATACCCACCATGTAAACCATCGGGTCGACGTCCACGTTCACTTTGGCGCGAGTGCCTTGGCCCAGTGCGTTGTTGTCCACCGTCGCTTTGGTGCTGATGTCGATGTAGCGCGCCTGGGCGTTGATCATCCACTTGTCGTTGATCATGTAGTCGGCGCCGATCTGCGCGGCCCAGCCCCAGGAGTTCTCAGCCTTGAAGTTGCTGAAGCCGGCGCTCTGCGCACGGCTGCCGACGTGTTCGTCGTAGATCCAGGTGTAGTTGATACCAGCGCCCACGTACGGCTGGAAGGCCGACTTGTTGTCCAGTGGGTAGTACACGACGCTCAGGGTCGGCGGCAGGTGTTTCAGGGTGCCGAGCTTGCCGTTGGCGGCGCCGAGGGCGGTGTTCTTGATCTTCACGTCATGCTCGAACGGGGTGGCGGCCAGCAGTTCGATACCCACGTGGTTGGTCAGCATGTAGGCGAAGTTCAAGCCCAGCTGAGTGTCGCTGCTCATGGTCGCCTTGCCGCCCAGGTTGGCGCCCGCCAATGGACCCTGGTCAACCTTCACGTGGCCGCTGTCGGCCTTCGGATTCACGGTGATTGCACCGGCACGAATCAGAATGTCGCCCGCTTCGTGAGCGTGTGCGGCAGGGGCGATGAGGGCGAGCGCGAAGAGGGACGCGCCGAGCAGGGACTTGTTCATGGGAGCTCCAAAAGGACGTTAAAAGTTGTACGTCCAATGGTAAAGATCGTTCCACTCGATCCTTTGACTCAGCTCAATGAAAGGGCGATCAACGCTATTCCGGCAGTTCGTAGATATAAATCTTCTCGGCATCCATCTGGTAACCGGCGTCGGCCAGCTCACTGGTGGACGGCTTGACCTGCATCGAACCCTCGATCCAATACGGCTGGTACAGCTCATCGAGTTTCACCCCGACTTCGCTTTTGACATGCACGATCTGGTTCGACGGCGGTGGCGGCACATGGATGCACGCGCCGAAATACGGCACCAGCAGGAACTCGGTGGTGCGGCCTTCTTCGCTGACTTCCAGCGGCACGATATAGCCCGGCAGACGGATGTGCTGGCCGTCGAGACTTTGCACCACCGGCGCGTTGGGCAAGTCCTGCTTGGCCGCTGGCGCCGACTCGACCGACAACGCATCGGCCATGTTCGACAGGTCGTGCAGCGGTTTCATGTTGGGGATTTCCGGCGGCGCGTCCGGCGGGATCATCTCCTGCCACGACAGGTCCTTGGGCTGCTCATCAGCCCAGGCGGGCACGCCCACCAGCAACAGCAACGCAAACAACGCACGACGAATCGAAGCCTTCCTCATAAACGTATGGACAGGCCGTCGGCCAGGGATTGTCGGTAGGCGCGCCACGCGGGCACGGCGCCCATCAACAGCGCGGCGGCCAGGATACCGGCGAGCAGCGTCCATTCATATTCGCTGGGCCACGACATCGGCAGGTCCAGGCCGTAGTTGGCCTGCAAGTAGCCACGTGAGGCGGCGATGCACACATACAAAAGCCCCACGCCTGCAACCACGCCGGACAGAGCCAGCGCGAACGCTTCGAAGATCAGCAACGTCGCAATGTGCCACGGGCGGGCGCCCACCGAACGCAGGATCGCCATTTCGCGGCGGCGCTCGTTGAGGCTGGTGAGGATCGCCGTGAGCATGCCGATCAGGCCGGTCAGCACCACGAACAACGAGATCACGAACAGCGCTTTTTCGGCGGTGCCCATCATGCTCCACAACTCTTGCAGCGCCACGCCCGGCAAGATCGCCAGCATCGGCTCCCCACGGAAATCATTGATTTCCCGTTGCAGCGCGAACGTGGAGATCTTGTTGTTCAGGCCGAGCATGAACGCGGTGATGGCCTGGGGCGTGAGGTCCATGTTGCGCGCCTGGTCGGCACTGATACGGCCTTTGCCCTGGGCCGGTACGCCGTTGTGCCAGTCGATGTGGATGGCTTCCATGCCCCCGAGGCTGATGTGCAAGGTGCGGTCCACCGGCGTGCCGGTGCGCTTGAGGATGCCGACCACGGTGAAGGGTTTGTCGTCGTGTTTCACCAGGCTGACCACGGCGACACCGTGGGCCAGCACCAGCTTGTCGCCGAGTTTATAGTGCAGCGCGTCGGCCACTTCGGCACCGAGCACCACCTCGAAAGGGTCGGTAGCGAAGGCGCGGCCGCTGGCCAGTTCGAGGTTTTGCTTGCGGCCGTACTGGTAATGCTCGAAGTAGGACTCGTTGGTGCCCATTACGCGGTAACCGCGATGGGAGTCACCGAGGGAAATCGGGATCGCCCATTTCACTTGGGGGTTGGCGGCGAAATGCTCGAAGCTGTCCCAGCGAATGTTGTTGGTGGCGTTGCCGATGCGGAATACCGAGTAGAGCAGCAGGTTCACGGAGCCGGAGCGCGCGCCGACGATCAGGTCGGTGCCGCTGATGGTGCTGGCGAAACTGTTGCGCGCCTCAGTGCGCACACGCTCCACGGCGAGCAGCAAACAGACTGACAGCGCGATGGCGAACGCGGTGAGGATCGCGGTAAAACGGCGGTTAGCCAGGCTGGCCATGGCTAGACGGAACAGATACATCTCAAACCTCTGCGGGCGTGGCGGCGCGATTGAGTTCGGCCAGCGACAGGTTACGGTCGAACAGCGAGGCCAGGCTCTGGTCGTGACTGACAAACAACAGGCTGGCGCCGGCTTCGCGGCATTCGGCGAACAACAGTTGCAGGAAGGCTTCGCGGGCGTCGTAGTCCAGGGCCGAGGTGGGCTCGTCGGCGATCACCAGTTCCGGCTGGCCGATCAACGCACGGGCGGCGGCCACCCGTTGTTGCTGGCCGATGGACAGCGAGTCGGCGCGGCGCTCCAGCAGGTCCTTGTCCTTCAAACCCAAGTGCGCCAGCAAGGCAGCGGCAGCTTTGTCGACACTGCCGTGACGCTGCTTTGCCCGTTGTGCGCGCAGCTTGGAGAAGTGACACGGCAATTCGACGTTCTCACGTACTGACAGAAACGGCAGCAGGTTGAACTGTTGGAAGATGTAGCCGGTGTGGTCGACGCGAAAGCGGTCGCGGGCGCCGGCCGACAGCTCGGTCAGTTCCTGGCCCAACAGGCGGATGCTGCCTTGGGTAGGTTTTTGAACGCCACCGAGCAGGCCCAGCAACGTGGTTTTGCCACTGCCGCTGGGGCCTTTGAGAAACAGGGTTTCCCCGGCTTCCAGGCGGAACGCGGGGATGTCCAGCAACTGGGGGTGACCGGGCCAGTTGAAGGCCAGGTCAGACAGTTCGATCAGTGCTTGAGTCATGTGAAATCAAATTCGCCTGCTGGCTAAATTGGACCCCTGTGGGAGCTGGCTTGCCTGCGATGGCATCGCTGCGGTGTGTCTGCTGTACCGAGGCGTCTGTATCGCAGGCAAGCCAGCTCCCACAGGGGTTTACATCAGAATTTCAGGGTAGCGGCCTGTGCCGTGGCTTGCACACCTTGCTGGCCGCTTGGGCCGATCAGTTGTACCTGAATTTTCTGGGTGGCGGGGAAGGTCTTGAACACCTGGGTCAGGTCGAGGTTGCTCAGTGCAGTCGGCGTCGCGCAGGTGAATTGGTAGTGGGCGTGGATTTCGCTGTGATCGTGATGATGCTCGTGGGCGCCGTCTTTGGCGTCGTGATCGTGGTCATCGTCGTCGTCATGGTCGGCTTCCGGCTTGTCACCGAACAGCGGGCTGTTGAGCTCCTGGGTGCTGACCACGCAACCGGCGCCCTTGGGCAGGTTGAACAGGGCGAGCGGGTTTTCCAGTTGTTTGCGCGCGGCGGCGACTTTGGCTTTGTCGGCCGGGGTGGTGGCCAGGTGTTCGAAGCCCACCAGGTTCATCGCCGGGCTGTCCAGTTCAAGCTCCAGGGCCTGGCCATCGAGCACGGCATTCAGGCGACCAACGCCGTGTTCGTGGGCGCCGAGGCTGCCGTGCTCGTGTTCATGTTCGTCAGCGGCGTGGGCGATAGCCAGTGGCAGGAGGGCAAACGGCAAAGCGAGCAACAGACGGCGCATGAGAAGGCTCCAGAACATGAAAGTTTTGTTATGTGATCTTATAACAATAGTGCCAGAGTTTGACCGCCCGCTTGGCGTTGCGCAAGCCGCGTGGGAGCATGCCTGTCAGAAAACAGCAGGAGGAAGGACGATGTTGCGAATCCGTGGAACCGTCGGCGACTGGCCGGTGGACTTGACCCTGGAGCTGGACGAAGGCGATTGGGCACGCCTGGGCGCGCAATTGCAGGCGGCCCCTGTAACCGCCGCACCGGCAGCCGCACCGGTCAAACAGAATGACGACCTGTGGCAGAACGCCCAGGCTCTGTTGCGTAACGCCGGGCAGCTCACGGGCCTGGAACTGCTCGATCAATTGGAAGGCTTAGCCGGTGACGCCGCGTCAGGCAAGCGCCTGCTGGTGCGCCTGCGCCACAGTTCAAGCGTGAAAGTGGCCAGCGGCGCAGACACGCCGCTGTACAGCTGGGTCGGCGATTAGTACAGCGCGGCAAACAACTTGCGGCGGTACACGGTCACCAACGGGTGATCATTGCCCAGCAGTTCGAACACCTGCAGCAAGGTCTTGTGCGGCAAACCTTCGCTGTAGCTGCGGTTGCGGATGAACAGCTTGAGCAGGCCTTCCAGCGCCGCGTCGTACTGCTGGCGCGCCAATTGCTGGATGCTCAACTGATAGGCCGCTTCGTCGTCTTGCGGGTTTTGCGCCAGGCGGCTTTTCAAGTCGGCGGCGTCTGGCAGGTCGGCCGCCTGGCGCAGGAAGGTGATCTGCGCCTTGGCGCCGGCGAGGGCGGCTTTGTGATCGTCGCTCTTCACTGCGTCCAGCACGGTCTGGGCTTCGCCCAATTCACCGCGTTCAGCCAGGCAGCGTGCGTACAGGATCAACGCGCCGGCGTTGGTGTTGTCCTCACCCAGCAAGGCCACCAGCACGGCTTCGGCATCGCTGATGCGGCCGTCGGCGAACAGCGCCTGGGCCTGCTCCAGCGGGTCCGCCGCTGCCGGTGGTGGCATCTGTACATGGGGCTCCAGCATCGCCCGCACCGCCGACTCCGGCTGCGCCCCGGCAAACCCGTCCACCGGCTGGCCGTCCTTGAACAGCACCACCGTCGGCAGGCTGCGAATACCGAAGCGCGCAACGATGTCCTGCTCGGCCTCGCAATCGACCTTGGCCAGCAACAACTCGCCTTGATAACTCTCGGCAATCTGCGCCAGCAACGGCATCAACGCCTTGCACGGCGCGCACCACTCGGCCCAGAAATCCACCAGCACAGGTTTGTGGAACGAATTCTCGATCACCGCCTGATCGAAGGTGGCGGTGGTGACATCGAAGATGTACGGCGTGGGCTCACTCATGGGGCGTCTCGAATAAAGCGGGAATGGGGCAACTATAAGGGCTGGCGCAGCTAGCTGAAAGCGTGGCGGTTTCAAGACCGCTATCGCAGGCAAGCCAGCTCCCACAGGGGAGCGCGATCACGCGTAGGAGCCGGCTTGCCGGCGATGCCTTTAAAGGCGGCGCGAATGGTACAGGCTCACCTTGCGAAACTCCCAAGGCTCGGCCAGATCCGGCAACGTCAGCGCATCCAGGATCTCCAGCCGCCGATAATCCGGGTGCTGAAAGTCCCGCACCCGCGAGTCCGCCACCAGCGCCTCTCGGCCGCGAGTGAGAAACTGATCCAGCAGCGGCAGGTTCGCCCGGTCATAAAGCACGTCAGCCACCAGGATCAAATCGAAGCGGTCAGCCTCGGCAAAAAAATCTTCCGAGTAACCCAGCGCCACACCGTTAAGCTCGGCATTCGCCCGGCAAGACGCCAGCGCCAACGGGTCCAGGTCGCAAGCCACCACTTCCAGCGCACCGGCTTTGACGGCAGCAATCCCCGCCACGCCAGAACCCGCGCCGAAATCCAGCACGCGTTTGCCGGCGACCCACTCAGGATTGGCCGCCAGATACCTCGCCAACGCCAAGCCACTGGCCCAGCAAAAGCTCCAATAGGGCGGCTCGTGCAGGATGCGCCGGGTTTCTTCGGGGCTGAAGGCGCGGTCCATGTTGTCGGCGTCCAGCAGCCACAACGACAGCTCGGTGCCCGGCAGCGGGCAGGGCACCAAGTGCGCATCGCCGATCAGCTCACTGAGCGCGGCTTGCAGGCCCAGCGGTGGCGTCATGGTGCCGGGACGAGTTGCAGGGGGCCGGTGCTCTGGGTGATCGCCTGGGTGATGCGCACCGCAGGCAGGTGCAGGATCAACTGGCCCGACTGGCTGGCGCGGCCGCGCAACTCCACCCGCGCACCGGCCGGGAAGGCCTCGGGGTTAAAGCGCAAACGAAAGGCCAGGGGTTGGTTGTTGCCGGTCAGCACGCTGCTGGCGAGCAGTTGTTGCGGGCGCGAGCGGTCGTCGATCACCAGCAGCGCCAGCTCAACTTCGGCACCGGCAGGCACGCCGTTGAGGGTGCCGTTGATTTCACGCTGATACGCCGGCAACGGGCCGAGGTCTTCAATGCCCGGGACTTTTTTCTCCTGGGCGGGCGTCGGTTGAGGGGTGGTTGGCTTGGGGGCTTCGCTGCTGCAGGCGACCAGGACACTGAACAGGGCGAGCAAAACAAGTGGTCGTAACTGCATGTACGGCTCCAGAAAGGGCAAAATCCGTGACTTGAACACAAAGAAACATATAAGCCAGCCTATATACCGTAAAGGCTATGGCTTGTCTTGCCACAGGGATGCGCTACCATGGCCCTCCCTTTTTTTGTTGCCTGCCAACCATGCACTGTCCCTTCTGCGGTGCCAACGACACCAAGGTCATTGACTCGCGTCTGGTCGCCGAGGGCGATCAAGTGCGTCGCCGGCGCGAATGCCTGGCCTGCGGTGAGCGTTTCACCACCTTCGAAACCGCCGAACTGGTGTTGCCCCGCCTGATCAAGTCCGACGGCAGCCGCCAACCTTTCGACGAAGAAAAACTGCGTGCCGGTATGCAGCGCGCCCTGGAAAAACGCCCGGTGAGTGTCGAGCGCCTGGAAGCGGCGCTGGTGCACATCAAGCACAAACTGCGTGCGACCGGCGAGCGCGAGGTCAAGAGCCTGGTGGTTGGAGAGCTGGTGATGGGCGAGCTGCAAAAGCTCGACGAAGTTGCCTACATCCGTTTCGCCTCGGTGTATCGACGCTTCCAGGACCTCAATGAGTTCCGCGAAGAGATCGACCGCCTGGCCCGTGAGCCTGCCAAAGAATGAATTCGCCTAGCGCTGAACAAGCTGTCCTCGACGCCCACTACATGGCCCGTGCCCTGGAACTGGCCCGTAAAGGCCTGTACACCACCCACCCCAACCCTCGGGTGGGCTGCGTGATTGTGCGGGATGGGCAGATTGTCGGCGAAGGCTGGCATGAACGTACCGGCGAGCCCCATGCCGAGCCCAATGCCCTGCGCGCCGCTGGCGACAAGGCACGCGGCGCCACGGTGTACGTGACCCTTGAGCCCTGCAGCCACCACGGCCGCACGCCGCCATGCGCCGATGCGCTGGTGAGTGCGGGTGTGGCGCGTGTGGTCGCCGGCATGCAGGATCCCAACCCGGAAGTGGCGGGGCGCGGCATGCAGCGTCTGGCCCTGGCGGGTATCGAGACTCGCAGCGGCGTGCTGGAACAAGAAGCGCGGGCGCTGAACCCGGGCTTCCTCAAACGTATGGAACACGGCTTGCCGTTTGTGCGGGTCAAGCTGGCGATGAGCCTGGACGGGCGCACTGCGATGGCCAGCGGCGAAAGCCAATGGATCACCGGCCCCGACGCCCGCGCAGCGGTGCAACGCCTGCGCGCCGAGGCGAGTGTGGTGCTGACCGGTGCCGACACCGTGTTGGCCGACGGTGCTCGCCTGACCGTACGCGCCGCCGAGCTGGGCCTGGATGAAGCAACCACCGCCCTGGCCATGTCGCGTCCGCCCTTGCGCGTGTTGATCGATGGCCGCCTGCGCGTGCCGCTCAACGCGCCGTTCTTCAAGGCTGGCCCGGCGCTGGTCATCACTTGCGTCACCCCGGAAAATCAGTTCCCCCGTGGCCCTGAATGCCTGGTGGTGCCGGGCGTAGATGGGCAGGTCGACCTGCGCTCGGCGTTGGTTGCGCTGGCAGCCCGTGGCGTCAACGAAGTGCTGGTGGAGGCCGGCCCGAGCCTGGCAGGTGCGTTTGCCCAACAGGGCCTGGTGGACGAGTACGTGATATTCGTCGCCGGCAAGTTCCTCGGTTCCGCTGCCCGGCCTTTGCTCGACTGGCCGCTTGAGAAACTGGCCGACGCCCCCCACCTCAAGATCACTGAAATGCGCGCTGTAGGCGACGACTGGCGAGTCACTGCCATCCCTGTGCCAGCAGCGAGCGTATAATTCTGACCGGACGCTCAAGTGTCCCGTACCGTTTTCCAGGAGAAGGCCATGTTCACCGGCATCATCGAATCCATCGGCAGCATCCGCGCCATGACCCCCAAAGGCGGCGACGTTCGCCTGCTGGTTGAAACCGGCAAGCTGGACCTGGGCGACGTCAAGCTGGGCGACAGCATCGCCGTCAGCGGCGTGTGCCTCACCGTCATCGAACTGCCAGGCAACGGTTTCGCCGCCGACGTCAGCCGGGAAACCCTGGACTGCACCGCGATGAACGACCTTAAAGCTGGCAGCCCGGTCAACCTGGAAAAAGCCCTGACCCCGACCACCCGCCTGGGCGGCCACCTGGTCAGCGGCCATGTCGATGGCGTCGGCGAAGTTGTCTCGCGCAGCGAAAACGCGCGTGCCGTGGAATTCCGCATCCGCGCACCCAAAGAGCTGGCCAAGTACATCGCCCACAAAGGCTCGATCACCGTCGACGGCACCAGCCTCACCGTGAACGCCGTGAACGGCGCCGAATTTGAACTGACCATCATTCCCCACACCCTCAGCGAAACCATCATGGCGTCTTACCAGCCGGGTCGCCGGGTGAACCTGGAAGTGGACTTGCTGGCCCGTTACCTGGAGCGCCTGTTGCTGGGCGAAAAGGCCGCAGAGCCTACTGCCGGTAACATCACTGAAAGTTTTCTGGCCGCTAACGGCTACCTGAAATCCTGACCAAGGGGGTGCCACGTGGCGCTCAATAGCATCGAAGAACTGGTTGAAGACATCCGCCAAGGCAAGATGGTCATCCTGATGGATGACGAAGACCGCGAGAACGAAGGCGACATCATCATGGCCGCCGAGGCCTGCAAGCCTGAGCACATCAACTTCATGGCCAAGCACGCCCGTGGGCTGATCTGCATGCCCATGAGCCGCGAGCGTTGCGAGTTGCTCAAGCTGCCGCTGATGGCGCCGCGCAATGGGTCGGGTTTTGGCACCAAGTTCACCGTGTCTATTGAAGCGACCACCGGCGTCACCACCGGTATCTCCGCCGCTGACCGCGCGCGCACCGTGCAAGCCGCCGCCGCGAAAGACGCCAAGGCCGAAGACATCGTCAGCCCTGGCCATATCTTCCCGCTGATGGCCCAACCGGGCGGCACCCTGGCCCGTGCCGGCCACACCGAAGCGGCCTGCGACCTCGCGCGCATGGCCGGTTTCGAGCCGAGCGGCGTGATCTGCGAAGTGATGAACGACGACGGCACCATGGCCCGTCGCGCCGAACTCGAAGCCTTTGCCGCTGAACACGACATCAAGATCGGCACCATTGCCGACCTGATCCACTACCGCATGATCCACGAACGTACCGTTCAGCGGATTGCCGAGCAGCCGCTGGACAGCGAACTGGGCCAATTCAATTTGGTGACCTACCGTGATTCAGTGGAAGGCGACGTGCACATGGCCCTGACCCTGGGCACCATTTGCGCCGAAGAGCCGACCCTGGTGCGCGTGCATAACATGGACCCCTTGCGTGACCTGTTGATGGTCAAGCAACCGGGCCGTTGGAGCCTGCGAGCCGCCATGGCCGCGGTTTCCGAGGCGGGCAGTGGTGTGGTGCTGTTGCTGGGCAACCCGGTGGATGGTGATGTGCTGCTGGCGCATATCCGTGAAACCGCCGAGCACACCCAGGTCAAGACACCGACCACCTACAGCATCGTCGGTGCCGGTTCGCAGATACTGCGCGACCTCGGCGTGCGCAAAATGCGCCTGATGAGTGCGCCAATGAAATTTAATGCGATATCCGGTTTCGACCTGGAAGTAGTAGAATACGTGCCCTCCGAATAAAGGCTGGCGATTTTTGCCCCTTGTTCGCGGTTAACACATCACTGAGGGACGCACTTTTCGCGTCCCTGCTCTTTAAGAGATTTGTCGAATGACCCTGAAGACCATCGAAGGTACCTTCATCGCCCCCAAAGGCCGCTATGCCCTGGTGGTTGGCCGCTTCAACAGCTTCGTCGTTGAAAGCCTGGTAAGCGGTGCTGTGGACGCCCTGGTTCGCCACGGTGTGAGCGAAAGCGATATCACCCTTATCCGTGCCCCTGGCGCCTTCGAGATTCCACTGGTTGCGCAAAAAGTTGCTCAACAGGGTGAATACGCGGCAATCATCGCCCTGGGCGCGGTCATTCGTGGCGGTACTCCGCACTTCGAATACGTGGCAGGCGAATGCACCAAGGGCCTGGCCCAGGTGTCCATGGAGTTCGGTGTGCCGGTAGCATTCGGCGTGCTGACCGTTGATTCCATCGAGCAAGCCATCGAGCGTTCCGGCACCAAGGCCGGTAACAAAGGTGCTGAAGCTGCCCTGTCCGCCCTGGAAATGGTCAGCCTGCTGTCGCAGTTGGAGGCCAAGTGATTTCCGACGAGAGCGACAACTTCAACCCGCGCGAACCACGCCCTGCCGATGCTGGCAAGCCGTCCAAGAACGAGAAGCGTCGCGCTGCTCGTCAACTGGCGACCCAGGCGCTGTATCAGCGTCACCTGGCCGGTGCCTCGCTGAACGAGATCGAAGCACAGTTTCGTGTCGACAACGATTTCACCTTTGCCGACCTGCCGTACTTCCACGACATCCTGCACGGTGTGCATGCCCACCTGACCGAGATCGACACGGCCCTGGCACCTTGCCTGGACCTGACCATCGAAGAGCTGGACCCGGTTGAACTGTGCGTGATGCGCCTGTCGGCCTGGGAACTGCTGTATCGCGTCGACGTGCCGTACCGCGTGGTGATCAACGAAGGCATCGAACTGGCGAAAGTCTACGGTTCGACCGACGGCCACAAGTTCGTCAACGGCGTGCTCGACAAGCTGGCCCCGCGCCTGCGTGAAGCCGAAGTGAAGGCGTACAAGCGCTAAGCGCTTGAGTCCTGAATGGGCGAGTTTGAGCTGATCCGCAACTACTTCGCCGCCGCGCCCTGTGCGCAAGGCGGCGAAGGCATTGCGTTGGGGATCGGCGATGACTGCGCCTTGCTGGCGCTCCCCGCCGGGGAGCAGTTGGCAATCTCCACGGATACCCTGGTAGCCGGCGTACACTTTGCCGACCCTTGTGATCCGTACCTGCTCGGCCAGCGCTCGCTGGCCGTGGCGGTGAGCGACCTGGCCGCCATGGGCGCCCACCCTCTCGCGTTTACCCTTGCCCTGACTACCCCAACGGTCGATGCCGATTGGCTGCAACGCTATGCCCAGGGTTTGAACGCCATGGCGCAAAGCTGCGGCGTGGGCTTGGTAGGCGGGGACACCACGCGCGGCCCGTTGAGCCTGACCCTGACCGTGTTCGGCCGCGTGCCGGCCGGGCAGGCGCTGACGCGCAGCGGTGCACAGCCGGGTGACCTGCTGTGTGTCGGTGGTGAGCTGGGCAATGCGGCCGGCGCCTTGCCGTTGGTCTTGGGGCAGCGCAGCGCCGATGCCGCCGTCGCCGAGCCGCTGCTGGCCCATTACTGGTCACCGCAGCCGCAGTTGGCCCTGGGGCTGGCGCTGCGGGGCAGGGCGACGTCTGCAATGGACATCTCCGACGGGCTGTTGGCCGATTGCGGGCATATCGCCAAGGCGTCGGCTGTCCGCCTGTTGATCGAGCGCCAGGCCTTGCCGTTGTCCCAGGCCTTGCTGGCGTTTGTCGGGGATGAGGCCGCCCGCGTGGCTGCGCTGAGCGGCGGGGATGACTACGTGCTGGCGTTTACCCTGCCGCCTGCCGAACTGGCGCCCTTGTTGGCGGGCGGTTGGCCGGTGCATGTGATCGGCCGGGTCGAGGCGGGGCAGGGCGTGACATTGCTTGATGCCCAAGGGCAGGACATCACCCCGGCCGTGCGCGGCTATCAGCACTTCAGCGAGACGCCCTGATTCGGCGAGCTGCGCTACCCTCTATACGGTTCTCAAGGTGTAGGAGGTTGTCATCATGGATGTGCGCCGTTGGCTGCTGATTGTGCTGTGCGCGGTCGCGACACTTGTGCACGCGGACGAAGCCCCGGTACCTGGCAAGATCATGCTGGCCAGCGAAGAGTGGAACGACTACACCAACAAAGACGGCAGCGGCCTGGCGTGGGATGTGTTGCGTCAGGTGTTCGAGCCGGCCGGAATCACCCTGCAAACCCGCAGCGTGCCCTATACCCGTTCGGTCGGCTTGGCCCAGCGCGGCGAAGTGGATGGCTGGGTCGGTTCCTACCGTGACGAAGCGACTGGCGTGCTGTACCCCCACTGGAACTTCGACTCCGACCACATCTACGCCCTCGGACTGGCCACTGCGCCGACGCCCAGCGTGGCCACGCTGGGCAACTACCGCCTGGCCTGGGTGCGCGGCTACAAGTACGAGGAGTACTTGCCCAACGTGCACCGCTTCAACCAGATCGAACGCCGCGACGGCATCCTGCCGATGCTGCAGCACGGCCGCGCAGACTTCTACATCGACGCCCTCAGCGAAGCCCAGTACGTGCTTGGCCAGGCCGATGACCCGACGCAATTCACGCTCACCCACATCGCCGAACTGCCGCTGTACCTAGGGTTTGCTGATACCGAGCGCGGCCGGGCATTGATGGCTGTATACGACCAGCGCATGGCGGCGCTGGTGAAAAACGGCGAGTTGAAGCCGATTTTCGAGCGCTGGAAACAGCCCTATCCGTTCTGATGGGCATAGAACCGGGATGAAGGCCAATCGAACCGATTGATCTTTATCAGCGATAATTCAGCTTAAGCGTCTGTAGGAACCTGCTGTTACAATGCCCGTCATCGTAAAAACTGAAATCAGGAGCACACGGTGCCCGTCGTTTTCGTCGCCGCTTCCAAGCTGCCTACCCCTTTTGCCACGTTCACCATGAATGGCTTTCTCGAAGAAGCCACCGGCCGCGAGCACGTTGTGCTCAGCCTGGGCGACATCGCTGACGGCGCGCCGGTGCTGGGCCGTGTGCATTCCGAATGCCTGACCGGTGACGCGTTGTTCAGCCAGCGTTGCGACTGCGGTTCGCAACTGGAAGCCGCGATGCGTGCCATCGCCCGCGAAGGCCGGGGCGTTCTGCTCTACCTGCGCCAGGAAGGCCGTGGTATCGGCCTGATGAACAAGATCCGTGCGTATGAGCTGCAAGACGGCGGCGCCGACACCGTTGAAGCCAACGAGCGCCTGGGCTTTGCCGCTGACCAGCGCGACTACGCGATCTGCCTGCCGATGCTGGAGCACCTGGGCGTCAAATCCCTGCGCCTGATGACCAACAACCCACGCAAAGTCAAAGCCTTGACCGACATGGGCATCACCGTGGCCGAGCGCGTGCCGCTGCACACCGGGCACAACCCGCACAACAAACTGTACCTGGCCACCAAGGCCAGCAAGCTCGACCACATGATGGGCAACGAGCATCAGGGCGAGGTCGACCGCGCGTGACCCGTGGCCAGGTGAAACGGAGACTGTCCTTCAATTGGTGGCAGTACCTGGCCCTGGCACTGCTCCCGCTGTTTGTGATCAACCTGGTGTTTGGCCAGGCTGAATCATTGCTTCCCGTATTGGCCATGCCGTTCTTCATTGCCGGCGTGGCCTCTATGTTTCTGAGCCTGCGTTATTTCCATGGCTATAAACACGCACTGATCGCCACCTCCAAAGCCCTCGATACCCCTGAAGAACCGGCGGCCTGGATCACCCTGGCGGCCCGTCGGCGCACGGCGTTGCTGGTTGCCGCCATTCCTGCGTGGATCGGCGCGCTGGCGGTGTTTGTCGGACTGGAAGCGGTGCCGCTGTTTCTGTTGGCCCTGTCGACGCTGGTGTTGTTCTACCTCTATCGCATTCCGCGTCAGCTGGGATGAGGCGTTACTGGCTGGCGCTTCTGCTGGCATTAAGCACCCAGGCGTTGGCGGCCGAACGTGTGATCAGCCTGGCGCCGTCCCTCTCTGAAATCGTGGTTGAACTGGGCGCTGCCGACCTGCTGGTGGGCGTGCTCGACGGCGGCGATCGGCCTGCGGCTTTGGCGAATGTGCCGTCAGTGGGGCATTACGGCCAGTTGGACATGGAGCGCCTGCTCAGCCTTAAACCGGACCTGATCCTGCTCTGGCCGGGCAGCGTTGGCCCGGCCCAGCGCGAACAACTGCAGCGCCTGAATATCCCGGTGTACGTCGCCGAACCCCACAGCCTTGAGCAACTGACTACCCAGGTCCAGGCCATCGCCGACCAATTGGGGCATGCTGAGGCGGGTCGACAACTGGCCGCACAACTGCGCCAGCGACTGGCTGAGTTGCGCCAGCGCTATCAGCGCGCCGAGCCCTTGCGCGTGTTTTACCAGGTGTGGAACCAGCCGCTGTATACCGTGGGCGGCGGGCAAATCATCAGCGATGCGTTGAGGGTGTGCGGCGCGCGTAATGTGTTCGATGACCTCAAGCTACCGGCGCCGCAGGTGAGTATCGAGTCGGTGTTGCAGCGTGATCCCGAGATGATTCTGGTGGGCGATCAGGTGCAGAAGGAGGCCTGGAAGGTGTGGACGGCGATGGCTGGGCGGGTGCGGCTGGTGCCAGACAAGGGCCTGGAGCGACCCAGCGGGCAGATGTTGGAGGCGGTGGGGCGGTTGTGTCAGGTCATAGCGCCGGGCCTGTAATACCGCTATCGCAGGCAAGCCAGCTCCCACATTTGGAACGCGTTCCCCCTGTGGGAGCTGGCTTGCCTGCGATGAGGCCGGACCTGCCAACTCAGATCTCAGGTGTCCAAGTCACCCCAACCCTCCAAACCCGACCCTCTTCACGATAATACTGGTTGTTCTCGAAATCCGGGTCCTGATAGCTGTACATCGCCCGCGCATAGGCCTTGTCCAACACATTATCGACCTTGAACGACACCAGCACCTCGCGGTTCAACACCCAACTGCTGCGCAGCCCCAATAAGGCATACCCGCCGAGGCGATTGCGATTCTCTTCATCGTCATAGCTGCGGCTGATCGCTTGCCAGCTGGCACCCACCCCCAGCTTGTCGAACTGCCGATCCACATCCAGGTTCAGCGTGCGCCGCGCCCGACGGGCCAGGGTATGGCCGCTGTCTCGGTCGCGAGGGTCGATGATCGAGACGCCCAGGTTGCCTTGCCAGCCGAACACCTGCTGCTTGAGCGCCGCTTCAAACCCGTTGATCCGTGCGGACGCCACGTTGTGCGGGATGTAGAGGTCCGCCGGCTGGGCGACGATGGCGTCTTTCAGGTCGGTGCGATACAGCGAGGTTTCCAGGCGCGTGGTGTCGCTCAGCTGGCTGCGCCACTGCACCTCATAGGTTTTTGAATGTTCGGGCTTGAGGTCGGGGTTGCTGCTGCCGGGGTAGTACAAGTCATTGAAACTTGGCGCACGGAAGCCTTCGCTGTAGGACAGCAGTACGTCGTTGTCCGGGTTCAGCGGCACGGTCAGGGTGCCACTCCACGTATTCTGGCTGCCGAACTGCTGGTTGGTGTCGTGACGCAGGCCCAGCTCGGTGGAAAACCGCTCGGCCGCGAAGCGATGCTGGATGAACACCGCACGGTTCCAGCGGCTGTCTTCGTCGAAGTCAGTGGTGGCGCGCACGCGGTCTTCATACCAGTCGCCACCGAGGATCAGGCTGTTGCGGTCATCCAGGGTCAGGTCGTTCTGCCAGTTCACCGAGTCGCGGTAGGTGTTGAAGGCGCTGCCCTCATCGCTGAGATGGTCGCGCTTCTTGTCGCGGTTCTCGCTGTGGCCCAGTTCCAGGCGGGTTTGCCAGCGCTCGTTGAGCTTGGCGTCGATGTAACCGCTGGCGCTGCTCACGGTGTAGTCGGTGTAGGGTTTCTGGCCGACGGTTTCGAAAAAGCTGACGTAGCGCCCGAACGGGTTGTCGTATTCCGACTTGCCCCGGCCATCCAACAGGTTGAAGCCGACTTCGAGGTCATCGCTCAACGAGTGGCTGAGGTTCAGGCTCAAGGACTTGTTGCGGTAGGCATCATGATCGCCATCGCTGGCAAACGACTCATGGGTCCAGTTGATGCCCTGGGTTTCATCCAGGCTGGCGCCGAGGTTGAAGCGCGTGCGCTCGTCGCCGCCCGACAGGCCGAGGCTGCGTTCCCACGTCTGGTTGCTGCCAAAGCCTACGTGCAGACGCGGATGAACGCCGGCCTGGGCGTTGCGCCGGGTGAAAATCTGGATGACCCCGCCGATGGCATCGCTGCCGTAGATCACCGAGCGCGAACCGCGCAGCACTTCTACCCGCTCAATCTGGTCGACGCTGAGGAACTGCAACCCGCTGTCGCCCGAGGTGGCGTTGGCGATGCGCTGGCCGTCCACCAGCACCAGGCTTTGGGCCGACTTGGTGCCGCGAATGAACACCCCCGGCAAACTGCCGCGCCCACCGGTTTGTGCGATTTGCACGCCGGGCACGCGGCTCAGCAGGTCGGTGACGCTGGTGGGTTGCAGGCGGTCGATGTCGTCGCGGGTGAACACGGTGTTGGCGGCGCTGCTGTCGTTGCGGGCCTGCACCTGGCGGTTGGCGGTGATGACGACGTCGGGGAGGTTCAGGGCCTGGTCGCGGGTGTCGGCGAGCAGTTCGGGGGCGGGGAGGAGCAGGAGGGGCAGGGCGAGGCGAAGGCGATTCATGAGCTGTCCATAGCATTCAAATGCAATGCAAAACCACTGTGGGAGCTGGCTTGCCTGCGATGCAGGCACCTCGGTTTTTCAGGGTGACCGGGGTGATGCTATCGCCGGCAAGCCGGCTCCTACAGGTATGGTGTTTACAGGTTGAGCAAGCCCAGGCGTTCACGCACCGACGCCTCGATCCCGGCCTCGTCCAACCCGCATTCGGCCAGCATCTGCGCCGGCTTGGCGTGTTCGACGTACACATCCGGCAAGCCCAGGTGCAGCACCGACTTGAGGATGTTCTCCCGCGCCAGGAACTCGCTGACGGCCGCACCGGCGCCGCCCATGATGGCGTTCTCTTCGACGGTCACCAGCAGCTCATGGCTGCCGGCAATCTCACGCACCAGGTCTTCATCCAGGGGTTTGACGAAACGCATGTCGACCACGGTGGCGTCGAGCTTCTCGGCCACCTTCAGGGCCTCGGCCAATTGCACGCCGAACACTAGGAAGGCGGTCTTGCTGCCTTGGCGACGCACGATGCCCTTGCCGATCTCGATAGGCTCCAGGTCCTTCTCGATCACCGCATTCGGACCGTTGCCGCGTGGGTAGCGCACGGCGGCCGGGCCGTTGTACAGGTGGCCGGTGCTGAGCATCTTGCGCAGTTCGTTTTCGTCGCTCGGCGTCATCACCAGCATGCCGGGGATGCAGCGCAGGTAGGACAAATCGAAGCTGCCGGCGTGGGTCGGGCCGTCTTCGCCCACCAAGCCTGCGCGGTCGATGGCGAACAGCACATCAAGGTTCTGTACCGCCACGTCGTGGACCAGTTGGTCGTAGCCGCGCTGCAGGAAGGTGGAGTAGATCGCCACCACCGGCTTGGCGCCTTCGCAGGCCATGCCGGCCGCAAAGGTCACCGCGTGCTGTTCGGCAATCGCCACGTCGAAGTAGCGCAGCGGGAAACGCTCGCTGAAGGCCACCAGGTCGGAGCCTTCCTTCATCGCCGGGGTAATCCCCACCAGGCGAGGGTCGGCGGCAGCCATGTCGCACAGCCATTCGCCGAACACACCGGAATACTTCGGCCCGCTGGCTTTTTTCGGCGCAGCGGCGGGAGCGTCCAGGGGTTCCAGCTTGGTGATGGCGTGGTAGCCAATCGGGTCGACTTCCGCCGGGGCGAAGCCTTTGCCTTTCTTGGTGACGATGTGCAGGAACTGCGGGCCCTTGAGGTCACGCATGTTGCGCAGCGTGGCGATCAGGGTGGGCAGGTCGTGGCCGTCGATCGGGCCGATGTAGTTCCAGCCCAGTTCTTCGAACAGGGTGCCGGGCACCAGCATGCCTTTGGCATATTCTTCGGTACGGCGGGCAATTTCCCACGCGCCGGGCAGACGCGAGAGCACCTTCTTGCTGCCTTCACGCATGCTGGCATAGGTGCGGCTGGAGAGGATTTTTGCCAGGTAATTGGACAGGCCACCGACATTGCGCGAGATCGACATGTCGTTGTCGTTGAGGATCACCAACATGTTGGCGTCCACTTCCGGCGCATGGTTCAGCGCTTCGAACGCCATGCCGGCGGTCAACGCGCCGTCGCCAATCACCGCAATCGCCTTGCGATCGCTGCCTTGCAGGCGGGCGGCAATGGCCATGCCCAGCGCTGCACTGATGGACGTGCTGGAGTGGCCGACGCCAAAGGTGTCGTACTCGCTCTCGGAGCGACGCGGGAAGGCGGCAATGCCGTCCTTCTGGCGCAACGTGCCCATCTGCTCGCGGCGACCGGTGAGGATCTTGTGCGGATACGCCTGATGGCCCACGTCCCACACCAGCCGGTCATCCGGGGTGTCGAACACGTAATGCAGGGCGATGGTCAGCTCGATGACGCCCAGGCCGGCACCGAAATGCCCACCGGTCTGGCCGACCGTGTAGAGCAATTCCAGGCGCAACTCATCGGCCAGGGTTTCCAGCTCGGCTTCACCCAGTCGACGCAGGCCGGCCGGCGTGACAGCACGGTCAAGCAGGGGCGTGGACGGGCGCTTGCGGGGAATCTCTTGAAACGTCGTGGGCATCAGGCGAATCGTTATAGGTATAGAAGAGGCGGCAGTTTACCTCAAGCATCGCAAACTGCCCACGCAGAGCGCCGAACTTGGCCGATATGCGGCCGTAAAGGCCGCCGTTATCAGTGGCGACGTTCGACGATATACCGCGCCAGGTCACGCAGTGGCTCGGCCGCCGCGTCGAAAGGTCGCAGGGCGTCCAGGGCCTGGTCGCGCAGTTCCAGGGCGTAGGCCTTGGCCGCGTCCAGCCCAAGTAGCGCAGGATAAGTCGGTTTGTCCCGTGCGATGTCGGCACCTTGGCGTTTGCCCAGGGTGGCGGTGTCACTTTCTACGTCGAGAATGTCGTCCTGCACTTGGAAGGCCAGGCCGATGGCGCGGGAGTAGGTCTGTAGGGCGGCCAATTGCGCAGCGGTCGCTTGGCCGCTGGCCAGTGCGCCCAGCTCCACGGCGGCTTCGATCAGCGCGCCGGTCTTGTGGCGATGCATGTGCTCAAGGGCGTGCTGGTCGAGCTTGAGGCTGACCGAACCCATGTCGATGGCCTGCCCGCCGACCATGCCGGCCGGGCCCGCTGCGTGGGCCAACTTGGTCACCATGCGCAGGCGTATCTCGGCATTGACGCTGCTCAAGGCCGGGTCCAGCAACGCGCTGAACGCCAGGCTCTGCAGACCGTCGCCGGCCAGGATCGCATAGGCTTCATCAAAGGCTTTGTGGGTGGTGGGCTGGCCGCGACGCAGGTCGTCATCGTCCATCGCCGGCAGGTCGTCATGCACCAGGGAATAGGCGTGAATCAGCTCCACTGCACAGGCGGCGCCATTGGCCTCTTCGGCCGGCGCACCCAGGGCTTCGCACGCGGCATAGGCCAGCAACGGGCGCACGCGCTTGCCGCCGTTCATCACGCTGTAGCGCATGGCCTCATAGAGGCGGTTCATTTCCGGGCTTGGCGCAACAAACAAGGGCGCAAGCGCCGCATTGACCCGGGCTTGGCTACTGGCCTGATACGCGTCGATCATTCTGGCTGTTCCGCATCGAAAGGTTCTTCGGCCAACTCCCCGTCACGTTCGAGCAGCACTTGCACCTTCTGCTCGGCCTGCGCCAGGGCACTTTGACAGTCACGGGTCAGGCCGATGCCTTGCTCAAACGCTGTCAACGAGTCTTCCAGCGACAACTCGCCGTTCTCCAGACGCTCGACCAGGGTTTGCAGGTCGGCGAGGGATTGTTCGAAATCGAGTGCAACTTTTTTGCGGGCCATGGCGGCTATTCCGGTAGACGGTAAACCGGCGCGACACTAGCAGACATGGGGATTCTGGGCAAATGAGCGGGGGTGTCACTTGTCCGTCGTATTGACAGTTGCGGTTGATCGCGGCTGGTTTCGAACCATTCGTTGTGTGAGCCGAATAGAAACGCTATTCGGCTCATCGTCCACTCAGGCCAGTGCTGTCGCCGATTGAGCGCAGCGGCCTTCTGCGTCCTTTAGCTGGGCTTCGAACGCAAGCAATCCTGCCTGCATCTTTTGCAGTGCTGCAATCTGAGTGGCCAATTCGTGTTTCTTCTCGGCGATTGCCTGGTCCGCCCGTTCCCAAGGCAATGCATCACCTACGTAGCCTGAGAGAATTTCCTGCAACTCCTTAAGCTTGAACCCAAACTGCTGCGCGCACTTTATGAGCATCAATAGCTCGACACTCTGCGCCGAATACACCCGGTACTGCCCCTGGCGTTGCGGCGTGGGCAGCAGCCCGATCGCCTCATAGTGACGGATCGCCTTGACGGTCGTGCTCGACAGTTGCGCGGCTTTGCCGATGTACATGAAAACTCCCTTTTTCAACGAGTGTGCCCGCTTGCTTCAACCACTTTGTTCGCTGCGCCGGCGTAGAGCCCAGCACCGGCCCGAACAGCAGCGTCTTGACTGGCTTGATGCCACAAAACGCCAGGGTGGTCTTGCGCATCTGGTGGACGCCCGGCATGCGATAGAACCAGCGGTAATACCACGGCGGCGTGTCCAGGGTCACCAACAAATGTGCAGTGCGGCCGAGCAACAGCTTGTCGGGGAAAGCCTTGCCCTTGCGGTATTTGAAGGCGAAGCCGGGTAGGAAGATTCGGTCAATGAAACCCTTCATCAACGCCGGAATACCGCCCCACCAGATGGGATAGATGAAGGTCAGGTGGCTCGCCCATAGGATGTCGGCTTGGGCGCTGAGCAGGTCGGGTTCCAACGGTTGGGGTTGGGTGTAGCCGCTGTGCAGATTGGGGTCGAAAACCAGCTCGCCCAAGCGTAGGACGCGGGCTTCATGGCCGGCGATTTTTGCGGCCTGGATGTAGGTATCGGCCAGTGCGGAACACAAGCTGGACGTTGAAGGATGGCCAAGGATAACCAGGGTGCGCGGCGTCATGGGTGGATCCTGAAATAGAGTATTTCAGGGTAAGGGCTGCCGTATAGGGGAGAGTCAAGGCGTAGGGCCGCCATGGCCAGCAGGGCATTCGGTATTGTTTGAAAGGCTCTTCCTTGAGCGTTCTTGGCCCCTTGTGGCCGTCAATGCCCCTGACTAGCCTGCCTCAACACTCAAAGAGCGAAACGGCATGAGCGAACCCGGTATCGGCTTGACCACACCGCCTGCGGGCTACAGCGACTGGTTGACGGACTTGAAAGGCCGAATTCACACGGCGCAACAACGTGCAACACTGGCCGTGAATCGGGAATTGGTGTTGCTCTATTGGCAGATTTGGCCACGACATTTTGACCCGCCAGGCGGAGCAGGGCTGGGGTAGCAAAGTTATTGATCGACTTGCCCAGGATTTGCGCGTGGCGTTTCCCACAATGAAGGGTTTTTCGCCGCGCAATCTCAAGTACATGCGTGCTTTTGCCGAGGCGTGGCCCTGTTCTGAATTTGTGCAACAAGCTGCTGCACAATTGCCCTGGGGCCACAACTTGGTGTTGCTCGACAAACTCCCAGGCCCCGAAACCCGCCGCTGGTACATCGCCCAGGCGATAGAAAACAACTGGTCGCGTAACTCGCTGGTGGTGCACATCGAAAACCGCTTGCTGGAGCACAGCGGCAAAGCTGTCAGCAATTTTGAAAGTCCCCCCAATTTGCCAAGCATCGAGCAGATTGCGCGGGAGTTGGCGGCGCACTAAACAAAAAGCCTGCTTTTCAGGGCAGGCTTTGTGTGCGGTTTTTAATCAGTCCTTACGCGCCGTCAGCGCCGCGTACCCATTCATCAAGTTGCGATAGTTGGGAATACGTTGGGACAACAGGTTCCCCAAGCCTTCGATGTCGTTGCGCCAGTCGCGGTGCAGCTCACAGGCCACCGAGAACCAGTTCATCAGTTGCGCGCCCGCTTGGGTCATCCGGCTCCAGGCCGCCTGTTGCACCGTGGTGTTGAAGGTGCCCGAGGCGTCAGTCACCACGAACACTTCGAACCCTTCCGCCAACGCCGACAAGGTTGGGAACGCTACGCACACATCGGTGACCACACCGGCAATGATGATCTGCTTACGGCCGGTGGCCTTGATCGCCTTGACGAAGTCTTCGTTGTCCCATGCGTTGATCTGGCCAGGGCGGGCGATGTACGGCGCATCCGGGAACATCTCTTTCAGCTCGGGCACCAGCGGGCCGTTGGGGCCTTGTTCGAAGCTGGTGGTGAGGATGGTCGGCAGGTTGAAGAACTTGGCCAGGTCCGCCAGGGCCAGCACGTTGTTCTTGAACTCGTTGGGCGAGAAGTCCTGCACAAGGGAAATCAGGCCGGTCTGGTGGTCGACCAGCAATACGATGGCGTCGTCTTTGTTCAAGCGGTTGTAGGTTGGAGTGCTCATGGTTGAAATCCTTTTTTGTTTAAGTGGGTTTGGCGTTGCGTTCAACATGGGCACAGATTAATGGGCAGGCGATGAGGGATAAATCGGCTGGAACAGGTAATACCGTCAACTCAGAAGAGACAAATGCCAGGCTACTAGCGGTTCTGATGGTGTTCGTCGCGGGGAAATGTGAGACAAAAAATCTCACGCGTGAGCTATTGAGCATTGCAAAAATTGCCTGTAGATTTTCTCACGCGTGAGTTTTTCACAACGAGGTCAGCACCATGAAAAGCAGCTCTCCATCGGGCCAGCCCGCAGGGCCCGATACCGATTCAGCAAGCCTTCAGGGAGAGCGCTTGAAACCGTCCGCGAAAAAACCATCGAGCTTCTACATGAAGCAGATGCGCGCGGGCCTGGCGGCCGCCGGTTATGTGAAACACGAGACTTGGGTGCTTCCCGAAAACCGAAGCCTGCTCAAGCAGATGGAGAAACAGCTCCGCCAGCCGATTCTGGCTGGCTCAATCATGTCGGAGATTTACATGAGCGCAGGCACTAACTGGAACATCGATCGACTGTTCACGGCGCTGCAGGCCCTGGACGAAGTGGTTTCCAACGACATCACGCTTTCTCTGGTTCAAGGCTCGGAGTCCAGCATCAAGCTGGAAATGAACGACTTCGGTGGCTTGCCGATTTACATCGCGGTGGTGGGCGAGCAGATCATCGTCGACACCGTGCTGGTCGACGTCGAGTCCATCAACAACGTCGAAAAATTCAATGACGCCGTGCTGCGCAGCCGGGAAATGTTCCCGCTGTCGTCGATCGGCATCGAGTCCATGCCCAACGGGCAAGTGGTTTACAACATGTTCGGTGCGCTGAGTTCTGACTCCAGCCTCACCAACATCGTGACCGAGGTGAAAACCCTCGTCGACAACGTGCAGCGCGCCAGCGAAGCCTTCGAACGTTTCTTCAATTAAGTATTCGGGAGTATCTGATGACTCAGTCCATCTGGAGCAAACTGTTCACCGCGCTGCGTGGCGGTGCCAGCGAAGTCGGCGAAGCGATCGTCGACCAACAAGCCCTGCGCATCCTCGACCAGGAAATCCGCGATGCCGACACCGCGCTGGCCAACGCCAAGCGTGAGCTGGTCAGCATCATGGCCAAGCACAAGTTGGCCAATGACCGCGTCGGCGAGTACGACGCCAAGATCACGGACCTGGAGACCAAGGCGATGGCCGCCATCCAGGCCAACCGCGAAGACCTGGCCCTCGAAGTGGCCGAAGCCATTTCGACCCTGACCAACGAGCGCGACGCCGAGCAGAAGCAAGCCGCCGAATTCGGTGGTTACGCCGACAGCATGCGTAAGGACATCACCAAGGCCGAAAGCCGGATCAAAAGCCTGCGCCAGCAAGTGGACATGGCCAAGGCGCGTGAAAGCGTGCAAAAGGCTCAGGTCAGCGCGTCCATCGCCAGTGGCGGCGCCAACGGCAAGTTGGAGACGGCCGTTGGCACGCTGAACCGCTTGCAAGCCAAGCAGCAGCAACGCGCCGCTGAACTGGAAGCCCAGGACGAACTGGCCGAGGCCTCGACGGGGACTGACCTGGAACGCAAGTTGCGCGAAGCCGGCATCACGCCGAACGAAGGCAGCGCCAATGCGATTCTGGAGCGCCTGAAGCAGAAGTCGGCTGAGTAAATAATGCCGCAACAGGGAGGGCCTATTCTCGGCCCTTTCTTTTTACGTCGAGGTCAGGATGGACGCCCTCAAGGGTTTCAAGATGATCGCAGGCCTTGCCCTGCTGATGGTCGCACTGCAGCTGTTCAATGTGGCGACCGGTTACAGCCTCATGGCCTTTGGCTTGATCCCCAGGACGGTGCCGGGCCTGTTCGGCATCCTCACTTCACCGTTTTTACACGGGTCCTTGGCTCACCTGAGCGCGAACCTGATTGCCTTTTTGGTACTGGGCACGCTGGTGATGATCGAAGGGTTCAACCGATTCGTGACCGTCAGCATGATCATCATTCTGCTCGGCGGCGCGCTGGTCTGGCTGTTCGGTTTCAGTGGCGTGCACATCGGCGCCAGCGGCTGGGTATTCGGGCTGTGGGCCTACCTGTTGTCGCGTGCCTGGTTCCACAGGAGCTGGACCAACCTGATCACGGCCGGCGTCGTGGCGCTGCTGTATGGCGGCCTGGTCTTTGGCTTCCTGCCGCGCCAGGGCGTTTCCTTCGAGGGGCATCTGTTTGGTGCGCTCGCCGGATTTATTGCGGCCAAGGTACTTCTCTCTGCGCCGCGCAGCAGGTTTAATGCCGGCTGAGCGCACTGGAGCATCCAGGCGTCGAGGCGATGGCAACTACCCAGGGAATCAGGGGCAAAATGTCGATTTTTCTTTTGTTGCGCCTATACGCCTCGTCCCTCTTTCACCGTTTCGGCTGGGCAGGTCTGGTCATCGCCTTGGGTTTGCACCTGAGCACGGCGTACCTGGGCCTGGTGCTACTGGGCGAACAGCACCTCACCACGCTCGCCACGTTTATTTACTTCTACCTCACTACCACCCTCACCGTCGGTTATGGCGACCTCGCGCCGCAGACCTCGGCCGGGCGGGTGTTCGTGGCCGCCTGGATCATGCTCGGCGGCATTGCGCTGCTGACGGCAGCCATCGGCAAAACCACCAGCAGTGTCATCGATGCATGGAGAAAAGGCATGAAGGGCAAAGGCGATTTCACCGGCAAGGTCGGCCACACGGTGCTCATTGGCTGGGAAGGCGCATCCAGTGAGCGGGTCATCGAGTTGTTGCTGCAAGATGAAACCTCGAACGACAACCTGATCGTCATTTGCGATTGCACCCTTGATGAAAACCCCATGCCCGGCAAAGCGGCGTTCATCCGCGGTGAAAGCCTGTCGTCCACCGCGTTATTGCTGCGTGCGGGTGTGCCCGGCGCCGAACGTGTACTGGTGCGAACCCCGTCGGACGACCTGACACTCGCCACCGTGCTGGCGGTGAACCAACTGAGCCCTGTCGGCCATGTGGTCGCCCACTTCAATGAAAGTGAAATCGCCGCACTCGCCAGCTCCTACGCGCCGCGGCTGGAATGCACCTCAAGCATGGCCATCGAGATGCTGGTGCGTGCTTCCCAGGACCCGGGCTCGTCAGTCGTCATCAATGAGTTGTTGTGCGTGGGCCAAGGCGCCACCCAATACTTGATGAAATTGCCCGAGGCCTTCGAAGCCACCTTCGGCGACCTGTACAGCCGCATGAAGGAGCATCACAACGCCACCCTCATCGGCTACCGCGCCAAAGGCGCCCAGCAACCTTCGATTAACCCGCCCAGCGCAACGCGCGTCGAGGGCGGCGAACTCTTCTACATCGCCTCCACCCGCCTCAAGGACATTTCCAATGGGATGGTTTAAACAGTTGATGGGGCTTGAAGCCCCGAACGCGCGCACTGAGTCGCAACAGGCGGCCGGCCAAACCCTGCCGAGCACCGGCCCGCTGGGCCTGGCACCGGGCAAAGGCGTGATGTTCGACTCCAGCCTCAAATTGCTGCTCGACGAGAAAACCTCGGTCGTCATCCCCGGCTCCCAGGAGATCTGGAGCAACGGCACCGTCGACCTCGGGCAATCGACCTGGCTGTCGCGCTATTACATGAACGACGAAGACTACTGGCTGCAAG
This sequence comes from Pseudomonas sp. GW821-FHT09A09, assembly GCF_059418405.1. Lineage (NCBI taxonomy): Bacteria > Pseudomonadati > Pseudomonadota > Gammaproteobacteria > Pseudomonadales > Pseudomonadaceae > Pseudomonas > Pseudomonas sp. GW821-FHT09A09. The sequence continues at coordinate 79,379 of NZ_JBWKPU010000022.1, forward strand.
TGCACACCACCGGCGAAATCGCCGGGCAGGTGGAGTCGGTAATCCTGTTCAACTACCTGAGCTACGTCACCCTCAGCAGCGAAGCGGAACTGCGCCGGCTGGCCGGCCCGCAAAGCCCGATCGGGCTGCCGACCTACACCCACAACGGCGTCGAATTCACCCGTGTGTGGGGCAGCGAAGCGGGCCAGACCGAGCTGGTGGCGATGACCGAGCACGTGGTCAATCCCGAAGAGGCCTACAGCGTCGAGCACCGTTCGATGCTATACGCCCGTGACACCGGCCTGACGGACCGCCGCGAGTTCCTGCTGTTTTCCGTCGAAGAAGACGCCGAAGGCACCATCAGCCTGAGCACGTCGCTGGGCATTTCGCTGTACACAACCGACCTGACCGCGCTCTAAACAAGGAAGCCATTCATGCTAGAAGCTCTCTCCATCTCCCTGAACAAAGCCGCCGTACTCGGGTTTGTCCTCTACATCCTCGGGGCTGCCGTCCTGTTCGTGCTGTTCCAGTTCCTCTACACCCGCATCACCCCGCACAAAGAGTTCGAGCTGATCCGTGCGGGCAACGTGTCTGCGGCGGTCGCCCTGGGCGGCGCCATCGTCGGCTTTGCCATTCCGGCCAGCAACGTGATCGCTTACTCGATCAGCCTCCTCGACTTCGTTGTCTGGGCGCTGATCGCGGCAGTCGTGCAACTGTTGGCGTTCCTGCTGACCAGCCTGGTGCTCAAAGGCACGTCCGAGCGCATCAAGAATGGCGAACTGGCGGCCGGTATCTACGTGGCGGCCGTGGCCATCAGCGTCGGCATGTTGAATGCCGCGTGCATGACGCCAACCTCGAACTGATCGCCCACGGAGCTCCCGATGAAACGAAGCAAGTACGTCCAGCTGTCGCTGGCAGCGTCGGTCGCCATGGCGATATCCGGCTGTGGGCCAACGGAAAAAACCTACGATTTGCAGAAGAAGTACAACTTTCAGTCGGTGCAGCAATGCGCCGATGAAAAACTGCCGGTGGACGTCTGCTCGGACGCCTACATGACCGCCATGGCCGAGCACCGCCGCATTGCGCCGGTGTACGACAACCAGGCCGATTGCGATGCCGACTTTGTTGCCGACTGGTGCCAGCAAGACTCCACCGGCAAATTCATCCCCCGGTTGGGCGGTTTCGAACTGACCGCCGAAGGCCGGGTGACGCAGTCCCAGGTCGACGCGGCCAACGCCCAAGTCGGTGGCGCACAAGCCAACAGCGGCGGCTCGGGCTTTTCCACCAGCAGCCTGCTGACCGGTCTGCTGATCGGCAACATGCTCAGCAACAACCGCAACAGCTACCGCTCCGAGCCGGTGTACCGCTACCGCGATGACCGTGGCGACTACGGTTCCTCAACGCTCAGCCAGCGCGTCTCCAAAGGCTCGACCTTCAGCCGCTCGAACCAGGCCCGATACGGCAGCAGCAACTACTCGAACACGCTGCGCACCTCCAACAAATCCAGCACCGTTGCATCGGCCACCTCCCGTGGCGGCTTCGGCAGCAAGGCCAGCGCACGCAGCGGCTGGGGCGGCGGCGGGTCGAGCAGTTAAGGAAGGCGAGCCATGAAGAAAATCCACTGCGCAGAACGTCACGACTGGAAACAGACCGCCGACAGCCTCGGCTTTCTGTTCCACACCATCGACGACGAACCCTACTGGGACGAAAGCGCGTACTACCAGTTCACGCTCAAGCAAATCGAGCACGACCTGGAAGACCCGACCACCGAGATCCATGACATGTGCATGGACCTCGTCGCCCGCGTGGTCGAGAGCGAAGAACTGCTGGAACGCCTGAGCATCCCCGCGCCGTTCTACGACATGATCCGCACCTCATGGCGCGAAGGCCACCCGCACCTGTACGGGCGCATGGACTTCTCCTACAACGGCACCGGCCCCGCCAAACTGCTCGAACTCAACTACGACACCCCCACCAGCCTCTACGAAGCCGCCGCGTTCCAATGGGGCTGGCTGGAACAATGCATCGAACGCGGCCTGCTGCCCAAACACGCCGACCAATTCAACAGCATCGACACCAAACTGCACCAGGCCTTCGCCCAACTGCAGATCAACCAACCGTTCTACTTCGCCTCGATGAAAGACTCGGTCGAAGACAAAGGCACCACCGACTACCTGCGCCTCGTCGCCGAAAAAGTCGGCATCGAATCCCGCCACATCGACATCGAAGACATCGGCCTCACCGCCGAAGGCCGCTTCGTCGACCTTGAAGATCGCTGGATTCCCCACCTGTTCAAACTGCACGCCTGGGAATTCATCTTCCACGAACCCTTCGGCGCCGCGATCGCCGAGAGCGACACACAGTTCTTCGAGCCCGCGTGGAAATCCATCCTCTCCAACAAAGGCATCCTGCCGCTGCTGTGGGACTTCAACAAAGGCCACCCCAACTTACTCGCGGCGCACCTGGATACCGACCCGGGCAAAGCCGTGCCCAAAGGCTGGGTGCGCAAGCCATTCTTCTCACGGGAAGGGGCGAACATCGAACTGCAAACGGCGGATGGGCTGATCGTAAAAGAGGACGGGCCTTACACCGATGCGCCGTTCATCCTGCAGGAGTTTGCTCCGCTGCCGAAGTTTGGGGACAGCTATACGCTGATTGGGTCTTGGGTGATTGGGGACCAGGCGGCGGGGATTGGCGTGCGAGAAGACAATAGTTTGATCACCAAGGATTCGAGCCGGTTTTTGCCGCATTTGATATTGGATTGAGGACGTTAGTAAGGATTATTTCGGACATTAAAAAGCCGGCTTGTGGCCGGCTTCTCGGGGACTGCTTCAGCTTGTTTTTGACAAACCTCACCAGCCTTCAAATCGCTCAGCCCACGTTGCGTCGGGCTGAATAGTAAGGGCATCCGCGGGAACTCCTCCGCTTCGTCAGGCAAGGTGGATAGCGCAAAGTCACCCCCTGCCAAATGTGGGCCGCATGATACCCACATTCACCTCAAATGCCCACCTCCGGATCCGATTTAGAGCCTTCCCAGCCCAATACATGCTCATCCAGCGGCACGGGTGGGCGGCGGTTATTCAGGGTGGACCACCAGAACACCCAGCCCACGATCTGGAAGTTCTGTTCGAAGCGTTGCTCGTACGTGAGGTATTCGTCGGGGTGTTCGCCGGCGTTGTGGCTGCGCATGCGCAAACCGCCGCCTGGGCGGTTGTAGAGGTATTTGATGCGCAGCATGCCGTCGTGTTCTACGGCGTAGATTTCGCCGTCGATGATTTGGGTGCGGCCTCGGTCGATGGCGAGGGTGGCACCTTGTTGGATGATGTCGATCATGCTGTTGTCGACCATGTAGGCACCCAGGGCGCGGTCGGGGTTTACGTTGAGGGCCTGGAGCGTGTGCAGGGTGACGCGGATGCATTCGGTGGAGGTGAAGGAGGGGTGGAGGTCGATCTCCACGTCGATTTTTTCCGGGCTGGGGGCGGGGCCTGTGAGGTATTTGCCGGCGTCTTCGCGGGCAGAGAGCGCGTTCCTTGCGTTGGGGCCTTCCAGCAGGAAGTTGGCCGGTGGGTGTTTGGGGCCTTCGCCGGTGCGCAGCCAACGGCTGGAGATGCACAGCAGTTCTGCGATCTCGTTGAGTCGGCCCATGGGCACGCCGCGCTTGAACCAGTTGTTCACGTGCTGGGGCGTGACGCCGCGGTTCTTGGCGAAGTCGGAGGCGGAAAGGTGGACTTCCCGTAGTAGCGCTTTTAAGCGATCACCTGATGTATTCATAAACGCAGAGCTTACTGACCGGGGGAACAGATCAAATAAACCATGCGTTGAGCGGCGCCTGTAGGTCTTTGCTTAGTTGTAGCCCGATACTTCTATTGTGGATGGCAATTAAACATCATCTATAAAATGTTGAACTTGCCGTTTAATTTTTCCCACAAAAAAAGCCCCGAATGATCGGGGCTTTTTTTATTGCCGGGGCAATGAGGAGCGGGTATCAGCCTTTGTAGGCAGCGACCGACTTCAGGATCTCGGCGCGGGCGGCGTCTGCGTTGCCCCAGCCTTCGATCTTCACCCATTTGCCTTTTTCGAGGTCTTTGTAGTTCTCGAAGAAGTGCTTGATCTGTTCCAGCAGCAGTGGCGGCAGGTCGGTGTATTCCTTCACGTCCACGTACAGCTGGGACAGCTTGTCGTGTGGTACCGCGATAACCTTGGCGTCGCCGCCGCCGTCGTCGGTCATGTTCAGGATGCCGACTGGACGTGCGCGGATCACCGAGCCTGGCGCAACCGGGTAAGGGGTTACGACCAGCACGTCGAGGGGGTCACCGTCGTCGGCCAGAGTGTTTGGGATGAAACCGTAGTTGGCCGGGTAGAACATTGGGGTGGCCATGAAACGGTCAACGAACAGGCAATCGCTGTCTTTGTCGATTTCGTATTTGATCGGCGCGTGGTTGGCCGGAATCTCGATGGCGACGTAGATGTCGTTCGGCAGGTCTTTGCCAGCCGGAATCTTGCTGTAGCTCATTGGGCGTTGCCCCCGTTAATTGGCCATGAAACATGGCCGGATTGGCCTAAAAGTGGCGGCGATTATAGGCATATTCTGACGCCGATGCCATGCGTCAGACGTCGTACGGCGCCTGGGGTTCAGTCCGGTACCGCGCGTCGCTGGCCTGCAGTTGGGTCAAGCGGGCCAGGGGATCCTGGCGGTAAAAGCGGCTGAGCTGCGCGTACACCTGTGGATAACTATTGACCAGTAAATCCGGGGCGCTGAAGAAGTATTCGCTGGTGACGGCAAAGAACTCGGCCGGGTTTTCGGCGGCGTAGGGGTCGATCTCGGTTTCGACGTGCGGGTTGGCGTCGAGCTGGCGATTGAGGTCGTCGTAGGCGCTTTGCATCACGCTGGCCCATTCTTGCACGCGCATGTCGCTGTGCAGCGGCGGCAGGCCGTTGGCGTCGCCGTTGAGCATGTCCAGCTTGTGGGCCAGCTCGTGGATGACCAGGTTGTAGCCTTCCCACTGGCCGCTTGCTAGCACGCCGGGCCAGGCCAGGATCACCGGGCCTTGTTGCCAGGCTTCGCCGCTGTGTTCGCCGTCCCACTCGTGTTCGATACCGCTGCTGTCGCGGTGGCGTTGTGGGCTTAAGAAGTCGTCGGGGTACAGCACGATTTCGTGGAAGCCCTGGTACCAGTCGAGGTCGCCCAGGTTCATCAGCGGCAGTTGCGCTTGGGCGGCGAGCAGCAGGCGTTGTTCCTGATGCAGCTCGACGCCGGGCAGGGCGGTGAGGTGTTTTTCGTCGAGGAATACCACGCAGGCTTCACGCAACCAATGGTCTTGCTCGGCGCTGATGCCGTCGAGGAAGGTCAGGTGGTGGCGCACCCGCTGCCAGGTGTCATCGGCAATCGGGTGCTTGGCCAGCAGGCGCCGGCGACGCCAGGCGCTGAGGGACCACATCGTAAAATTACTGCGACTTGGCTTCGGAGGACGCGCGACCAAAGCGGCTGCGGGCCACGCCAATGATCATCGGCACCAGGGACAGCAGGATGATGAACACCACCAGCAGCGACAGGTTTTTCTTGATGAACGGCACGTTGCCGAAGAAGTAACCCAGGGTCACCAGGCCGCCGACCCAGATGATGGTGCCGAACACGCTGAAGCCGAAGAAGCGTGGGTAGGGCATTTTGGCGATGCCGGCGACGAACGGGGCAAAGGTGCGCAGGATCGGCAGGAAACGCGCCAGGGTCACGGTTTTGCCGCCGTGCTTGTCGTAGAAGTCGTGGGTCTTCTGCAGGTAGTCGCGGCGGAAGATTTTCGAGTTCGGGTTACTGAACAACCGTTCTCCGGCCGTTCGGCCTATCACGTAGTTGGTACTGTCCCCGAGGATCGCCGCCAACATCAACAGACCGCCCAGCAGGATCGGGTCCATGCCGCCGCCCGCGGCGATGGCGCCTGCAATAAACAGCAACGAATCACCCGGCAGGAACGGCATGACCACCAGGCCGGTCTCGCAAAAAATCACCAGGAACAGGATGGCGTAGATCCACACGCCGTAATTCCTCACCAGCGTATCGAGATACACGTCGAGATGCAGGATAAGGTCTAGCGGGTTGAAATCCATGGATGGCACCTGTGTGAATGGCCCGGCTCAGCAGGCCTGTGCGGGGGCGTCGGGAAATAAGGCTACAAGTCTATGTCGCGATTCTTACAACCCTGAGAGGTTCGCATTATACGGATTGAGAGGTGAAAAGCGTGTTGGTTTTGTAGCGGGGGATGTCGCGATGCAGCGGCTGTCACCGTTCACCTGTCGGCATTGGTTTGTGTAGGAGCTGGCTTGCCAGCGATGCAGGCACTTCGGTGTATCGGTGAGACCGAGGTGATGCTATCGCCGGCAAGCCAGCTCCTACAAAAGCCAGTTCGCCTAGGGGATTTGCGGTGTTTGGGCTTAGTCTTCGCTGATCGGCAACACGTAGTTCTTGAACTCCGTGTCCTCGCGAAACCCGATTGACTCGTACGTCTTTTGCGCCACTTCGTTGTCACTGCTGGTCGACACCCGCAGCCGTACCGCGTGGGTTTCCTTGGCCATCTTCTTCGCCGTGCGCATCAGGTTGTCTGCCACCAGTTGGCGGCGGGCGTCTTCGGCCACGTAGATGTCGTTGAGGATCCACACGCGCTTGAGCGACAGCGACGAATAGCTCGGGTACAACTGGCAGAAGCCGAGCAGCTTCTTGTCGTCATCATCAGCCAGGGCCAGGTAGATCACCGATTCCTTGCGGCGCAGGCGCTTTTCCAGAAAGGCCCGCGACGAGTCCGGAAAGGGCAGGGCACCATAAAACTCTCGGTATTTGACGAACAGCGGGGTCAACAGGTCCAGGTGTTCCAGGGTCGCTTGAGTAATCCGCATGCCAGGCCTCAACTTCCAAAGGGGGAATGACCACACAAGCGGCCGTGACTCGATGCTGCCTAATGGCGCGAAAAAGCGCAATCATGCAGCAATCAGTCATCCGGTGAACTGAGCAGGAAATTGCCTTTCATCAGGTCAGGATCATCCGATTCGATGGTCTGAACCTGCGCCTCGTCCTTGAGATTGACCCCCGACAGCTGCCGACGACACGCCTCTCGCATCAAGTAAAGCAGGCGATGCGCGGCCATGCCGTAGCTCAGGCCTTCCAGGCGCACATTGGAGATGCAGTTGCGGTAGGCGTCGGTGAGGCCGACCTTGGGGTTATAGGTGAAATACAGGCCCAGGCTGTCCGGTGAGCTGAGCCCCGGCCGTTCGCCGATCAGAATGACGGTCATCTTGGCCCCCAGCAGCTGGCCCACTTCATCCGCCACCGCCACGCGGCCCTGTTCCACCAGGATGACCGGCGACAACGACCAACCGTCGGCGCTGCTCTGTTCCTCCAGGCGCGTCAGAAACGGCAAGGTGTGTTTATGCACCGCCAGTGCCGACAGGCCATCCGCGACCACCACCGCCAAGTCCACGCCACCGGGATTGGCCGACGCATGATCGCGCAGCAATTGGGCCGACTCATCGCTCAAGCGCCGCCCCAGGTCTGGGCGTTGCAGGTACAGGTGACGGTCAGTGGCCGCACTGTGCAGCAACAGGCTGTCGCGCCCGCGCTCGGCCACCTGGCTGCTGAGGCCGGCATGGTCGAAGGGCAAATGCACTGCGTCCCGCGCCTGGGCGTGGGCAAACTGGAAGTCCAGCTGTGCGCTGGTGGGGATGCTGGTGCCGGTGCGGCCCAGGGCAATACGCGCCGGGGTCAGGCGGCGCAGTTCCAGCCACGGGTTGTCAGGCAGGTCGAGTTGCACGGGCGGCTCCTTCATCCCAGTTGCGCCAAGGCTTGGCGGAAGGCCGGTGGCAGGCTGTTGCCAAACTGCACCTTACCGTCGGCTTGCGTGAAAATGCCCATTTTGGCCAGCCACTGTTCAAACTCCGGCGCCGGCTTTAAACCCAATGTTTGGCGGGCGTATAGGGCGTCGTGAAACGAGGTGGTCTGGTAGTTGAGCATGATGTCATCGGAGCCCGGGATGCCCATGATGAAGTTGATCCCGGCAACCCCCAGCAGGGTCAGCAGGGTGTCCATGTCGTCCTGGTCGGCTTCGGCATGGTTGGTGTAGCAGATGTCACAACCCATCGGCACGCCGAGCAACTTGCCGCAGAAGTGGTCCTCAAGGCCGGCGCGGATGATCTGCTTGCCGTTGTACAGGTACTCGGGGCCGATAAAGCCTACGACCGTATTCACCAAAAACGGCTTGAAATATCGGGCCACCGCGTAGGCGCGGGTCTCACAGGTTTGCTGGTCGACGCCAAAGTGCGCGTTGGCCGACAAGGCGCTGCCCTGGCCGGTCTCGAAATACATCAAATTCTGGCCCAGCGTGCCGCGCTTGAGGCTCAAGCCCGCGTCGTAACCTTCCTGCAGCACGCTCAGGCTGATGCCGAAACTGGCGTTGGCCGCCTCAGTGCCGGCAATCGATTGAAACACCAAGTCCAGCGGTACGCCGCGGTTGATCGCTTCAATCGAGGTGGTGACGTGGGTCAGCACGCACGCCTGGGTCGGGATCTCATAACGCTGGATGATCGCGTCGAGCATCTCCAGCATGGCGCAGATCGAGGCGATGCTGTCGGTGGCCGGGTTGATGCCGATCATGGCGTCGCCGTTGCCGTAGAGCAGGCCATCGAGAATGCTCGCGGCGATGCCGGCCGGTTCGTCCGTCGGGTGGTTGGGTTGCAGGCGCGTGGATAAACGCCCGCGCAGGCCCAGGGTGCCGCGAAACTGCGTGACCACGCGGATCTTCTGCGCCACCAGCACCAGGTCCTGCACGCGCATGATCTTGGACACGGCGGCGGCTATTTCCGGTGTCAGCCCGGGCGCCAAGGCGCGTAGGGAATGTTCGTCAGCCGCGTCACTGAGCAGCCAGTCGCGCAGGCCGCCGACGGTCAAATGGCTGACCACCGCAAACGCCTGTTTATCATGGGTATCGATGATCAGCCGAGTGACTTCGTCGCTTTCATAGGGGATCAGCGCTTCTTCGAGGAAGTGCTTGAGCGGGATATTCGCCAGCGCCATCTGCGCCGCCACCCGCTCACCGTCGTTCTGCGCGGCGACGCCGGCCAGGAAGTCCCCCGAACGTGCGGGGCTGGCCTTGGCCATCACGTCCTTGAGGCTGTCGAAGCGGTAGGTTTGAGCGCCTACCGCGTGGGAAAAGCTTGCCATACAGTGTCTCCTTGGCGATGCGGGCCCAATGTGATCAAGGGGCCCGCGTCGAGGTTTACGGCATTCAGTGCAAGGCGGCCTCTGCGGCCTGGATCGCCGCGAATTCCTCTTCGGGCGTGCCTGCTACCAAGTGATGCCGGCTGTAGAAAGCAAAGTAAGCAATTAATACTCCATAGATGATCGCGGCGCCAATCACCACCCGTGGGTCCACCAGAAAGCCCGCCACCACGGCCACGCAGGCCAGTACCAGGGCGATGCCGGACGTAAAGATACCGCCTGGCGTGCGGTACGGACGCTCCATTTTGGGGCGACGGATACGCAGCGTGATGTGCGCGGCCATCATCAGCACGTAGGAAATGGTCGCGCCAAACACCGCCACCAGGATCAACAGGTCGCCCTGGCCGGTCAGCGACAAGCCAAAACCGATAATGCCGGGGATCACCAGGGCCAGCACGGGCGCCTTGCTCTTGTTGGTCTGCGACAGTTTGCGCGGCAGGTAGCCCGCGCGGGACAAGGCGAAGATCTGCCGCGAATAGGCGTAGATGATCGAGAAGAAGCTGGCGATCAGGCCCGCCAGGCCCACCAGGTTGACGAAGCCGCCCATCCACGTTGAACCGCCGTAGGACAAAGCCAGCGCTTCCACCAACGGGTTGCCGGATTTGACCAGCGCATAGGTGCCGGCGCCGCCCGGTGCGATCACCAGGATCAACAGGGCAAAACTGGTCAGCACCACAATGGCGCCGATCAGGCCGCGGGGCAGGTCGCGCTTGGGGTTCTTGGTTTCTTCGGCGGCCAGGGGCACGCCTTCTACCGCGAGGAAAAACCAGATGGCATAGGGAATCGCCGCCCACACGCCGACATAACCGAACGGCAGGAAGGTGCTGGCGCCCTTAGCTTCGGTCACTGGAATGTCCAGCAGGTTGGCCACGTTGAAGTGCGGCACCATCGACACCAGGAACACGCCCAGCGCAATCGCTGCAATGGCGGTAATCACAAACATCAGCTTCAAGGCTTCACCGACGCCGAAGATGTGGATGCCGATAAAGATGATGTAGAACGCCAGGTAAATCATCCAGCCGCCGATACCGAACAGCGACTCACAGTAGGCGCCGATAAACACCGCGATGGCGGCGGGGGCGATGGCGTATTCGATCAGGATGGCGGTGCCCGTGAGGAACCCGCCCCAGGGGCCAAAGGCGCTGCGGGCAAAGCCGTAGCCGCCACCGGCGGTAGGAATCATGGAAGACAGTTCGGCCAGGGAAAAACACATGCACAGGTACATGGTGGCCATCAGCAATGTGGCGAGGAACATCCCGCCCCAGCCACCCTGGGCCAGGCCGAAGTTCCAGCCGGCATAGTCGCCGGAGATCACGTACGCAACGCCAAGGCCTACCAGCAGCACCCAGCCAGCGGCGCCTTTTTTGAGTTCGCGTTGTTGGAAGTAGTGGGAGTCAACTTTTTCGAAGTCGACAGAAGATCCAGTCGGTTCGCTAGGCATGGGAAAGTATCGTCCGTTGTTATTGTTTTATTCCGGCCTCTTCGTGCCGAATGCGTTTTGCAAGTACTTATGAAGATCTAAAACTGTGGGAGCTGGCTTGCCTGCGATAGCGGAGTGTCAGCCAATGCATCGCCAACTGGCCCACCGTTATCGCAGGCAAGCCAGCTCCCACATTTGATTGCATTTCAAATGTGGGAGGGGTTATTGGTTAGAAGAACCCGAGTGGATTAATGTCGTAGCTCACCAGCAGGTTCTTGGTCTGCTGGTAGTGATCCAACATCATCTTGTGGGTCTCACGGCCCACACCGGACTTCTTGTACCCCCCGAACGCGGCATGCGCCGGGTACAGGTGGTAGCAGTTGGTCCATACGCGGCCCGCCTTGATCGCCCGGCCCATGCGGTAGGCGCGGTTGATGTCGCGGGTCCACACGCCGGCACCCAGACCGAACTCGGTGTCGTTGGCAATCGCCAGGGCTTCGGCTTCGTCTTTGAAGGTGGTGATGCTCACCACCGGGCCAAAGATTTCTTCCTGGAACACGCGCATTTCGTTGGTGCCCTTGAGCAGGGTCGGCTGGATGTAATAGCCGCCCGCCATGTCGCCTTCGAGCTTCTCGACCTTGCCACCCGTGAGCAGTTGCGCGCCTTCGCCCTTGGCGATTTCCAGGTACGACAGGATCTTGTCGAATTGCTGCTCCGACGCCTGGGCGCCGACCATGGTGTCGGTGTCCAGCGGGTCGCCGCGTTTGATCGACTCGATCTTCTTCATGACCACTTTCATGAACTCGGGGTAGATCGACTCCTGTACCAGCGCGCGGGACGGGCAGGTGCACACTTCGCCCTGGTTGAAGAACGCCAATACCAGGCCTTCAGCGGCTTTCTCGATGAAGGACGGCTCGGCCTTCATGATGTCGTCGAAGAAGATGTTCGGCGACTTGCCGCCCAGCTCAACAGTGGACGGAATAATGTTCTCGGCCGCCGCATGCATGATGTGCGAGCCCACCGGCGTGGAGCCGGTGAAGGCAATCTTGGCGATGCGCTTGCTGGTGGCCAGGGCCTCGCCGGCTTCTTTACCGAAACCGTGCACCACGTTCAGCACGCCCGGTGGCAGCAGGTCGCCGATTACTTCCAGCAGCACGTTGATGCCCAGCGGGGTTTGCTCGGCGGGCTTGAGCACCACGCAGTTGCCCGCCGCCAGGGCCGGTGCGAGTTTCCAGGCGGCCATCAGCAGTGGGAAGTTCCACGGGATGATCTGGCCCACCACGCCCAGCGGTTCGTGGAAGTGGTACGAGGCGGTGTGTTCGTTGATCTCGGCGCTGGTGCCTTCCTGGGCGCGGATGCAACCGGCGAAGTAGCGGAAGTGGTCGGCGGCCAGCGGGATGTCGGCGTTGAGGGTTTCACGCACGGCCTTGCCGTTGTCCCAGGTTTCGGTGATGGCCAGCAGTTCGAGGTTCTGTTCGATGCGGTCGGCGATTTTCAGCAGCACCAGCGAGCGGTCCTGGGCCGAGGTCTTGCCCCAGGCGTCGGCGGCGGCGTGGGCGGCGTCCAGCGCCTTGTCGATGTCTTTGGCCGTGGAGCGAGGGAATTCTGCGATGGGCTTGCCGTTGACCGGCGAGGTGTTGGTGAAGTAGTTGCCATCGACCGGCGCAACGAATTCGCCACCGATGTAGTTGCCGTACTTGGCCTTGAACGAAACGATGGCGCCTTCAGTACCGGGGTGTGCGTAACGCATGGTGGGTATCTCCTGGCTCTTATGTTTATTGGGAGTGCAGCGCAACGAGCGCGTTATAAAGCGTAGAGCAAAGGTTGGGCCACCGCTTTGCAGGCCAGGTAAATCAAGGGGTTAGGGTTTGTTGCAAAGGGTTGCTGTGGCAGGGCTGGTACAACGGGTGTGACAGTTTGTGCCACCTTCGGTACAGCTCGTGACCGGTGAGTCCATCCGGGATTGCATTGGCTCAAGGCCTGGGGGATGCTGGGGGTTCTCACGCAGGGAGAATAATAAGAAATGCACAACGATCATTTCAGTCGTCATGCCCAGCAAGTCCTCACTGTGGCCCATGGTCGCGACCCGTCCAGCGATCCCTCCATTGCCCGGTCCTGGCTGCGTTGCCTGGAGGACTACCACCTCGACCCTGCGCAAACCATTGCCCCCACCGTGCTTGAGCATGGCCGCCTGCTGGAAAGCCGCGAGCGCCTGCAACAGGTGCTGCACATTGCCGGCAGCGAGATGAACAGCCTGCATCAGCAACTCTCGGGCGCCGGTCATGCGGTATTGCTGACCGATGCACGGGGCGTGATCCTCAACTGTGTCACCGCGCCGTCCGAGCGCAAGATCTTCGAGCGCGCCGGGCTGTGGCTGGGCGCTGACTGGAGCGAGGCGTGCGAGGGCACCAACGGCATCGGCACCTGCCTGGTGGAACGCCAGTCCCTGACCATTCACCGTGATGAGCATTTTCGCGGACGACATACTGGCTTGACCTGTTCGGCCAGCCCGGTGTTCGACCCCCATGGCGAATTGCTGGCGGTGCTGGATGTGTCCTCGGCTCGCGAGGCGGTGTCGCGCCAGAGCCAGTTCCATACCATGGCACTGGTGAACCTGTCGGCGAAGATGATTGAGAGCTGCTACTTCCTGCGTCACTTCGAAAACCACTGGCTGCTGCGTTTTCACCTGCAGGCCGAGTCGGTCGGGTTGTTCAGCGAAGGGTTGCTGGCGTTCGACGGCGAAGGGCGGATCTGCGCGGTAAACCAGAGCGCCCTGAACCTGCTGGGGCAACTGCGCGGCGGTTTGCTGGGGCAACCGGTGGAAGCGTTTTTCGACTGCTCCCTGGACCAATTGCTCGGCCGCGCCAGCGCCAATGCCACGGCCAGTTGGCCGCTGCGCACCCGCGATGGACGGCCATTGTTCGCTGCATTGCGCGGTCAGCCGCGCAGCGTGCCTGCCCCCATCATGGCCAAGCCGGCGCCGCCTCAGTTGTCCGGCATTTGCCTGGGCGATCCGGCGCTGCAAAATGACTTCCGCAAGGCGTTGCGGGTGTTTGAGCGTGATGTGCCACTGCTGATCAATGGCGAAACCGGCTCCGGTAAAGAAGCCTTCGCCAAGGCTGTGCACCGCGCCAGTCAGCGCGCCGATAAAGCGTTTGTGGCGCTCAATTGCGCGGCCATTCCGGAAAGCCTGATCGAAAGCGAGTTATTCGGCTATCGTGGCGGCAGCTTTACTGGTGCCCTCAAGGATGGCATGCGCGGCAAGCTCCAACAGGCCGACGGTGGCACGTTGTTCCTTGACGAAATTGGCGATATGCCACTGGCTTTGCAGACCCGTCTATTAAGGGTGCTGGAAGATCGCCTGGTGGTCCCCATCGGCGGCGAGCCTCAAGCCGTGAATGTCCGAATTATCAGCGCTACGCACCGTAATTTGCATGAACGCGTACGGGACGGCAGCTTTCGCGAAGACCTGTATTACCGGCTTAACGGCCTGGAAATCGGCCTGCCGGCGTTGCGCGAGCGCAGTGACAAGTCGCAACTGCTGGACTTCCTGCTGGGGGAGGAGGCCGGAGATCAGTCGATCAGTGTGGAGCCCGAAGCGCGCGAGGCATTGCTGGCCTTCGCCTGGCCGGGCAATGTCCGTCAGTTGCGCACGGTATTGCGCACACTGGTGGCACTCAGCGATGACGGGCGGATAGAGTTGTTGGATCTGCCCGCTATGGTGCAATGCCCCCCTGTTCAACACGCCAGCGAGTCACTCCTAGATAATGCCGAGCGCCAGACGTTGCTGACAGCATTGGAGCAACGGCACTGGCATATGACGTACACGGCGCAAGCGCTGGGTATCAGTCGTAATACGCTTTATAGGAAATTGCGAAAATATAAAATTAAACGGTGTGCGGCAGTGCCTAGTTAATGTGAGCGTGCCCTGAGGTCTTTAAGGCAGTATTTAAACTCGGGTGGAGGGGGCTTTTCAAAAGGCTGTAGGGAACTGTTTTGTTTTTGGTGACCACGTAATGAGCAGAAGCCATGAGGCTTCACTGTTGGGTTTAATGCCCGTTCATTATGAGGTGACTATATGCCGATAATCAAACCGCCTACCGTTCATGTACCTAAATCTATACCGGCGCCGGCTAGACCGATTCCGCATTACGCGCCTTCAGGCAGTTATTATAATAAGCAAGGGCACCTGGTCAATAAGCAGGGTCAGTTGCTCAATGACAAAGGGCAGGCGGTTAACAAACAAGGGTTTCTGGTTAATCCGAATAACCAGCGGATTAATGAGCAGGGGCAGCGGGTTAATAACAGCGGTCAGGCAATCGATAATAAGGGCCGTCTGATCGATGAAAAGGGGCGATTGATAAATACCCAAGGAAAACTTATCAATGAGAACAATCATCTCGTCGATACCCAAGGCCGCTTGGTCAATCACTCGGGCCGCTTGGTCAACGCTCAGGGGCACTTGGTCGATAAGGACGGAAAGCGTGTCAATCGAGAAGGCCTTCTGATTGATGGCACTGGAAGACCGCTCGATAAGAACGGCAAGGTAGCAAGGGATCAGGCCAGTGCGGTCAAGGGCAATAACGAACCTCATGAGCAACTGCTTTCGCCCAAAATCAACCAAAAGATTCTCGATTGGAAGAACAAGGTCCCAGCGCCCGCGGCTACGCCTAAAATGACGATTGCGGAAGCCACGACCCGGATGATGAATGCCGAAAAAATGGTCAAGTCGGGCGTGATTCCATCGTCGCCATCTGCGGCGCGTACTGCGCGCGATGCGGCGATCAGTGCCGGGATAACGGGGGTAGTGTCTGCGCCAATTAACATTGGGGCATATGCCGGGTCTACGGCGGCTTCCGAACAAATCAAGGCGTCGTATCTGCCTCAACCCATGATTCCTCCGACGCCGATCGGTAAGTCATCGGTCGAACGTCCAGAGGCGCCGGCGGCCCCAGAACTCAATAAGCTCTACGTAAGAATGGATGACGCTCAGATCCAGGCGTTCACGTTGGCGAATCAGTCGATGGTGCTCAAGTTTGGGGATACCGAAACGGGTTTTGTGCCGAGTCAAAATTGGTCGAAAGACCCGCTTGAACGCATGAGCCAACTTGAGAATCTGTTGGACTTCGCTGAACAACATACGAAGGACGTTGCCGATCAATATGAGGTTTTCTTCAAGCCTCATCTGGCTGCTCAACCGGCTGCCCAAGGCCTTGATGGGCTGGAAAGTCGTATGGCTACACTCGAACAGCGAATAGCAAAGGTGAATAAGGCACAAGCTGATATTTTGCTGAAAATGGAAAAATCCGTGACTAAACAGTGAGCGGGTCAGTGCCAAGTTTCATAGTTGGCTTTTGCAGTGCATGTTAATTCTCAATGTCGATAGGGGGTAGTCGACGGATATTGGTAATAAGCCTGGCGCTGAATGGAGTATCTGTGACAGGCTTTTCTGAAAGGTTGCCCGGTAACGCGCAATAGCTTTCGGGGTATTGCAATGATTTCCAATCATTTGAGTTCATCACGTTTTATATCGTTCTACCCTCAGTCTGAATCGCCGATAGATAATAAGTCTAACAGTGCAACTCCTCCAAATATATCCACAGCTTTCCCACCTTCACGCTATCGACGCAGTGCGGCGTCTTCTTCATCTCCACACGCGGCTGATTATGGCGGGCTGCTAACTAAAGACGTCCCTTTGGCGGCTGACGCCCAGGCCAAATTACGCCAGGTAGTTGCCACTTGGAAAGCCGCTCAACCCAAAGCAAACACCGATGATGCCAGCGGTGTGCCGAGTCTAATCGAATGCTTGCGGCTTACCCTTCCTGAGCCTTTACGGTCTGGTAAGGATGAACCTGAAAAAACCCTTAAAGCCATTCTCGATTCTCTAGAAGGCCTTGCGTTGGCCAGGTTACTCCAGGACAGCATCGACGCAGTACCTACGGCCACCAGCCTGCAGGAAGTACTGCTTAGCGCGCTATTGTTGGATGTGGATTCGGCAGGAGGCCTGGAGCGTAATAATCTGGCTGGGTACGCGTTGCGTCAGCCAGGTAACTGGGGTTACAGCGCAGCGCAAATGGTCACGCGTTTTGAAGCGCACCTGGCCACCCGCTTCGGCGACGCCAATGCCAAAATCATCGCTTTTCAACTGTTGTCGGTTTCCGCCCCCGAGTTTCTGGTAAAGGATCTGCCCTCATCGCTGGTGTATGGTTCCCACCAATGGGCCTCCTTCAGTGCAGCGGTGGCTCGCCAAGAGGCGAGTCACCCGGGATCAACGCATGCGAAAACCTATGCACAGATCATGAAACTCGATGAGATAGCGCCTGTTTCTGAATTTGAAAAGCGTCAGCAACAACTCGCTCAGATGACGGCCGTTATCGACTGGGGTATTGCCAACGGCGTCATTGTTGAAAAAAACGATGATGCGTACACCCCCGAAGAAGTCGAAAGCGCGTTGAAGGCCATGCAAGCACAGCATAAGACCTTGGCTGATTCCGTTGATGCATTGTCGACGCCGATGCCAACCCGGCGAGAGTTGGCGCTCGTTGAGCTGCGGCGCGTGTATGGCGTCGAAAATGAAGCTTTTTTTGAGCTGAAGCTGCTGGGGAATATCCCGCCGGGGTCGCCCGGCCGAAAAGCCTATTCGCTGCTGGACATTTACATGTCAGGCGACCTGGGTAAGCACTTCTGGATATCCAGCGACCCTGCCTTCAATACCGTCAAAGTGAATCTGGGTTTTCCGAAGTTGCCAAACATCAAACAGCAGTTTGATGAAAGCTTCGACAAATACACCCAAGGGCTCAAAGATGGTTTTGCCGCGCAGTTCAAGTATCAACTCTCATTGCTTGCGCTCGAAGACCGGCGGCTGATTGAGTACGGCAAGGTCACGACATTCAACCTCCAGACGCCCAGTGCCAATCAGGGCCCTGTCAGCACCGATCATAAAATTCAAGCGTATATAGGCAGCGGTGCAGTAATTATCAGGGCTGAACGTGATGGGAAGGTTTGTCATTATCTGTATTCACCGGCGCAGGGCCGAATCATCAAGGACGCCGACCCTTCCAGTCCTGGCCTGCAGTTTCCAGGCTCTCGTTTGTACTTCTCCATGTCGCTGCCTGATTCGCCGGGCGGTAAAGAACCGCCGGTCACTATCCTGTGGCAGACAGTCGGTAGTGCATCGCCGAAAAACGATCCGGTGAACTTTTCCGCCTATCGTATCTACCCCTCCAAATCGTTGGAGGCCGGTATACCCGGAGAGCATCCCTCCCCGCCGCCGACTTTTTTTTCGCCTAAAACCGATGAGCTGTCAGCCGCTGTCGGTGCTTATTTCACGCGAGGTTTGGATGAGACGAAAGCAACGGCCAATGGCAGCACAGAGCAAGAGCGGGAAAGCGCGCGTTCAAAGGCCGTCAATGCGTTCTTTTTAGGACTGATTCCTTTCTACAATGCGGTTGAAAGTTTTATTAATGGCAGGCCCGCTGAAGGTTTTTTCAATGTGGTGCTGGATGTGTTTGGCTTTTTTATTCCGGGGCTAAAAGGCGGGGTCCAAGGCGTCAAGCAGGGTGTCAGAGCCGGATTGGGCACGACGCTGAACTTCATCAAGGGGGTTGGCAAGGCCGGTGTGAAGGCGCTTAACCCTCTAGCAGGTATTTATGACGTGGGCCGTGGTGTATTTAAACTGGGTAAAGCAGGCTTTAAAAAAATAAGCCGTCTTGGCGGGCGTGGGCGCAGTTTTGATCTTCCCCAACTAGGCAACAAAGGCGGGATTGCCGATGGCCTCTACAGGCCGTTGGGCGCTAATAGCGATGCGGTTCACGTCACCGCCGTGGAACGCAACGGAAAATGGTATGCCTTCGACCCTGCGACTCAAACGCCATACGGCGCGCCATTGAAAGGTTTTGCCCAGTACTCTTCTTCCGATTTTGTCGGTCAGGTCAAGCAGTGGGCAATGGAGGCGGTGACCGATGTTGGTATTGGGGCTGCTGTCATTGCGACGCAAAAAGCGCTTCAAAAACACTATGAGCGTCCTGCTGCTCCTGACGGCGGTGTTAACCCCGGCGACGTAGAAGTCGCGGACCTGGGGCCGGTAGTTGAACCCGTTGATCCTGCCCTTCGAGTTCGCCTCGACGCTGCAACGCGGGGCGCCAAT
Source organism: Pseudomonas sp. GW821-FHT09A09 (assembly GCF_059418405.1). Classification (NCBI taxonomy): domain Bacteria; kingdom Pseudomonadati; phylum Pseudomonadota; class Gammaproteobacteria; order Pseudomonadales; family Pseudomonadaceae; genus Pseudomonas; species Pseudomonas sp. GW821-FHT09A09. The sequence goes on from NZ_JBWKPU010000022.1 coordinate 98,183, forward strand.
GAGTTGGGTAAGTTATCGTTGCAGTTGACGCCGGGTGCTGTGGTGGACATCCCGAAATGGTCCAGCGAGCCGCAGCAGGTCGTCAACCAGTTGGAGGCTTTCCTGGCGTTGCTCGAGGAACTCACGATTGATCTTTCACAGGCTTATGAGGTTTTTTTCAAACCGTACACACACGAAGGCTCCGTCAGTCAGGGCGACGGGGGTGTTGCGGATCGATTGAACACCATTGAGAAAAAAATAGCTGCCATACGTGGTGCGTTGACGCAGGTGTCGGCTCGGCATAAACAGGCCGTCGCATAGTGGGGGCGGCTCACCTAAAGAGTGCGATTTCCCCCTCCCTGCGCTAACCTGCCTCGATGTTTTACGAGGTCGACTATGCACATTCATATTCTTGGTATCTGCGGCACTTTCATGGGTTCGATGGCGGTTCTGGCCAAAGAACTGGGCCATCACGTCACCGGCTCCGATGCCAATGTCTACCCGCCCATGAGCACGCAGTTGCAGGCTCAGGGCATTGAGCTGACCCAGGGTTACGACCCGTCGCAGTTCGACCCGGTGCCGGACCTGGTGGTCATTGGCAATGCCATGTCCCGTGGCAACCCGGCCGTCGAGTATGTGCTCAACAAAGGTTTGCCTTATGTGTCTGGCCCGCAGTGGCTGGCAGACCACGTGCTGCAAGGCCGTTGGGTGCTCGCTGTTGCCGGTACCCATGGCAAGACCACCACCAGCAGCATGCTGGCCTGGGTGCTGGAACATGCTGGCATGGCCCCGGGCTTCCTGATTGGTGGCGTGCCGCAGAACTTCTCGGTCTCGGCGCGCCTGGGCGACACGCCGTTTTTTGTGATCGAAGCGGATGAATACGACAGTGCCTTCTTCGACAAGCGCTCCAAGTTCGTTCACTACCGCCCACGCACGGCGATCCTGAACAACCTGGAGTTCGATCACGCCGACATCTTCCCCGATCTGCCGGCCATCGAGCGGCAGTTCCACCACCTGGTGCGTACCATTCCAAGCGAAGGCCTGGTGATCCACCCGACCACCGAGCCCGCCTTGCAGCGGGTGATTGAGATGGGCTGCTGGACCCCGGTGCAAACCACCGGCGCGGGCGGGCAGTGGCAGGTCAAGTTGCTCAGCGACGACGGCTCCAAGTTCGAAGTGCTGTTTGAAGGCGAGCCCCAAGGCATTGTCGAGTGGGGCATGACCGGCCAGCACAACGTGGCCAACGCCCTGGTCACCCTGGCGGCCGCACGGCATGTGGGCGTTGTGCCGTCCATGGGCATCGCCGCCTTGAGCGCCTTCAAGAGCGTGAAACGCCGCATGGAAAAAGTCGCCGACGTGAATGGCATTACTATCTACGACGACTTTGCCCACCACCCGACGGCAATCGCCACCACCCTGGATGGCCTGCGCAAGCAGGTGGGCGATGCGCCGATCATTGCGATCATCGAGCCGCGTTCCAACTCCATGAAACTGGGCGCGCACCGCGATGGTTTGCCGGAAAGCGTCAACGATGCCAACGAGGCCGTCTGGTACGCACCGGCCAACCTCGGCTGGGACCTGCCGGGCATTGCCGCGCGGTGTACGGTGCCGTCCACGGTGTGTGATTCCATCGAAGGCATCATCGAACACGTCAAGCGCCAGGCCAAGCCGGGCACTCACGTAGTGGTCATGAGCAACGGCGGCTTCGGCGGCCTGCATGGCAAGTTGGCCGAGGCGCTGAAATGAGCGGCCCGGAACGCGTCACCCTGGCGATGACCGGCGCATCGGGCGCGCCTTATGGGTTGCGCCTGCTCGATTGCCTGGTGCGCGAAGACCGCGAGGTGCATTTTTTGATCTCCAAGGCCGCGCAGTTGGTACTGGCCACCGAGACCGACGTCGCGCTGCCGGCCAAGGTGCAGATGATGCAAGCCTTCCTCACCGAGTACACCGGTGCGGCGGCGGGGCAGATCCGGGTGTACGGCAAGGAAGACTGGATGTCGCCGGTGGCCTCGGGCTCTGGCGCACCGGCGGCGATGGTGGTGGTACCGTGTTCCACCGGCACCTTGTCGGCGATCGCCACCGGTGCGTGCAACAACCTGATCGAGCGCGCGGCGGACGTGACCCTCAAGGAGCGTCGCCAGTTGATCCTGGTGCCGCGTGAAGCGCCGTATTCGAGCATTCACCTGGAGCACATGCTCAAGCTGTCGAACATGGGCGTGACCATTTTGCCGGCATCGCCGGGCTTCTATCACCAGCCGCAGACCATCGATGACCTGGTGGACTTTGTGGTGGCGCGCATTCTCAACCTGCTGAACATCCCTCAGGACATGCTGCCACGTTGGGGCGAACACCATTTGAGCAGCGATGAATAAACTCTTGATGGTACTGCTGGCGCTGCAACTCGCCGGCTGCGCGACCGCTCGCACGCTGGACGCCGCGCAACCTGGTGCACCCGTGGTGTATGCTGGTACGCGGCTCGACTTGTATGCGATCAACGGCGGCTGCTGCGCCAAAGACCGCTTCGGTGCCGAGGCGCCGAGCTATCCCCATGTCGACCTGCCAGCCAGCGCGTTGCTCGACACGCTGCTGTTGCCGCTGTCGGTGTTGACGGTGTTGGGGGTAGGGTTTAACGCCACGGGCGGGCTATAGACCCATTTTGAATGCATTCCAACGTTTGGGCTGATGGTGCCGGGGCTGGCCTCATCGCCGGCAAGACGGCTCCTACAATTGGAATGCATTCCCCTGTAGGAGCTGGCTTGCCAGCGATAGCGCCAGTCCAGTCAGCAAAGAACTATTTGCCGAGCTTGCGCAACTCATCCGACTCCACCACCCGCACCCCGTCCTGCTCTTCCAGCGCCAGGCGCCACATGGCCCGGGCCAGTTCGCACACTTCGATGCCGCGGTACTTGCCGGGGATCAACTTCGATAACGGCCCCGCCAGTTGCTCGGCCAGACGCGGCTCCAACCGCTCGCCCAGCAGCAGCGAAGGCCGCACGATGGTCAGTTGCGGCCAGTCTTGCGCCTTCAGCGCCTGCTCCATTTCGCCCTTGACCCGGTTGTAGAAGATCGAGGATTTCGGATCGGCGCCAATCGCGCTGATCACGATCAGGTGGCGTGCGCCCATTTCCCGTGCGCGCTTGGCAAAGGCCACGACCATGTCCAGGTCCACGGCGCGAAACGCTTCTTCAGAGCCCGCTTGTTTGATGGTGGTGCCCAGGCAGCAGAAGGCAATGTCCACGCGGCCGCTCAGTTGCGGCAGGAAGACCGCCGGGTCGCCCACCGGGTTTTCCAGGTGCGGGTGTTCGGCCAGCGGCTTGCGGCTTGGTGCCAGTACGCGGGTCACCGTGGGTTCGTTGAGCAGGCGGTCGAGCAGGTGTTCGCCGGTCAGGCCGGAGGCGCCAGCGAGCAGGATATGCTGAGGTGTCAGGTACATGGTGTTTCCCCCTTGTTACACAGTTCAGCTTAGTTGCCTTTGGCTTCCTTGCTATTCATTGAGACGCTTTCGAGCGCCTTTCGTGCCTGCTGTTTGCGTAAAAGTTGCCAATGGGCGATCACACCCTTGGGGGCCCAGATCTGCGGCTCGGAGGCTTCGAAGTTGTCCGCCTGTTCGCGTTCGGCCACGTGCTGCTGCGCCAGCTTGAAGGCTTGCTGCAAGTCGTCGGTCTGGTTGAAGGCTTGGGCGAAGAGGGCGTCGCCGAAGTAGGTGAAGTCTGCCTCTTCGGAGCAGCCGAAGGACACGCGGTCGGCGCGGGAGGCGGTCATGATCAGGGTGCGCTCGTCTTTAAGCGCCGGGATGAAGCCACCGGAGTAGCAGGCGGAAATCACGATGATCTTGTCGCGGTTCTTCAACGGCGCGAGCACGGCGGCCAGCTCATCGGCGGGCAGGTCGGCCAGCTCCATGCGTGGCTGGTCCAGCACCAATTCGTGTTCGTGAGTACCGTGGCTGGTCATATAAATGAACACCAGGTCTTCCGGGCCGGTGCGTTCGGCCAGGGTTTGCACGGCGCGGCGCAGGCTTTCGCGGGTCGCGAGGGGGCGGTCGGCGATATGGTCGCGGTGGTTGACCAGGCGGATCTGCCCACGCGCACCAAAACGGGTGGCGAGCATGTTGCTGACGTAATCGGCTTCGCGCAGGAACACGCTTTGCTTGCCATCACCGGCCAGCACCAGGGTGTACAGCTCGACAGCAGGGGTGGACGGAGGCACCGCGGCGAGGGCGGCCTCCAACAGGCGGCCTTGAGCCAGTATTCCGGTTTCCAGCGGATCGGGCAGCAGCTTGCCGTCGGCATCGCGCACGCGCATGCCATTGACCCAGGTGCCTGCTTGCACCGTGCCATCGGTGAGCACCAGGGTGCCCTTGCCTTGGTAGCTGTCGCTGTCGAAACCGCCGATATAGAAGCTGCCGTCGGTAAGGTTCAGGCGGCCTTCGCCGGTAAAGCGCCAATCGCTGAATTGGCCCACATAGTGGCTGCCGTCGATGCCAATCAACTCGCCTTTGCCGCTGAGGGCGCCTTCCTTGAACTGGCCGATCCACACGTCGCCGTCGGCGTTTTCGTAGCGGCCCTTGCCGTTGAGCTGGTTTTGTTTGAACTGGCCGACATAGATGTCGCCATCGGCGCTGTTGAACGTGCCGTTGCCTTCAAGCTGGCCATCGACAAAGTGGCCGCTGAACTGGTTGCCGCTGTCGTCATTGCGCTGGCCTTCGCCATTGGGCTTGCCGTGGGCGAACTGGCCCTGGTACTGGCTGCCGTCGGCCAGCTCCAGGCGGCCGAGGCCGGAATACTGATCGTCCTTGAACTCGCCGCGATAGGTCATCGCCCCTTCCTTGAGGGTGCCTTCGCCATTGCGTCGACCGTTCTTGAAGCCGCCCACATAGCTGCTGCCCGAAGTGGTCAGGCTGCCCTGGCCGTCGAACAGGCCTTGCTGGAACTGGCCTTTATAGACCTCGCCGTTGCTGCCATGCCATTCGCCCTGGCCGTGCCACTGGCCCTTATCGAACTGGCCGGCGTACCAACTGCCGTTGGGGTAGTCCACCCGGCCCTGGCCTTGCAGCAAACCGTTGACCACATCGCCCCGGTAGCGGCCGCCGTCGGGCAGGCGCGCATCGGGCGGCAACAGCGATTCGCCGTCTCCGCAAGCGGTGAGCAACAGGGCAAGGGCAAGAGGAGCGAGTGGGCGCATAGCGGGATCCGGATAATTGAGCGCCGAGTATGCCGCAGCTGCGAGATTCATACATAAATTTACATACATTGTGGCGAGGATTTTGCCCCGCCACTCACCTGTAGAAGCCGGCTTGCCGGCGATGCAGCGTCGCTGCGTTTATCGCTGGCAAGCCAGCTCCTACGGGGGGCTGGGCGTTACACGAAGCAGAGTGACAACGACTCTGCGATGTAAGCCGGTTTTTCCTGGCCTTCGATTTCCAGGGTAGCGGTGGCCTTGAACAGCCATTGGCCTGGCTTTTTCTCGGTGACGTCAGTGAGCGTGACGTTCAGGCGGACCTTGGAATTGACTTTCACGGGTTGGATGAAACGCACGCTGTCCAGGCCATAGTTGACCGCCATCTTCAGGCCTTCGGGCATGATCAGGATGTCTTCCATCAGCTTGGGCATCAGCGACAGCGACAGGAAACCGTGGGCGATGGTGCTGCCAAACGGCGTTTGCGCGGCCTTGACCGGGTCGACGTGGATGAACTGATGATCGCCAGTGGCTTCTGCGAACAGGTTGATACGGGCCTGGTCGATGGTGAGCCATTCGGAACGTCCCAGTTCCTTGCCGACATAATCTTTGAGCTGCGCTACAGGTACATAGGGCATTGCGACTCTCCTTGGTTCATCGGTTTTTATAGGTGTGCGAAATCCATCTTAGATCATCATGGGCACCCCGCCCGGTCAAGCCACCATGCTTTTGGCGAATGCCTGAGCATAGGGCGGGCGTGCTTATAATGCCGGGACGTTTCGAGGGGGAAGAACGGATGCTGCTACGTGGCCTGACCTGGCTGGTGCTGTTTCAATTGATCGGCACGGCGATCAACCATTTGCTGTTGCCCATCTTGCCGGGGCCGATTATCGGGCTGCTGCTGATGCTGGGCTTTCTGATCTGGAAGGGCGAAGTCGGCGAGCCCCTGAGCCTGGCGGCCAGCAGCTTGCTGCGCTATCTGCCGCTGCTGCTGGTGCCACCTGCGGTTGGGGTGATGGTGTACGCCAAGGACATCGCGGCGGACTTCTGGGCCATCGTCGGTGCGCTGGTGCTGTCGCTGGTGATCGCCATGGGCTTTGTCGGCGTGCTGATGCAGCAGATGGTCAAGCGCAAGGAGAAGGATCAATGATCTTCGACTGGCAGGGTGCGTGGACCGCCGTGATTCATCACCCCTTGTTCGGCATCGGCATCACCCTGGGCGCCTATCAACTGGTGCTGGCGGCGTTTGAGAAAACCCGCTGGATCTTCCTGCAACCGGTGCTGGTGTCCATGCTGCTGGTGATCGGTGTGCTGGTCAGCTGTGGCCTGACGTACGCCGAGTACCGCAAGAGCACCGAGATCATGGGCATCCTGCTGGGCCCCGCGACCGTGGCCCTGGCCGTGCCGCTTTACTTGAACCTGCGGCGCATTCGTCAATTGTTCTGGCCGATTTTTACTACGCTGGTGGTAGGCGGGGTGTTGGCCACCGGGCTGTGTGTGCTGTTGGGCTGGTGGTTTGGCGCCGAACACATGATGTTGATGACCATGGCGCCCAAGTCGGTGACCTCGCCGATTGCCATGCTGGTGGCCGAGCAGATCGGCGGCGTGGCTGCGTTGGCGGCGGTGTTTGTGCTGATCACCGGCGTGATCGGTGCGATGATCGGCCCGGCCTACCTGTCGCGCCTGGGCGTGCACAGCCCTGAGGCGCGCGGCATGGCGCTGGGCATGACGGCCCACGCCGTCGGCACCTCGGTGGCCCTGCAAGAGAGTGAAGAATGCGGCGCCTTTGCCGCGCTGGCGATGAGTCTGATGGGCGTGGCCACGGCGGTGTTCCTGCCGTTGGCTGTGTCGGTGATCGTTTAATCCGGGTTTGAAGGAAACCTTTATGAGTCTGGCGCTGTTCCCGCTCAACACCGTGCTGTTCCCGGGTTGCACCCTCGACCTGCAACTGTTCGAAGCGCGCTACCTGGACATGGTCGCGCGCTGCATGAAGAAGGGCGAAAGCTTCGGCGTGGTGTGCATCCTCGACGGCAACGAAGTGGGCACGGCCCCGGATGGCTACGCGCTGATCGGCTGCGAAGCGCTGATCCGTGATTTCAAGCAACAGGACAACGGCCTGCTGGGTATTCGTGTCGAAGGCGGGCGGCGTTTTCGTGTGCGCGACGCCGGCGTGCAGAAGGACCAACTGCTGGTCGCCGAGGTGCAATGGCTCGAAGAACTGCCGGACCAGCCGCTGGAAGAAGAGGACGCCGACCTGCTGGCGTTGCTCCAGGCCCTGGCGGAGCACCCGATGGTGGCCTCGTTGGACATGGACGCCCATGCCGACGGGCAGCAAGCCTTGGGCAATCAGTTGGCGTATCTGCTGCCGTTCACCGAGGCCGACAAGATCGACCTGCTGCAACTCGACGACCCACAGCAGCGCCTGGATGCGATCCAGATGCTGCTCGATGAGTTGCAGGGCGAATTGTTCACTTAATAGGCATAACGCAGCAGGGCGTGGGGCGTGCCGGTAAACGCGATGAACCCCATCACGGCGACCAGTGCCGGCAACAGCAGCCACCAGGTTTTTTGCGACAGGGCCGGCAGCGGGCTTCGATACTGGCTCACGCCCAGGCTGAACGCGCACACCGTCATCGCCAGCAGCGTGCCGGCCAGGATGTCCGTGGGCCAGTGGGCGCCGAGGTAGACCCGCGACAGCGCGATGAAGGCCGCCGGGATACAGCCCAGCAGCATCCAGGTCAGGCGCAGCCGGATGGGTTGCCCGCGACCGGCCAGTACGGCCAGCGCCAGGAAAAACGCAAACGCGCCGGAGGCGTGACCGCTGGGCATGCTGAAACTGGTCAGCGGGTCGGTGAGGATTTCCGGGCGGCCACGGGCGAAAAACAGCTTGGTCCCGGTGTTGATCAGCGCTGAACCGGCCAGGGTCGCGCCGACAAACAGCGCATGGCGCCATTGCCGCGCCAGTAGCAGCAGGCCGGTGAATACGGCGCTGGCCACGAACATCTTCTTGAACTCACCCAGCTGAGTGATGCGCACCATCACTTCGTCCAGCCAGGGGCTGCGGTGTTCTTGCACCAGGGCGCTCAGGCCTTGGTCGAAGTCATTGAGGTGGGGGTAGCCGATAAACAGGGTGATCAACACGGCGAGGCTGGCGCAGCCAATCCACAGCGTGGCGCGGCGATGGCCGCGCAGGCTGCTGTTCAGGCTCAGTCCCACTACCACCGCGATACAGGCCGCAACGATGCCGGCCTCGGGCCAGAAACCCTCGGGCAACGGCAGGCGAAACGCAGCGCCGGTCGCCCAGCCCGGCAGCAGATAAGCCACCGACCAGCCCGCCGCCGCAACGATGCTCACCGCCGCGAAACGGGGGAAGGGCATGTCGCACATGCCGGCCACCATGGGCAACATGGGCCGCAGCGGGCCGATGAAGCGCCCGACCAGCAGGCTGGCGATGCCGTATTTGTGGAAGTAGGTTTCGGCGCTGTTCATCCATTCGGGGTGGTGGCGCAAGCCGGGCAGGCGCCGGATGTTCTGATGGAAATGTCGCCCCAGGTAGTAGGACACCGCATCACCCAACAACCCGCCGAGAAAACCCAGCAGCAGGGTTTCGCTCAAGGACAGCGCGCCGCTGCCGGCAAGGGCGGCAATGGCGAATAACAATACCGTGCCTGGCACGATCAGCCCGGCAATGGCCAGGCACTCCACGCAAGCGACGATGAAGACCGCCACCGCCAGCCATTCGGGGTTCAGGGTCAGCCAGCCGGTAATGCTATCGAGCCATTGGCCCATACAATCCTCTCCATCCAAGGTTGTACACCCTGTAGGAGCCCGGGGGGGGGGGGGGGGGGGGGGGGGGGGGGGGGGGGGG